>JAQXRG010000022.1 GCA_029218405.1 Bacteroidales bacterium
GTCATGCTTTAATCTCCCAGTCACTGAGGGTATGTCGTTCGGCATCGAAGTTGATGCCTACCTTCACGACGGGCAGTCCGTCGAGGGCGAAGCGCGAGGCATAGTCTTTCGCGTCCATCTGCTGCAGGGCAGCCGCTGCACTCTTGTTCAGCTTCAGCTCGAACAGGTAAATGGCCTTGAGGGTGCGCAGCACCATATCCACGCGGCCTGTCGCCGTACGTACCTCCACGTCCAGTCCGTTGAACTCTCCAAGCAGGGAGAAGATGATGTACAGCATCTGCTGGTAATGGCTTTCCGAGTTAGCATGGTTGCAGTAAGGGACGGTGAGGAGATAGGCCTGCAGCAGCTTCAAGGCCCCGTCGATGTCCTCCTTCCTCAACGCTAAGCTCATTTTGGCCGCTGTGGTCATGCCCCTTCCATATTGTACGGAGGCATAGAGGGGCAGGAGGCTTTTCATCAGTCCGATGCGCACCTCGCTGTTGGGAATGTCGAGCGTATAGAGGTCAGCCTCCGGATCGCAGTCCTTGATGGTGACGTAGCCGCTCTGGTAGAGCAGGGGGATGATGGACTGCATGTTCTCTGTGGGGGCGTCGAATTCGTACGACATGGCCTCCATCCGGCTGATATCGGAAGGCAGTATATGGAATTTCTGCAGCATCTCCACGAGATAGGTCGGTGTGCCCGAGGCGAACCAGTAGTTAGTGAGCAGATGGTCCTGGAAGGCGTTGAGCAGGCTGAAGGGATTGAACACATCGGGCGAAGGCCACGTGAAATGGTAGCCGTCGTACTGGCGTTTCAGCTGGGCGACCGCCTCTTCCCGGCTGATTTGTCGGGAGGCCGCAAAATCATCGATGTAGTCGGACATGCAGGTCATCATTTCTTCTTCCGTGATGCCGCATACGGCGGCATACCGGGGAAGCAGGGAGATGTTCTTCAGGTTGTTCAGCTCGCTGAAGATGCTGAGCTGCGAAAATTTCGTGATGCCCGTGAGGAAGACGAACTGTAGGTAGGGGTCGCAGTCCTTCAGCGGCGAGTAGAAGTTGCGCATCACGTTGCGGAGGACGGGCAATGTCGTTTCCTCATGCACCACGTCGAGCAGCGGCGCGTCGTATTCGTCGATGAGGACGGCCACCTTGCGTCCTGTCTGCTGGTAGGCAGCCTGTATCAGGGCCGTGAACCGGTCATTATTGTCGCTGGCCGGGCAGGTGATACCGTATTTCCCTTCATACTCGGCGAGGCGCATTCCGAGATACCGCTCCAGCTGGTCTTTCTCCATGTGCTTGCCGGAAGCCATACTGATGCGCAGCACGGGATATGCCGTCCAATCTTTCTCTAACCGATCGATAGCGAGTCCCTTGAACAGTTCCTTTCGTCCCTCGAAGTAGGCCTGCAGCGTGGAGATGAGCAGCGACTTCCCGAACCGTCGGGGACGGCTCAGGAAGACGTACTTGCTGAGGTGTATCATCTTCCAGATATACTCGGTCTTGTCGATGTACAACATGTCTTTCTCCCGTATTTCAGAGAATGTCTGTATGCCCACGGGCAGTCGTTTCAGTGGCTTCTTTTCCATATTCTTCCTTCTTTTTGGGGTGGTTCCGGTTTGCTCTTGCAAAGCTACGGAAAAAGACCGAACATCGCAAGGGAAGACGGGGAAATGTTACCGCCCGAAACAGCCGGGAACCGGTACATAGATGGGCTGCCGGTCCGAGCCCTTGTTGAGCAGCAGGCCCGCCTCGCGCCATTGCCGCAGTTGCTCTACGGCCACGGTCTTCTTCAGTCCGAGCAGGAACTGCAGCTGTCGGCGCGTCACGAACTCATGCCGGCTGAAGTAGTCCGTCATCCGTTGCTCGCGCTCCTCCCGGGTGGAGAGCTGCGAGTGGGCTTCCCAGCGGGTCATCACCAGGTCGGGCGTGCCCACGCTCTCGCGCAGTTCCTTGTCCATGCGGAAGGACACCCCCTTGAAGCGGACCATGCGGTTGCGCTTGCGCAGCGGCATGTCCGGCGTGGCCTGTCCCTTCACCGCCAGCGGTACGTGGTGTACTGGGACCTGGAAGAAGCCTCCAGGGAGCGGAACCGTCCGGCGGTGAAGGGGGGCACGGGGGTCATTCCCCCATGACAAACTTCACCGCCGCCCAGTTGCGCTTCTCGCGGTAATGGTCGAAACGGAGGCCGAGGCGCTCGGCTTCCGCACGGAGCACCGGGATGTCCTCCACGTAGAAGCCGCTCATGTAGAGCTCCGAGCCCGGGCGCATGCAGGCAGTGTAGGCCGCCATGTCGGCCAGCAGGATGTTGCGGTTGATGTTCGCGATGATCACGTCGAACGGTTCCCGCCCCTGGAGCAGCGAGGCGTCGCCCAGCTCCACGGTGATGCCGTCCAGCCCGTTGAGCGCGATGTTGTCGCGCGAGTTGTTCACGCACCAGTCATCGATGTCGATGGCGGTCACCGGACAGGCCCCCCTCATGCGGGCCAGGATGGCGAGGATGGACGTGCCGCAGCCCATGTCGAGGACCGACTTGCCCTGCAGGTCCGCGTCGAGCAACTCGCCCAGGATGGAGCTGGTGGTCTCGTGGTGGCCGGTGCCGAACGCCATCTGGGGGTTGATGACGATGTCATACTCCGCCTGCGGATAGTCGTGGTGGAAGGTGCTGTGGATGACGCAGCGGCCCTCGATGACGATGGGCTGGAAGAAGTTCTTTTCCCACTCCGCGTTCCAGTCCTTGTCCTCCGGCTCCGCGATGGAGTAGTCCAGGCGCACGTCGGGCAGGGGGAACTCGTCGAGCGTCCTCCGCAGCTCCGCCTCGTCAAAGAGGGACTGCTGGATGTAGGCCTGCGTGCCTCCGTCACATTCCACAAAACTCTCGAATCCTATCTCGCCCAGCAGGGCGGCCAGCACGTCGGTCACGGTCTCGTCGCACGGCTGGGCGGTAATTGTCACTTCAAAGTATTTCATGATTTCCTGAATTTTTCGGTAAAGATACATAAAATAGGGAAATCCCTACCCCAAAATAGGGAATTTCTGCACCGAGGCCCGAAGAATCTTCGTACATTTGTACCAGAAAAATCAGGTGTAACCGTTTAAAGACAGAAGATATGAAAGGAAAAGCAATCGTAACCATGCTGTTGGCCGGCCTTCCTTGGCTGGCGACGGCGCAGAGCACGGACGACCTGTACTACCTTCCGAAGAAAGAGACCCGCAAAGAGGTCCGGAAGGAGACGAAGGCACAGGATGTCCCGGCAAGCGCCGCCTCTGTGCGGCGCACGGCGGGCGGATCGTCCACTACAGTATATGCCGCCCCCGGATCGACGGTGGTGGTAAAGGACGTGAAGGGCCGCACGCGCGACATCGACGAGTACAACCGCCGCTATACGTCGCGCGACAATACCTTCTCCCTGCAGAACGACACCCTCTACGTGCAGGAGAAGCCCTACGGCGAGCGGGGCGAGTGGGTGAACGGCTTCGAGGGCTCGCAGTCCGATTATGAGTACGCCATGCGCATTGTCCGCTTCCGCAGCCCGCGCTACGCCATCCCGGTGAGCAGCCCTCTGTACTGGGATGTGGTGTATGGCGGCGCGGCCTTCCCCAGCTGGGAATGGAACGTGTACGATGACGGCTTCTACGCCTACGTGTTCCCCTCGTCCTCCAACCCCTTGTGGTGGGACTGGCGGTGGAACTGGAGCTTCGGCGGCCCGCATTGGAGCTTCGGCTGGAGCAGCTGGCACTCGCCGTGGCACTACAGCTGGTATTCACCTTATTATTATAGCGGCTGGTACGGCGGCTGGTATGGTGGCTGGTACGGCAACTACTGGGGTGGTTACTGGGGCGGCTGGCACGGCGCGCATCCCCACTATGCGTGGCACGGCGGTCCCTCGCACGGCGGCCATTACGGTCCCCGCTACTCCTACAACGACCGTCGGGCCGAGGTGGGTCTGCCCCGCAGAGGAGCGGGCGGCAGCTACGTCAGCTCCATCCGTCCGGGCAACGGAGGCAGTAACAGTAGCGGACAGGGTGGCTTCACCCGCCAGCCTTATGACCGCAACGGACGTACGGGCGGACGCGTGGTGGCAGGCAGCCAGGACAACGTGAACTCCGTCCGCCGGCAGGGCACAACCTCGCGCGGCACTTATACCCGCTCCACGCAGGTGGGTCAGGGCGAGTCGAGCTACAGCCGTCCGAGCAGCACCCGCTCCAGCTCCTACCGCAACTCGGGAGCCTACCAGCGGATGCAGGGCAACAGCAGCAACAGCGGCAACGGCGCGTCGCGCCACTACGACAGCGGCTCGAACCGTTCCTCCTTCCACCGCGACAACTCTTCGCGGAGCAGCAGCAGCTTCGGCAGCTTCCGCTCCTCGGGCAGCGGGTCGGGCTCGTCCTCGCGCAGCTCGTCAGGCAGCATGGGCAGCAGCCACAGCAATGGTGGCGGCGGCGGAGCACGCAGACGGTAACTACGAACCTGCATTGATGATATGTGGATTTAGAAATAAACTACCAAGGAAACAAGAAGAAACAAACGTAAACAAGAAGAATATGAGCAACAAATGGATGATGGCGACCGCCTGCCTTGCCGCAATCGGCACCCAGGCGGTGGCCCAGACACAATACGACGCGGCCCGGCTGACGGGCAGCGAACTCAACGGTACCGCCCGCTTCGTCGGCATGGGCGGCGCGATGGGCGCCCTGGGCGCGGACATCTCGGTCATCGGCGTGAACCCGGCGGGCATCGGCCTCTACCGGAGCAACGAGGTCACGGCTACGGGCGGCTTCAACGTCACCTGTACGGAAAGCGGGTCGGGCGCCCAGCCCATGAGCGACAACCGCACGCGGGCCTCGTTCGACCAGGCTGGCTTTGTCTATTCCACCAAAATCGGTAACCACACCTCGCTGCGCTACCTCAACTTCGGGTTCAACTACCGGAAGAGCAAGAACTTCAACCGCGTGTTCAAGGCGGGCGGCCTGCTGGACGGCCTGTCGCAGACACAGCAGATGGCCAACCTGATGGCAGGCGCCATCCACAGTGTCTCCGAGGTGGACGCCATCTATGACTACCGTCTGGGCGGAAGCGGCAATCCTTACAGCCCCTCCGGCTCCAACTACCCCTACCTGGGCGTGATGGGTGTGCGCACGGAGCTGGTGGGCGTCAGAAAGGACGAGAGCGGGCTGAAGGGCTGGAACGGCGATGCCTACGGCTATACGAGCCGCGAGGAGGGAGGCGTGCAGCAGTACGACTTCAACGTGTCCTTCAACGTGGAGGACCGTATGTACTTCGGAGCCACGCTGGGCGTGTATGACGTGGACTACAAGCGTTACACCTATTATACCGAGGACATCTATGACGGCAAGCACGAAGGCCTTTACGACCTGCAGAACAGCTTCCGCACGGAAGGCACGGGGGTGGACCTGAAACTGGGCGCCATCTTCCGTCCCATCGAGGACTCCCCGTTCCGGTTCGGCGTGGCGGTGCACACCCCGACGTGGTACACGCTCACTGACACGTACTGGTCCGACCTTTATTCGGAGATTCAGTTTGACGGCGAGGCCGGTGTGTCGAAGGCCGAGGAATACACGCCCGACTATGTGGGCGGTTCTTCCCTGCGCGACTACGAGCTGCGCACGCCGTGGAAATTCAACGCCAGCCTTGGCACCGTGGTGGGCGGCATCATGGCCCTCGGCGCCGAGTATGAGTTTGCCGACTACGGCTCGTCCAAACTCTATTACGATGGAGGCGATGAGATGGAGCTCCAGAACCAGATCATCAAGGAAGACCTCAAGGGCGTGCATACGCTGCGTGTGGGCATGGAGACCCGTATCTCGCCGGCCTTCAGTCTGCGTGCGGGCTACAACTACACGACCTCGGGCTTCGAGAAGACCGCCTACAAGGCGCTCGACTGGAACGACATGCGCACCGACACGGAGTACACCAACGACCTTGACCGCCATACGGTGGCCGTAGGACTGGGCTACCGCGGACGTTCCTTCTTCGTGGACATGGCCTACAAGTACGACCTCCAGAAGTCCGACTTCTACGCCTTCAGTGCCGATGCCTTGCAGGCCGCCAAGGTGGACAACGAGCGTCACCAGGTGCTCCTCACCGCCGGCTTCCGGTTCTGACCGACAGTGGGTGCTCAACGTAAACGGCGTTCAAACAGTGGTCAAACATTGTTTGAACGCCGTTCTTGTTCGCCCAGCATGGTCATACGCTAACGGGTGCGGGCAGCCTGCCTGGCCCAGCCGTGCTGTAAGGTGTCTTAATGACAAAT
>JAQXRG010000023.1 GCA_029218405.1 Bacteroidales bacterium
CGGATGCCGTCCACATGGGGGAGTGTTTCAGCATACATCGCGCCCATGGAGGCGGCGCCCATCAGGGCGATCATCATGCTGACTGATTTTACTCGCTTTGACATAATTGTTACTATTAAGTTTATAATTGGTTAGGATTATCCTTTATCATCACCCTTGCCCTGCTGCCGAATCGGGCGGTGCCCTGACGGGCCGGTCCGAAGTCCCCAAAATGTCCTAAGTACGGGCGGAACTCCCCTGCAAGGCCCACATGCCCTACAAGCCCTTCCAGAGGGGGTATCCGGGACAAGCTCCCCCTGATTTCCCCCTTAGTTTTCTACCCGATATTGTCAAGATTCGAGAACGACCGTCTTCGATTCGTAAAAGAAAACCGCCTCCCGCCTTGCCCGTTTCAGGGAAATCCGCTACCTTTGTGGAAAACTCAGAATGCCATGAACGAAAGAGCACGCCGTAAACGCATCCCGTATGGGATAATGGACTTCGTCAGCCTCCGCGAGGACAACTGCTACTACGTGGACAAGACCCGCTTCATCGAGGAGGTGGAGTATGCCAACCGCTACTTCTTCTTCATCCGTCCTCGCCGTTTCGGGAAGAGCCTCACCCTGTCCATGCTTCGTCACTATTACGACATCCTCGACGCGGACAAGTTTGAGAAGTGGTACAAGGGGTTGTATATATACGACCACCCCACTACAGAACGGGGTGCGTATCTTGTCCTGCACCTGAACTTCTCACGCATCAATGCCGAGCTGGAGAATTACCGCAGTTCCTTGGACGAGCATTGCAACACGGCCTTCAACTATTTCTGCGATGTGTACGCGCGCTATCTTTCCCCGGGTGTCAAGGAAGAACTGAACCGCAAGGACGGTGCTGTGGGCCAGCTGGAATATCTGTACAAGGAGTGTCAGAAGGTGAACCGGCCCATCTACCTGTTCATTGACGAGTACGACCATTTTACGAACAAGATTCTCTCCACCCCCAGAGTCATTGACCGGTACAAGAGTGAGACGCACGGCGCAGGATATATCCGCTTGTTCTTCGACACGGTAAAGGCTGGTACGGAATCCAGCATCCGCCGTTGCTTCATTACGGGGGTCAGTCCCGTGACAATGGATGACGTGACAAGCGGCTTCAACATCGGCACCAACTACTCCCTTTCACCTGAGTTCTCCGAAATGACGGGCTTTACAGAAAGTGAAGTGCGTGCGATGCTGGACTACTATGCCGCCACTTGTAAGTTTCACCATACCACCGACGAGCTGATCACCCTGATGAAGCCATGGTACGACAACTACTGCTTCACCCGAAAGCCATCTGGAAGGACCACTATGTACAACTCTAATATGGTGCTATACTTTGTGGACAGCTACATCCGCAATGGTGGCGAGTTGCCTGATGACATGCTGGAGGAGAACATCCGTATAGACTATGAGAAGCTGCGGATGCTCATCCGCAAGGACAGGGAGTTCGCACATAACGCTTCCATTATCCAAACACTCGTCGAGCAGGGGTACATTACCGGTACCTTGAAGAAGGGATTCCCGGCTGAGGCCATCACCGACTCCGACAACTTCGTGAGCCTGCTCTACTATTTTGGAATGCTGACCATCAACGGGACTGTGATGGGGCAGACACGTCTGGTCATTCCCAACCAGACCGTACGCGACCAGCTGTACAGTTACTTGCTTGACACCTACAAGGAAGCGGACCTTTCCTACGAGCTCCCAAAGCAAGAAAACCTGGCTTCCCGGATGGCGTATCTCGGCGAATGGAAGCAGTACTTCGCCTACATCGCCGAATGTCTTCACCGCTTTGCCGCCCAACGCGACCGACAGAAAGGTGAGTCGTTCGTACATGGCTTCACACTGGCCATGACAGCGCAGAACCGGTTCTACCGTCCTGTGTCAGAACAGGACACGCAGGAGGGCTATGCCGACCTGTTCCTGCTGCCCCTGAAGGAGCAGTTTCCGGACATGAGGCACTGTTACATCATCGAGCTGAAATACGCAAAGGGAAAGGATAGTGCCGCACGGGTGAAGCGGCTGCGGCAGGACGCCATCGCACAAGCCCTGCGCTACGCCTCCTCAGAGACCGTACAGAACGCTATCGGACACACCCGTCTGCACCGTATCGTGGTGGTTTGGCACGGCATGGAGATGGCAGTGTGTGAGGAATGCTGACGCTGAAAAGAAAATCGCCTCCCGCCTTGCCCGTTTCAGGGAAATCCGCTACCTTTGTGG
>JAQXRG010000024.1 GCA_029218405.1 Bacteroidales bacterium
GCCATATTTCCGTGTTTCAATTATTATAGTATAATGAACTATTCTTTTTGTCTTTTCGTTCAGCCTTGGCTGAATGGTTCATGAAGTTAGCTTCTATGGACATTGAGATTGCTTTCTCAGACCGTTCAGCCAAGGCTGAACAAAAGGGGATGCCCTATTGCAATGGAATGTCAAAGATATGTCTGTCGCTTTGAAAGTGACTGTGCAACTTCTTGGGTTCACTTCAGAACCTGTCCCCGCAACCCAAAAATCGACCCGCTTCGCGGGATTTTAAATAACCTTAATTCCGCAAAACCATTATAAATTATACTTTTTTAAGCACCTGAGCAACAAAAAGTTGCTCAGAATTTAGCCATTCAGATTTATCACTTATCTTAGTGTCGCAAAATCAGAAAAAGTATAAAACCTGACTGCCATGACAAAGATAGCGATAAAATCCGAGAGATTCACTCCTTTTGGAGGAATATTTTCAATTATGGAGCAATTGGACTCCAGACTCTCATCTGTAATAGACTCAACCCTTGGTTTGAGATGCAAGCAGTATGGGTATCAATACATCAAGGCAGTATGTGTTGAATATATACACCTGTAACAACGCTTATGCTGAGGTTTTCCAGACCGACTTCGGATAACACCGACAACTTATGGTCATGATACTGCGTATTGCCTCAAGTCGCATTGTGGGGTAAGGGGATTTTATGCCTCCTTATGGCGATTTCCACCGCTTTGAGCCTCTTTTTCTGCGTCGACTCTTTTTTCTTTCAGTTCTATATCATTTCTTGAGGGTAGTTGCGGATTTGAGGTTAACAGTAAATTTTTTCCGCAACAAAAAACGACCGACTGGGAAGGAGGGAATCCACTACCCCAGTCGGCCATTCCACGGACGGCTCTCCTGATTCGCTGTAGGGGGAAACGAGAGGGCCGCTACTTGCAGGACTCCCAGAAATCCATGAAGCGGCGGTAGCTGCCGTAGCCTACCAGCACGTCGCCGGCCTGCAGTTCGTAGTCTTCCGGAAAGACGTTCTCCACGTGACGCTCCAGCACCGAGAAACCCAGGGCGTTCTCCACACTGCGGCCCCGCTGGAGGGCGATGAGCTTCAGGCCGAACTTGCAGTTCACCTCCAGGTCGTTGATGGAATAGCCCACCAAGTGGTCGGGCACGCGGAACTTGAACACGTAGTGGTCGCCGTCCACCTGGAACAGGTCGATGCAGGCATCCAGCTCCAGCGACTGCACCAGCACCCGGGCGGCGTCCTTCTCGGGCATGAGGATGCGGTCCAGGCCGAACGCCTCCAGCACGTCCTTGTGGACATCGTCCACCGCCCGCGCGAAGATGTGCCGCACACGGCGCTTCTTGAGCAACGCCACCACCCGCACCGAGGCCCCGAAGTCCTCGCCGATGGCCACCAGCACGATGTCCACCGTCTGCAGCGGCAGTACGGACAGGGCCGTCTCGTCAGTGGCGTCGAGCACGAACGAGGTGACCATCTTGTCCTTCAGACGCTCTACGTTCAGCTCGCTCGCGTCCACTCCTATCACTTCATGGCCCATGGCCGTGAGACCTTCCACCACGGCTGCACCATAATTGCCTAATCCTATCACAATGTATTTCATATTCGTCTGTCTGTTGGGTTCAGTTGATGATAATGGTATCGCTGGGATACCGGTAGTTGCGCTGCTTCTCCTGGCGGATGAGACCGGAGGCGAGGGTGAAGGCACCCACCCGGCCGATGAACATCAGGAGGATGACAATGCCCTTGCCCGCACCGCCCAGACGGGGGGTGAGGTCGAGCGTGGAGCCTACGGTGCTCAGCGCGGAGAGGCACTCGAAGGAGACCTGGCGCAGCGAGGCTTCGGGCTCGGCCATCGACAGGGCGAGCACACCGGCCACGAAGAGCAGCAGGTAGAGGAGGAAGGCCGCGTCGCAGCGGCTGATGGAGGAGGGCGACAGTTCGCGGCGGAACACCGTGGCGTGGCTGGCCCCGCGCACCACGGCCCAGAGGTTGATGAAGATGACGGCCACCACGTTCATCTTGACACCGCCCGCCGTGGACTGGGTACCACCTCCCACAAGCATGAGCAGCCCCATGATGAGAAGGGTCTGCGCGGACATGTCGAGGAAGCTCACGCTGTTGAATCCGGCCGTGCGGGGACAGACGGCGTTGAAGAAGGCGTGGACCCACTTGCCGGCCACGGGCAGCCCCTCCAAGGAGCGGTGCCACTCTAACGCGACAATGGCCAGCGTGCCGGCCACCAGCAGCAGGGCCGACATGACGAGCACAATCTTCGTGTTGAGCTGGCAGCGGTGGACCTGACGCTGGAAATGCCCCCGGCGGAAGCCGACCCGCCAGCAGAGCCAGCGCAGGAAGTAGGCCAGGTTCTGCTGGAGGTTGACCAGCACGGGGAACCCGATACCACCGAGCAGCACCAAGGCACTGATCACAAGGTAGAGCGGAAGATGGCCTTGCATGACCTGCGGATGGCCCAAACCGCCGGGCAGGGTGGAGAACCCGGCGTTGCAGAAGGCGGACACGGAATGGAAGGCGGAGAACCAGAGCTCCTCCTCGGGTGACATCCCGAGGGTGCCGTGGATGTCGGTCCAGATAAGTGCGGCTCCTACCCCCTCAATGACGAGGGTGAAACCGAGTATATATAATAAGGTAGAGAGCAAGGAATTGAGTGAGTTAGAGCTAATCATGTCACCCACCATGAGCTGGTTGGAGAGCGAGGTGCGCCCCATGAAGAACATGGCGAAGAAACTGGTGAGGGTCATCACGCCCAGTCCGCCCACCTGGATGAGGACGAGCAGGAGGGTCTGCCCCTTCTCGGTGAACACCTGGGACACATCGACGGTGGAGAGTCCGGTGACGCACGTGGCGCTGGTGGCGGTGAAGAAGGCATCGGTCCAATGGATGCCGTCCACGGTAAACTCGGGCAGCATGAGCAGTCCGGAGCCCACGAAGATGAGCACCAGAAAGCTACAGGCCAGGATGACGGAGGGGTTGGTGCGACGGCCCAGCAGCCGCACCAGTCCGCCGGACAGCTGGGAGAGGGAGAGCAGGGTGAGCACCGTGCCCCGATAGACGGGATGGTGGAAGAGCAGCCACACCCACCGCACGCCGGTCTCGGGCTCGGGCAGGTGAAACACGACGGGCACGAGCGTGAGGTAGAGCAGTACGTACTGCACCACGGTCCACACCGTGGTGCGCGAGCGGCCCTCGGCGTCGCCCACCACCCACTTGAGGGTGGTGTAGAGCAGGAACACGCCCCACACGCCCTGGAAGAAGGCGTGGATGACACCGGCCTGGCTGATGGAGATGCGGAAACCGTACTCGTAGATAGCGGCCAGGAGGTAAAAGAACGCACAGGTGTAGGTGACAGCGGACAGCCAGCGCATCATCTCGTACACTTTCGGAAGCACCAGCTTCTTACGGAAAAGGAACAGTTCATCCCATTTGTCCAGCATATTTCATTCAGTATTTTAGTCGTTATCGGATCAGTGAGCGCAAAGATACACATAATTTCGCTACGATTTGCAGACATTTTCGTATTTTTGCTTGCACAGTTGTCGATTAATCCCTACTTTTGGCGAGTTTTAAAATAGCATACAACCATGAGCAACCAACAAAAACGATTTATTTTACCGGAAGATGAGATTCCGAAATATTGGTACAACATCCAGGCAGACATGAAGAACAAGCCGCTGCCTCCCTTGAACCCTCAGACGAAAGAGCCGCTGAAACCGGAGGACCTCTACCCTATCTTCGCCCAGGAGCTGGCGCGGCAGGAGCTGAACCAGACGGACGCTTGGATTGAGATTCCGGAAGAGGTGCGCGAGATGTACAAGTACTACCGCAGCACGCCGTTAGTGCGCGCCTACGGACTGGAGAAGGCACTGGGCACCCCGGCCCACATCTATTTCAAGAACGAGAGCGTGAGCCCGGTGGGATCGCACAAACTGAACTCGGCCTTGGCGCAGGCTTACTACTGCAAGCGCGAGGGGGTGACCAACGTCACCACCGAAACGGGCGCAGGCCAGTGGGGCGCAGCCTTGTCATACGCGGCGAAGGTGTTCGGG
The DNA here is from genome assembly GCA_029218405.1 of Bacteroidales bacterium. Taxonomy (GTDB): domain Bacteria; phylum Bacteroidota; class Bacteroidia; order Bacteroidales; family Bacteroidaceae; genus Phocaeicola. The sequence continues at coordinate 4,079 of JAQXRG010000024.1, forward strand.
CTGGAGGCCGCTGTCTATCAGGTGAAGATCAGTTATGAGCAGAAGCCCTACCGCCGCAGCATCATGCAGACGTTCGGAGCGCAGGTGACTCCCTCACCCTCCATGTCCACCCGCGCGGGCAAGAACATCCTGACCAAGTACCCCAACCACCAGGGCTCGCTGGGTACGGCCATCTCGGAAGCCATCGAGCTGGCGATGACCACGCCCAACTGCAAATATACCTTGGGCTCGGTGCTGAGCCACGTCACCCTGCACCAGACGGTCATCGGACTGGAGGCGGAGAAGCAGATGGCCATGGCGGGCGAATACCCCGACATGATTATCGGCTGTTTCGGCGGCGGCTCGAACTTCGGCGGCATCAGCTTCCCCTTCCTGCGCCACACCCTGTTGGAGGGCAAGCAGACACGCTACATCGCGGCCGAACCGGCCTCGTGCCCGAAGCTGACGCGCGGCAAGTTCGAGTATGACTTCGGCGACGAGGCGGGCTACACCCCGCTGCTGCCCATGTTCACCTTAGGGCACAACTTCCGCCCGGCGAACATCCACGCGGGCGGCCTGCGCTACCACGGGGCGGGTGTCATCGTGTCGCAGCTGCTGAAGGACCAGCTGATGGAAGCGGTCGATATCCCGCAGTTGGAGTCGTTCGAGGCGGGCTGCCTGTTCGCCCAGGCCGAAGGCATCATCCCGGCACCGGAGTCGTGCCACGCCATCGCCGCCACCGTGCGCGAGGCGAAGAAGTGCATCGAGACGGGTGAGGAGAAGGTCATCCTGTTCAACCTCTCGGGCCACGGACTCATCGACATGACGGCCTACGACCAGTACTTGGCGGGCAACCTGCAGAACTACAGCCTGCCGGAAGAGGAAATCGAGAAGAGCCTCTCCGACGCAGACCAGCTGAACAAGTAATCGTCGGACAGCCGAAGGGTCTGCGGAGCCAGTTCGTTCCGCAGGCCCTTGCTGTTGTCTGCACGGAAAGGCCTGCCGCCGAAAAAAAGCTACAAGAACAACCTACGAAATACCCTATACAAGAAAGAATACGCTCCTATCATGAATATGCAAACCTTCGAATCCATCACCGCCGAGCTCAGCTCCCTGCTGTGGGACTGGCCCATGATTGTCCTGCTGCTCGGCACCCATCTCTTCCTGACCATCCGCCTGCGCTTCCCGCAACGGAAAATCCTGACCGCCATCCGCCTGTCCGTGCAGAACGACAAGGGCGCGGAGGGCGACGTGAGCCAGTTCGGCGCATTGGCGACCTCGCTGGCAGCCACCATCGGCACGGGCAACATCATCGGAGTGGCCACCGCCGTGGCGTTCGGGGGACCGGGCGCCGTGTTCTGGTGCTGGCTGACGGGGGTGCTGGGCATCGCCACCAAGTACGCCGAGGGCCTGTTAGCCATCAAATACCGGGTGAAGAACGCAGAAGGCGAGATGCTGGGCGGCCCCATGTACGCGCTGGAGCAGGGGCTGCGGATGAAATGGCTGGGCGTGCTGTTCTGCGTATTCACGGCCTTGGCGGCCTTCGGCATCGGCGGCACGGTGCAGGCCAACTCCATCTCGCTGCTGCTGGCCGAGTCGTACGGCGTGAGCGAGCACCTCACGGGGGTGGCGGTCGCGCTGGGCGTGTCATTGGTCATCTTCTTCGGCGTGAAGGGCATCGCCCGGGTATGCATGGCACTGGTGCCGGTCATGGCCCTGCTCTACATCCTGGGCTGCCTGTACATCTTGTTCGTCAACCGGGCCTTCCTGGGCGAGACCGTGGGACTGATTGTCGATTCCGCCTTCTCCTCCCGGGCGGCCGGCGGAGGCTTCATCGGCAGCAGCGTGATGCTGGCCGCCCGCTACGGCATCGCCCGCGGACTGTTCTCGAACGAGTCGGGCTTGGGATCGGCTCCCATCGTGGCCGCGGCGGCACAGACGCGCAACCCGGTGCGCCAGGCCCTGGTGTCGTCCACCGGCACGTTCTGGGACACGGTGGTCATCTGCGCCCTCACGGGACTGGTACTGGTGAGCAGTGTCCTGGCCTATCCGGACATTGACTATACGCACGGGGGCGCGCTGACCAAGGCGGCTTTCGGCAAGATTCCTTACATCGGCACCACCATCCTGAGCTTTGGCATCACCACGTTCGCCTTCTCCACCATCCTGGGGTGGGCGTACTACTCGGGTAAGGCGATGGAGTACCTCGGGGGCAAGCGGCTGCTCCGCGCCTACCGAGTGGTGTGGATCGTGTCGCTCTATTTCGGCTCGACCATGAACCTGACGGCCGTGTGGAACATCGCGGACAGCATGAACGCCCTGATGGCCCTGCCGAACCTCGTCTCGCTGCTGCTGCTCAGCGGCGTGGCGGCCCGGGAGACAAAGCGGTACCTCGGGGAGACCGGCAACGAAGAACAACATCCCGAGGAGGCAGAAAAAGAATAGCCGGACGGGGCGGGCGGTATCCCCACGGAGATGCGCACCCGCCTCATCCGGCAGGAAAAGCCTGTCTCCCTCAGCGGGAGCAGGAAGCGGGACCGGGGAATCAGTCGATTTCCTCGTCGGCCTCGTAACCGCCCATCTCACGGAGGGCGTTCTTCAGCATCACGTACTGCTGGAAGAGGTGGTTGATGGGAACCTCACCCTGCGTGTAGTCGTGCATGGGGCTCTTGAGGAAGAAGCTCAGGAACCGCTGAGTGCCATAACGTCCGGCGCGGGCGGCCAGGTCGCTCAACAGCACCAGGTCGAGGCAGAGGGGAGCGGCCAGGATAGAGTCACGGCAGAGGAAGTTAATCTTAATCTGCATGGGATAGCCCATCCAGCCGAAGATGTCGATGTTGTCCCAGCCTTCCTTGTTGTCGTTGCGCGGGGGATAATAGTTGATGCGCACCTTGTGGTAGTAGTCCGTGTAGAGGTCGGGCTGCTCTTCGGGCACGAGGATGGACTCAAGCGTGGAGAGCTTGCTCACTTCCTTGGTGTGGAAGTTGGCCGGCTCGTCGAGCACCAGTCCGTCGCGGTTGCCGAGGATGTTGGTAGAGAACCATCCCGACAGACCGAGGCAACGGGTGCCGATGATGGGGGCAAAGCCCGACTTGACGAGTGTCTGGCCGGTCTTGAAGTCCTTGCCGGCGATGGGCATGCGGGTCTTCTCGGCCAGCTCCCACATGGCGGGGATGTCCACCGTGGTGTTGGGCGCGCCCATGATG
>JAQXRG010000025.1 GCA_029218405.1 Bacteroidales bacterium
TCGCCCGTAAAGGCCACCGACTGTCCGTCGGGCGAGAAACGGGCAAACAGTTCATACCCTACATGAGAGGTCAGCCGGACTGCCTCTCCTCCCTTCAACGGGGCCTTGTAGAGGTCGCCGGCATACGTGAACACCACGTCCGTACCATTGGTGGTAGGGAAACGCAGCAACCGGGCCTCCTCTGCCTGCGCCGCCAACGTACCAGCGGCCAGCAGTGAAAGTAAAAAATGCTTTTTCATATGCATACTCATTGGTTTATTGACTGCAAAACTAACAATTTATCGGCAGAGAAACGACATTTCTCATCTTAATGGCTCTTTACCGGTGTTAAATCCTGTTATATAACATAAGTTTCTTGCGAAATCGCTTGCAGATTTCCAAAAAGTCCGTACCTTTGCATCGTGTTTTTCATAGTATTAGATTTAAGGTTAACAAAGGTTGGGATTCAGCGGAATCCCTTTTTTTATGTCCCATCCAAAAAACAATGATATGAAGCCAAACCAGAAAGTCCTGTTGGGAATGAGTGGAGGTACGGACAGTTCCGTAGCGGCACTGCTGTTGCTGGATGCCGGCTATGAGGTGACGGGGATTACGTTCCGGCTGTATGAGAAAGACGGAAACACCCGCTACCTCGACGAGGCCGCCCGGTTGTGTGCGCGCATCGGCATTCCGCACCTGATACACGATGCCCGCGAGGAATTCCGCCAACGCATCCTCCGCTATTTTGTCGATGAATACATGAACGGACGGACACCGGTCCCCTGCACCCTGTGCAACCACTTGTTCAAATGGCCATTGCTCCGCGAGACAGCCGACCGGCAAGGCATCTGGCACTTAGCGACCGGTCATTACGTGCAGAAGCAGGAAGTGGACGGACGCTGGTACATCACCGCCGGAGCCGATCCCGACAAGGACCAGTCGTTCTTTCTGTGGGGACTGCCGCAAGACATCCTCCAACGGATGTTGCTGCCCATGGGGACACTGCGGAAAACCGATGTCCGCCAGCTGGCCGCCCAACGGGGATTCGAGCGGCTGGCCCATCAGCGCGACAGCTTAGGGGTGTGCTTCTGCCCCGGCGACTACCGGTCCTTCCTGCGGGAGCAGGTACCGGCCGAACGGCTCCGGCCCGGCCACTTCTACGACGAAGCCGGACAATGCCTCGGCAAGCATGAAGGATACCCCTTCTACACCATCGGGCAACGGCGGGGACTGGGTATCCATCTCAACAAAGCTGTCTTCGTCAAGGAGATACGACCTACAGAAAACAAGATTATCCTGACCGACCGCATCCAGGCACTGGAGCAAGACGGCTTCTTGCTGAAAGACTGGCACCTCACCTGTCCGGAGGAGGCGTTGGCGGCTACCGGCCTCATCGTCCGGATCCGCTACCGCAAACAGGCCAACCATTGCACGCTGGCCCTGACCACCGACGGACGGCTGCAGGTGACGCTGCTGGAACCGCTGGCGGCTGTCGCCGCCGGACAGGCCGCCGTCTTCTACCAAGGCGACAGGGTCGTGGGCGGAGGCATCATCGTCTAAAGCAACAGCTGATAGACACCACCCGCCAACACCCGGACCACTCCCTTCATCTCCAGGCTGAAGAGCAAGGCCGTCATCCGCTGGACAGGCACATTGCAGGCGACTACCAGCGCATTCACTTGCATCCCTTCCGCATGCTGCCGCAACTGGTCCACCACCCGTTGCTCCTCCTCACTCACCTCCGGAAAGAGCTGGCGCTGGACCGGCTCTGCAGGTGCCGGTGTGGACGGACGCTCCCATCCCAACGCCTCCACCAGTTCGGCCGCATCTTGCAGCAAGGCCGCCCGGTTGGTACGTATCAGTTCGTTGCACCCCTTCGAGCAGCGGTCGCCTATCCGTCCGGGAAAGGCAAAACAATCGCGGTTGTAACTCTGCGCGATGTCGGCAGTAATCAGCGCGCCCCCCTTTTCCATGGACTCTACCACGATGGTCGCGTCGGCCATGCCCGCCACAATACGGTTGCGCCTGACGAAATTCTGCCGGTCCGGGTTCGTCCCCGAGGGGAACTCGGTCAGCAGTCCCCCGTGCCGGGTCATCTGGGCGGCAGTGGAACGATGCACGAACGGATAGATGCGGTCCAGCCCATGCGCCAGCACCCCCACCGTTTCCAGTCCGTTGGCCAAGGCCGCCCGATGAGCCGCGATGTCAATGCCGTACGCCAGTCCGCTCACCACCAGCACGTCGGGCACCAGTCGCTTCAGGTCCCGCAGAAAAGTCTCACACAGGGCCTTCCCGTACTCCGTAGCCTGACGGGTACCTACCATATTGATAACATGCAGCCCGTTCAAGTCGGCAGTACCCCGGTAGAACAGCACTAACGGCGCGTCGGGACAATCCCGCAAACGAGAGGGATAGGCCTCGTCGCAGGCCGTCAGACAGGTGATGTGGTTCTTCTCCGCAAAGGCCAGCTCCGCCTCGCACAGGCGCAACACATCGGGACAGTCCAACGCTTCCACCAGACGATCCGAGACATCGGGCAAGAATTCGGGCAGCTCGTGGCGGTGCGTGAACAGCCATTCGGCGCTCTCCACCTCCTCCAACAGCCGTCGGGCGGTGATGAGGCCGATTCCCGGTACCCGGGAGAGCGCCATGCGGTAGAGAGGTTCACGGCTCATGCTTCGGAGGCTTTCAGGGATTCGGCAAACAGGTCATCGAACAGCGGAGAGGTACTCAGCCGTCCGTTGACCACACAGACCGTCTCCACCGTCGCCTTGATGACCGGCTTCAGGTCGGGCAGCCGGAAAATGTCCTGGTAGAACACATACTTGATGCCTTCTTTCTTCAGGTAGAGCTTCGAGACCAGCTCGTCACCGCTCCTCAGTGGGGTCTTGAACGCCATGGTCAGCCGGGCCACCACGGGGTCCACCCCCTCCTCGTGCAGGCGAGCGAAGCTGGCGCCTACGGAACGGAGGAACTCATGACGGGTATGCTCCAGGTAATGCTGGTAGTTGGCGTTGTTCACAATGCCCTGAAGGTCGCACTCGTAATCGCGCACCTTCATCTTCAGTTCATAGATATATCGACTCATACAGTTCTTGTTTTCGCAAAAATAATGAATTTCTTAATACGTAGCCGAATCGGCCTTGAAATATTCGTACCCGATACGGCAAAAGAGACATTTCCGGGTGTCGCAATAGTTCTTCTTCAGTTGGATGAGCGCCTGGCTGTCACCGGCGTGCGCCGCCTGCAACCCACACTCCCCCCACATACGGGTGATGTAGTTGTTCTCCGGCTTCAGCTCCTCCAGCAGGTTTCCCGCCCGCAGGCACAGCCGCTCGTCGCCCCTCCGTTTCCCGTAAGCATACAGGAACGGAACCACGGTGTTGATGACCAGCAGGTCGGCGGAGGTACGGCTCAGCGACTTAGGCCGTGCCTCGGAAACTCCCCCGAACGAATAGTGTGTCAGCCAGTAGGGGGAAGTGCCGCCCGTCAGTGCTTCCCGCAGCTGCTGCAGCGTGCCGGCTTCCATCAGCCGGGACAGCAGTCCCTGCGACCGATGGTACAGGCACGCTAACTGGGCGATGCGGATATGCGGGAAATTGCCGGGACGCATCCGCAGGAAGCTCCAGTGCCCTTCGAGCGAACGCTTCATGCCGAACTTGTGGCACAGGTAGTCGTACTCTTTCTGCAAGCGCCGCACATAGTCATCGGCGGGAGCCTCGTCCAGCAGACCGGCCTGTCCGAAGAAGAACGCCTCAATCTGGAACAGGCAGTCGCGATGCTTGTTGACGGCTGCAAGGGGCACCGTGCGTGCCCACCGCTCGAAAATGTCGCTGTTCACCCCGAAGCCGAAACTCCGGGCCAAGGAAATGAAGAACGCCTGTTCCCAGTCTTGTCCGTAGTCGGCCAGCAGGCACTCTATCTGGGCGGTCTTGGCGGCCAGCCGTTCGAGTTGCAGGGACGAAAGCCAGCTGTGCAACAAGAACTTGGGCAGTTTTGGAATCAGCCGGTAGCAGGCCGGATAACGGTCCGCACGCAACAGTTCCTCATAGTTTTTCTGCAGGTAGGGAGGATAATGCAGCTCCAGCTGGGGAATGGCCGTCCCGTCGGTCCGGAACACGGACGTGTCAATATCGGAAGCCACATGCAGGACCACCGAATCGTAGGCCGTATCGGTATCGTGGTGATGGCGCTTCCAGTCGGAAGCACACCGGTGAATCTCGACATTGCCCACCCACAGCACGCCGCCAATCCGGACCTTGGCGTTGAAAAAATCGGGTCCGGCATTGTGGTTGTGCAGGCCAGGGTCGATGACCTCCACGGGGCTTCCCTCCGTTGTTTTCAGCTCTTTCAACGGAAAAAGTTTGTGTTTCCACACGTAATGTAAGAGTTCTTCCATGTTAACGAGGTGTAAATGTCGGCTAAAAGTAATGATTTCTACTGAAAATGCCTATCTTTGTGCGGAAAAATAAAAGAGAAATATGAAAATAGCATTGATTGGATACGGAAAGATGGGTAAGGAGATTGAAAGAATCGCCAAATCCCGTGGTCATGAGATTGTAAGCATCATCGACATTGACAACCGCGAGGACTTCGCGTCGGAAGCCTTCCGCTCGGCGGATGTCGCCATCGAGTTCACCGCTCCCTCCGCCGCCTACGGCAACTGCCTGGAGGCGCTGGCCAACGGTGTCAAGGTGGTGTCGGGCAGTACCGGATGGATGAACGAGCATGCCGCCGAGATGCGGCGGCTGTGCCAGGAAGAAGGGAAGACCCTGTTCTGGTCGTCCAACTTCAGCCTGGGAGTGGCCATCTTCTCCGCTGTCAACAAGTACTTGGCAAAGATTATGAACAACTTCCCCAACTACGACGTGTCGATGGTGGAGACGCATCACATCCACAAGCTGGACGCGCCCAGCGGAACGGCCATCACCCTGGCGGAAGGCATTCTGGACCACCTCGACCGCAAGGACAAGTGGGTGATGGGCACCCTGACAGCCCCCGACGGCACGGTCAGCGGCACGACGCAGTGTGCGGAAAACGAGCTGCCTGTCAGCGCCATCCGTCGCGATGAGGTGCCGGGCATCCACACCGTGACGTACGAATCGGCCGCCGACTCGATTGTCATCACGCACGATGCCAAGAACCGGAGCGGGTTCGCACTGGGGGCCGTACTGGCCGCCGAGTTCACCGCCGGGCACAAGGGTTTCTTAGGTATGAACGACTTATTCCAGTTCTGATATGGTAAAAGCAGCACGCAAGCAGTGGGCGAAGTTTGGGGTCGTACTGGCCCTCTACCTGCTTTTCCTCCTTTGGTTGAGAAGCTGGCTGGGACTGCTGGTCCTCCCGTTCATTTTCGACGCCTACATCACCCAAAAGATACCCTGGTACTGGTGGAAGAAATCCACGAACCCGGTGGTGCTCACCGTCATGGGCTGGGTGGACGCCATTCTGTTCGCCTTGGTGGCGGTCTATTTCGTCAACCTCTACTTCTTCCAGAACTATGTCATTCCTTCGTCATCGTTGGAGAAGTCACTCTTGGTCGGCGACTACCTGTTTGTCAGCAAGATGAGCTATGGAGCACGCATCCCGCAGACCCCGCTCCACCTGCCGCTGACGCAGCACACCCTGCCGGTGTTCAACTGCAAGTCGTACATCGAAGGGCTGCAGTGGGACTACAAGCGTGTCCCTGCCTTGGGACAGGTGGAACTGAATGACATCGTGGTCTTCAACTTCCCTGCAGGCGACAGCGTGGCCAGCAACGTACAGGCGCAGGACCTGTACAGCATGGCCTACCAGGCCGGCAAGGAACTCTCGAAGCCGGTGGACATGAGCCGGCTCACCGCAGAGCAGCAGCGACAGGTGTTCGACTTCTACTACCAGACCGGACGGAAATACATCAACGACAACCCCGACCTGTTCGGCACCATCCTCTACCGGCCGGTGGACCGCCGCGAGAATTACGTGAAGCGGTGTGTGGGCCTGCCGGGACAGACCTTGCACATCAAGGACCGCATCGTCTATCTGGACGGACAGGCCAACAAGGAACCCGACAACGTGCAGTACCGCTACCTGGTGCACGTCAAGAGCCAGCTGCCTCAGGATTTCTGTCACGAGCTGGGCATCAGCGACGAAGACCTGGCCGGCTACTATCCCAACGAAGCGGTGTACAACCTGCCGCTGACCGCCCAGGCGAAAGCGGCCTTGCTGGCCCGCAAGGACCTGGTGACCGCCATCGAGGACATCCGCGACGAGGACATGGGCGGCCTGTATCCCCAGAACAAGCTGACGGGATGGACGGTGGACAACTACGGCCCGCTCTGGATTCCGCAGAAAGGGAAGACCATCGAGCTGAACCTCGACAACCTGCCTTTCTATGAACGGTGCATCCATGCCTACGAAGGGAACGAGCTGGAGGTGAAGGACGGCGTCATCTACCTCAACGGTCAGCCGGCGGACCACTATACGTTCCGGATGGACTACTACTGGATGATGGGCGACAACCGCCACAACTCGGCCGACTCCCGCTTCTGGGGATTCGTTCCCGAAGACCATATCGTGGGCAAGCCCATCTTCGTGTGGCTGTCATTGGACCAGGACCGCGGCTGGACAGACGGCAAAATCCGCTGGAACCGCTTGTTCAAATGGGTCGATAATATTAAATAAGGTATAGGAAGCATTGAAACTGCGTCGGGCACATTGGCTGAAGCTCATCGTCGGGACATCGCTGACGGTGGGGCTGGTACGGACTCTGCTGGTCGGTTCCTGCATCATCCCTTTCTCGGGCATGGAGAACTCTCTCTACAAAGGGGAAGGGGTACTGGTGGACAAGTGGAGCTATGGCCTGCGTCTGCCCTTCCCGTCGTGGACCGGCTACCACCGCATCGCTCCCCGACCGGTACGGAAAGGCGACATCGTCTTGTTCAACAATCCCGGCGGCTCGGTGCAGGACATCCGGCTGGAAAACCGGCCGGTGTTCATCAGCCGCTGTGTGGGGGTGGCGGGCGACACGCTGTTGCTCAACCGCGACTGGCGGCCGGTCGGCACCTCACCAGGGTCCCCCGACAGCAAGGCCCTCTATGCCTATCCCTCCGGCCAGGAAGACCTGGTGCAGGCGCTGATGGAAACGGTAGGCATCACCGACAACCCGTTGGTGGACTATACCTCCGACGGCCATTACATCCGCAGTTTCAGCCGCTACGAATACTACCTGCTGACGCAGAAGGCGGAAGGACGGGTGGGATTCTTCCCCCTCGACCAGCAACACCCCGACACCCGGCCTTTCGTGGTGCCCCGACGCGGGGTACCGGTCAAGGTCTATCCGTGGAACGCCATCCTGCTGTGCAACACCATCGTGCACCACGAAGGCCGCGCTGCCAGCCTGAAGGGCGACACACTGCTGGTGGACGGCAAAGCGGTCAGCGAATACCGCTTCGGGAAAGACTATTACTGGATGTCTTCCAACGACCCTGTGAACCTGCACGACTCCCGCCTGTTCGGGCTGGTGCCCGAAGACCACCTGATCGGGAAAGCCTGGCGCATCTGGTGGACCTCGCGCAAAGGACGTTTTTTTCAACGAGTAGAATGAACAGTATATGAACGGAAAAGAAATACTTCTCAGCACCGCGTACCTGGCGCCGGTGGAATACTACACCAAGCTCTACGCTTACGACACGGTGTGGGTGGAAGGCTGCGACCATTATGGGAAGCAGACCTACCGCAACCGGTGCGTCATCGCCACGGCCGACGGCCCGCTGGCCCTGACCCTCCCTACCGAGAAAGGGGCCGAAGACAAGACCCTGACCCGCGACGTACGCATCTCCGACCACGGCAACTGGCGGCACGTGCATTGGAACGCCTTCGTGGCGGCCTACCGGCACAGCCCTTTCTTCGACTATTACGCCGATGAGTTCCACCGCTTCTTCGAGCGGCGCTATACGTTCCTGACCGAGTTCAACGAGGCCCTCTGCCACTGGGTCTGCGAACAGATAGACCTTCAGCCCGACCTCCGTCCCACAACGGCGTTCGAGGCGGCTCCCTGCGATAAGGACGATTTCCGCGAGCGCATCCATCCCAAGAAGGACTTCCACACCGCCGATCCGGATTTCGCGCCCTGCCCCTACTACCAGGTGTTCGACGCGAAAAACGGCTTTCTGCCCAACCTGAGCATCGTGGACCTGCTGTTCAACATGGGTCCCGAAAGCCTGCTGGTGCTGCGCGACTCGGTCGCCTCCACCCCTGCCGGCCCGACAGGAACCTCCTATTCTTACAACTCTTAATCCCCCTACCATCATGAACCATCTACCTACCATTACCAAGAACCTGCTCATCATCAACGTGCTGTGCTTCTTCGGCAGCATCGTGGCCCAGCGGTACGGCATCAACCTGAACGACTACCTGGGCCTGCATTTCTTCCTGGCCGACAACTTCAACACGGCACAGTTCATCACCTATATGTTCATGCACGCCAATTTCCAGCACATCTTCTTCAATATGTTCGCCGTCTGGATGTTCGGCCGTGTGCTCGAAGAAGTGTGGGGCCCCCGCCGCTTCCTGTTCTACTACATCGTATGCGGCATAGGCGCCGGACTGGTGCAGGAAGTCGTCCTGTACCTGGAATACGCGTTCGACTGGTCCGACTACACGATGGTGGACACCGGCATGGGCATCATCTCCATGAGCGAGTTCCTCAACCAGCTGAACACGGTCGGCGCGTCGGGAGCCGTTTACGGCATCCTGCTGGCGTTCGGCATGCTGTTCCCCAACAGCGAAATGTTCGTGTTCCCCATCCCCTTCCCCATCAAGGCCAAGTTCTTTGTCATCGGCTATGCCGTCATCGAACTGCTGCTGGGGGTCAGCAGCCACGACGGGGTGGCCCACTTCGCCCACCTGGGCGGAATGATTTTCGGTATATTCCTGATTCTCAACTGGAGGAGAAACAATGGCAACGGACAAGTTTATTTCTGAGCTGAAAGAGAAGTTCCGGCAGGGCGACATCGTGACCCGGCTGCTGTACCTGAACGCCGGCATCTTCGTGGCAGTGTCGCTGGCCAACATCGTGCTGCTGCTGTTCCGTTGGCCCGCTGCCGGGTGGACACACTACCTGGAACTGCCGGCCTACCTGCCCCAACTCGCCCGCCAGCCTTGGAGCGTGCTGACCTATATGTTCATGCATGCCAGTCTGCTTCACTTAGTGTTCAACATGTTGTGGCTCTACTGGTTCGGACGGCTGTTCCTGCAGTTCTTCTCGTCCCGCCACCTGCAGGGACTCTACCTGCTGGGAGGCGTCATGGGCGGCCTGCTGTATGTGGCCGCTTTCAACGTGTTCCCCTATTTCTCCGATGCCGTCCACCTGTCCTGGCTGCTGGGCGCTTCCGCTTCCGTGCTGGCCATCGTGTTTGCCGTGGGCATGTCCCAACCCGATTTCGAGGTGCAGTTCCTGCTGCTCGGACGGCTGCGGCTGAAGTACGTGACCCTGGGCGTGTTCCTGCTCGACCTCCTGTTCATCACCTCCGACAACGGGGGCGGCCACATCGCCCACATCGGCGGTGCCATGGCCGGTGTCTGGTTTGTCATGGGACTGCGCAAGGGCTACGATGTCACCCGGGGCATCAACCGGATCATCGACGGGTTGTCCCGGCCTTTCCAGCGTCCGGCCCGCAAGCCCAAGATGAAGGTCCACTACGGCGACCGGAAGAAGGACTACGACTACAATGCCCGCAAGAAGGAGCGCAACGAACAGATTGACCACATTCTGGACAAGTTGCGCAAGTCGGGCTACAACAGCCTGAGCGACGAAGAAAAACGACAGTTGTTTGATGCCAGTAAAAAATAACCCTGAAAAGCCATGCGTACCATTAGCACATTCATGACCAGCCTGTTGGCCACCGCCAATATCGTAGTCGGACTGCTCTTCCTGCTCTCCGCCTACAGTCCTTACATCCCGCCCACCGAGCACGCCGTTTATGCCTGCCTCGGACTGGCCTTTCCCATTTTCCTGGTGGCCGTCCTCTGCTTCATCGTCATCTGGCTGCTGTTCCGTCCCCGCTGGATACTGCTTCCGCTCTTGTTTATCGCCATCGGCTGGCAGAGCACGACCACGTATTATGCCATCGGCGGACAACAGGAGCCGGAAGGTGAGACCATCAAGCTCCTGACCTTCAACACCCAGATGAAAGCCTTCTCGTTAGGCATTGACCGACCGGACGAGAACGCGATGCTGCGCTACCTGAAAGAGTCGGATGCCGACATCCTCTGCCTGCAGGAGTTTATAGCGCCTACCGAACGGGCACGGAAGGCAGTGGACAAGTACCTCGCCGAGAAATACCCCTACCGCCATCACGCCCCGCTGGGTGCCGGCAACGGACTGGGATGCTACTCCCGCTACCCCATCCTTTCTGCCGAACGCATCGACTACAAGAGCCGCGTCATGAACGGCAGCTGGATGTACCGGATACTCGTCCGCAAGGACACCCTGCTGTTGGTCAACAACCATCTGGAGACCAACGGCATGGACGAGCAAGACAAGGAAATCTACAACAACATGCTGGAAGGCGAGAAGAAGGGTGTGAAGACCCACAGCAAGCACCTGTTGGACAAGCTGGCACAGGCCTCGTACGTGCGGGCGGCACAGGCCGACGCGGTAGCGGAAGCCATCCGCCAGCAGGGAGCAAGGTACACAGTGGCGTGCGGCGACTTCAACGACTCCCCCATCTCCTACGCCCACCGGGTCATCGGGAAAGGGCTGAACGACGCTTTCGCCGAGGCCGGATGGGGACTGGGCATCACTTACCACCAGTCGCGCATGTATTTCCGCATTGACCACATCCTGGCCAGTCCGGCCATCCGCGTCGTACAGTGCGAGGTGGACCGTTCCATCTCCGTTTCCGACCACTATCCGGTATGGTGCATCCTGGAAAAGCCCAGGCAAGACGACCTGTAGGGAGCGAAATCGCCTTTTTTTAGCCCTTATCGCAGAAATAATTAGAAAGCATTCTCATTATAACTGAAAAAAGAGCTATCTTTGCAACCTTGAAAAAACGTATATCATCAAAAAACGTAAAATAATAATTAATAGTAACATGCAAAACAAAGGATTTGTAAAGGTTTTTGCGGTTTTACTGACCCTTGTCTGTGTGTTCTACCTTTCGTTCTCCTTCGTGACCCGTTATCACATGAACCGGGCCGCCGAGGACCCGAAGGGAGAACAACACTATCTTGATTCGGTACAGAACAAGAAAGTATGGCTGTGGGCGTATACGCTGAAACAATGTCGTGAGATGGAAATCGGTTTGGGTCTGGACTTGAAGGGCGGTATGAACGTCATTCTCGAAGTATCCGTACCCGATGTAGTGAAGGCACTGGCTGACAACAAGCCCGACGAGACCTTCAACAAGGCAGTGGCCGAAGCCGCCCGGCAGCAGGTGACCAGTCAGGAAGACTACATCACCCTGTTTGTCAGAGAGTATAAGAAACTGGCTCCCGAAGGTAAGCTGGCCGAACTGTTCGCCACCCAGCAGCTGAAGGAAAAGGTCAACACCCGCAGTACCGATGACGAGGTCATCCAGGCACTCCGCGAGGAGGTGAAGGCCGCCATCGACAACTCCTATAACGTGCTCCGCACCCGTATCGACCGTTTTGGCGTGGCCCAGCCCAATATCCAGGCACTGGAAGGCAAGATGGGACGCATCATGGTGGAACTGCCGGGCATCAAGGAACCCGAACGTGTACGCAAGCTGCTGCAGGGTTCGGCGAACCTGGAGTTCTGGGAAACCTTCGACGCCAAGGACATCGCCCCCATCCTGGCATCGGCAGACAGCCGCGCCCGGGAGGAACTGGCCGGCACGGAAACAACCCCTGCCGAGACCGAGGCAGCCGTGGAAGCCACGACCGCCGTATCGGCCAAGGACAGCCTGACAGCCGCCTTGAAGGGGGAAACCGCTGAAAAGGCAGCCGACAACGCCACGATCGAACAAATCAAGAAGGAACACCCGCTGATGGCTGTGCTCCAGCTCAACCAGGGCGGACGTGGCGCCGTGGTAGGTTATGCCCACCACCGTGACACCGCCGACGTGAACCGCATCCTCAGCCTGAAAAGCGTGAAGGACATCCTGCCGCGCGACCTGAAGCTGATGTGGGGAGTGGCCGCCATGGACAAGGAAGGCCAAATCTACGAGCTCTTCGCCATCAAGTCCACCGAACGCAACGGACGCGCTCCGCTGGAAGGGGACGTGGTGACCGACGCCCGCGACTCGTACGACCAGTACAACCGTCCTTGCGTCAGCATGTCCATGAACACGGAAGGCGCACGCCGCTGGGCCGTGCTCACCAAGCAGAACATCGGCAAGGCCATCGCCATCGTGCTGGACGGCTATGTCTATAGCGCTCCGAACGTGAACGGCGAGATTACCGGCGGTAACTCCGAAATCTCCGGCAGCTTTACCCCCGAACAGACCAAGGACTTGGCCAACGTGCTGAAGTCGGGTAAGATGCCCGCTCCCGCCCGCATCGTGCAGGAAGACATCGTGGGTCCGTCGCTCGGTCAGGAGTCCATCAACCAGGGGGCCATTTCATTCGTCGTGGCCTTGATTTTCCTGATGATCTATATGTGTGCCATGTACGGCATGATTCCGGGTATGATTGCCAACTGCGCCCTGTTCGTCAACTTCTTCTTCACGCTGGGTATTCTGACCTCGTTCCAGGCCGCGCTGACCATGTCCGGTATCGCCGGTATGGTGCTCTCGCTCGGTATGGCGGTCGATGCCAACGTGTTGATTTACGAACGTACCAAAGAAGAGCTGAAAGCCGGCAAGGCCACCCGTCAGGCACTGGCGGAAGGTTACTCCAACGCGTTCTCGGCCATCATCGACTCGAACGCCACTTCTATCCTGACCGGTATTATCCTGTTCAACTTCGGTACAGGCCCCATCCGTGGTTTCGCCACCACGCTAATCATCGGTATCCTCTGCTCCTTCTTCACCGCCGTGTTCCTGACCCGCGTGGTGTATGAGCACTTCATGAGCAAAGACAAGTGGCTCGACCTGACCTTCACGACTGGCATCTCGAAGAACCTGATGCAGAATGTCCACTTCAACTTCATGGGCATCAGCAAGCGTTCGTTCACCATCTGGGGGGCTGTCATCGCGGTCTGCATCGTGTCGTTCTTTGTCCGCGGTCTGTCGCAGAGCATTGACTTCACCGGCGGACGCAACTTCGTGGTACAGTTCGAACAGACCGTACAGCCGGAGACCGTACGCGCCCTGCTGCAGCCGAAAGTGGGTGACGCCAACGTACAGGCCATCGCCTTGGGTACCGACGGCAAGACCATCCGCGTGACCACCAACTACCGCATCGAAGAAGATTCTCCGACCATCGATGCCGAAATCGAAGAATTCCTGTATACTTCCTTGAAGGAAGGCAACCTGCTGGGCCAGA
>JAQXRG010000026.1 GCA_029218405.1 Bacteroidales bacterium
CTAATACGATTCCTTTCATAACGCAAGTATTAATGGATGAACGGATTGTGAGGATGTTGAGAATGTCAACGCACTTCCTCCAAATCCAGCAAATAAAGATTCCGTGGATAGCTGTGCCGTTCGATGACGGTCAGCAACTGCATGCCTAACTTTCGCAACGAGGTGTTGCTGGGCAGGTTGTCGGGATGCGCCGTGGCAATCAAGTGTCTCAGCTTACGTTCCTTGGCCGTCCGCAGGATGCACTCGTTGATCATGCGCATATAGCCATTGTTGCGGTGCCCGGGTGAGGTCATGCACCCCCCGATTTCCGCAGTCCGCTGAAGGTCAAGGTCCTTTCCCTTCAGCGCGTCGAGTTCCTTGAAATCGGACAAATCAAACAACAGTCCTGACACCGCGACCAGCTGGCCGTTCTCGAAGATGCCCAGCAGGATATCCTGGGCTTCAGGAGAAAAGTTACGTTCGATTTCCATCGCGGAGAACGGGATGAAGAAGGAAGGGTCCATCTGCTTGTAATACGTCTCCTTGTTCATCCGCGCGAATGCTTCTTTATCGTCAGGGGTCAGTTGTCTAATTTTGGGTTTCATTATGATTTTTGATTTCCATTGAAAATTTCTACAAAAATAGTGATTTCTTTTCGATGTGTAGGACAAAATAGGGAAGATTTTATGATTTCTTATTCCAATTAAACATAATGCCGATTATAGAATGAAAAGGGATAAGGAATGTAGGTGTTTTTCTGGTCGCTTTGGCGGATTTCTTCCTGGATTGCTTCCTGGTTTCTTATTTTAGTTGTATCTTTGCTTCCATATTACAAACGTGAAAAAAACGATACTATGATTCGATACAGACTACTGGTCCTCGACTTGGACGGGACCTTGACCAATCAGAAGAAAGAAGTTACGGAACATACGTTGAAAACGCTGCTGCAAGCGCAGGAAGCCGGTGTCAAGATTGTGCTGGCGTCCGGCCGGCCGACTTACGGTGTGGCTCCTTTGGCGGACTTGCTGCAGTTGGACAAATACGAAGGCTATGTATTGTCTTACAACGGCGGCGAAATCATCGACTGGAAGACGGGTGAACTGATGTACAAGAACCTGCTGGACCCCACCGTGTTGCCCTACCTGTACACATGTGCGAACGACAATGGGTTTGCCATCCTTTCCTACGAAGGGAAATATGTGCTGACGGAGCATCCCGACAACGAATACGTCCGTCACGAAGCCATGTTGAACAAGATGGAAATCAAGGGAGTGGACAATTTCCTGGCCGCGATTGCTCATCCGGTCGCGAAATGCCTGATTGTGGGTGACCCTGAGCGGCTGGCCCTGCTGGAACAGCAGATGTACGCCCACTTAAAGGAACGGATGGGCGTGTTCCGTTCAGAGCCTTTCTTCTTGGAATTGGTCCCGAAAGGCATTGACAAAGCCCTCTCTCTCGGAGTGCTGTTACAGGAAATCGGCTTGACCCGGGAAGACATGGTGGCCATCGGCGACGGATACAATGACCTGTCCATGATACAGTTCGCTGGTATGGGAGTCGCTATGAGCAATGCGCAGCAGGTGGTGAAGGACAACGCCGACTTCATCACGCTTTCGAACGAGGAAGACGGCGTTGCCTATGCGGTCAACCACCTTATTCTGTCTTAGGTTTCCGGTCGAAGAAAGGGTTCTTGGAAGACGCGCTGACCGGAATGGCGAACACGTGGGTGCAGCCGTCCAGCCAGTCCAACTGCTGGGCGGCCAAGCCTGCTGAGAACATGACGCGGGTGTCCACACGATGGTCGGCCGCAACAGAGCAGGCCGAACCGATGGCAATGCCTACGTCCACTGTGTTGAGGGCGCACGGAACCCCCTCTTCCCTATCCGCGCATCGGGCGAACCCACAATGTCCGCAGTCCAAGCCCTGGGCCTGTTGGCGGGTGCCGATCAGCACGATGCATTCTGCCTGCAGGATGTTGTCGGCATCGCGCAGGAAGAACTTGAAGCCGTTTTCCTCATACATTTGTTTCATGGTGTCCGAGAGGATACGGATGTTGCTTTCGGTGACCATAGCCACCTCGACGACATCAATTCCTTTTCCCTTGGGAGCGGTCCGTGCCGCAATCATCATTTGCCGGGCAATTTCCAACACCTCATCGTGCCGGCAATCTCTTTCATTCAAAATCATGGTCGGTTGGTAGATTACTGATAAAACAGAAAGAGTCATACTCTCTTGAGAAATATGACTCCTTCCAAAATCGGAATATATCGAATAAAACTTTATTTCAGGATGTCCAGTTGCTTGAAGCACTGGGTCAGCTTGTCGATGGCGAAGTCCACCTGTTCTTTGGTGTGGGTGGCCATCAAGGCGAAGCGCACCAAGGTGTCTTGCGGGGCGCAAGCGGGCGGAATGACCGGATTGATGAACACTCCTGCATCGAATGCCAGCTTGGTGACCTCGAAAGTCTTGTCCGTGTCGCGCACATACAGCGGGATGATAGGGCTTTCCGTATCGCCGATTTCGAAACCGACTTCGCGGAAACACTTCAAGGCGTAGTTCGTAATCTTCCACAAGTTCTCCTGGCGTTCGGGCTCCGTCTTGAGGATGTGGAGCGCTTCCATGGCGGCAGCCGTGGCCGCGGGAGTGTTGCTGGCGGAGAAGATATAGGAACGCGAGTTATGGCGCAACCAGTTGATGGTGTCCTTGTCGGCCGCGATGAATCCGCCGATAGAAGCCAGTGACTTGGAGAAAGTACCCATGATCAGGTCCACCTTGTCGGTCAGTCCGAAATGGTCGCAGACCCCTCGGCCCTGACGGCCGAAGACCCCTAACCCATGGGCCTCGTCCACCATGATGCTGCCGTTGTACTTCTCGCTCAGCTGGACGATTTCAGGCAGTTTGGCCAAGTCGCCCTCCATGGAGAACACACCGTCCACCACAATCAGCTTGACGGATTCCGGCTTGCATTTGGCCAGTTCCTTTTCCAGGGCCTCCATGTCATTGTGCTTGTATTTCAATTGAGTGGAGAAAGAAAGACGACGTCCGTCCACGATGGAGGCATGGTCGCGGTCATCACAGATGATATAGTCGTTGCGGTCGGTCAGGCAAGACACGACCCCTTCATTGACGGTGAAGCCGGTGGAATAGACCAACGCTTCATCCTTACCGACAAATTCGGCCAATTCGTGTTCCAACTGTACGTGCAAATCAAGTGTTCCGTTCAGGAAACGGGAGCCGGCACAACCTGTGCCATACTTGCGCGTTGCAGCGATTGCAGCTTCAATGATTCTTTTGTCGTAGGTCAGTCCCATGTATGAATTGGAACCAAACATCAAAACCTTCTTTCCGTCCATCATCACCTCTGTGTCCTGATGGCTGTCAATTTCGCGGAAATAAGGATACACGCCTTTCTGCATATACAGTTGAGGCAATCTGAATTTACTTAACTTGTCTTGTAATAATCCCATATTATAAATCTCAATAAAGCCTTTTCGGGGCTTATTCTATAATCAGTTGGTACCCGTTTGTCACGGCATTCTAATAAAAGAACGTGCAAAGATAATAAATTCTTGAATACCGACCTCAAAAAATACAAAAAAAATGCCCTGAAACGCAATTTAAGCCAAAAAACAATCGTTATTTCCAAAATCAGTCGTACTTTTGCACGGCGATTATCCACCAATGAACCAATAGAAAGATGAACGAGAAGAAGCGCGTTGTATTCATAGTGAACCCGATTTCCGGAACCCATGGCAAAGAGGCCATTCTGAAGATGGTCCGAGAGAAGATCGACCCAGAGAAATATGAGTTCGAGATTTGCCGCACACAGTATGCCGGGCATGCTGAACTGCTGGCCCGACAGGCCGTGCAGGAGCATGTGGACGTGGTGGTGGCCATCGGCGGCGACGGGACCATCAATGAGGTCGGCCGGGCACTGGTCCATACGGACACGGCCATGGGGATTATCCCCTGCGGCTCCGGCAACGGCTTGGCGCGTCACCTGCACATCCCGATGGACACCTCGGGGGCGTTGCAGGTCATCAACGAGGGGCATTGCCACCTGATTGATTACGGCCTTATCGACAAGCATCCGTTTTTCTGCACCTGCGGGGTGGGATTCGACGCTTTCGTCAGTCTCAAGTTCGCCAACTCCGGCAAGCGGGGGCTCCTTACCTATTTAGAGAACACCCTGCACGAAAGCCTCACGTACAGCCCGGAGACGTATGAAATCGAGAATTCGACAGGAACCGTGAAATACAAGGCCTTTCTGATCGCCTGCGCGAACGCTTCCCAGTATGGCAACAATGCCTACATCGCTCCACAGGCGTCACTGACGGACGGGATGATGGACATCACCATTCTGGAACCCTTCACTGTGCTGGACGTGCCTTCCCTCTCCTTCCAGCTGTTCAACCGGACCATCGACCAAAACAGCCGCATCAAGACCATGAAGGACAAGAAAATCACCATCCGCCGTCAGTCCGAGGGCGTGTTCCACTACGATGGCGATCCGGTCATGGGGGGAGCGACGCTGGAGGTGGAGATGGTTCCCGCAGGCCTGAAGATAGTCGCTCCGGAAAAGAAGACGATGGTCACCTCCGACTCTTCCCTCAACATCCTCCAGCATTTCATGGAGTTCTTCGAGGGGAAGCCCATCGCCACGCTGTCCGAAAAGCACCGGCAATTGCTGAAGCTGAACCGCAACCTGTTGCGCAGGCTGGCCAAGCGGCCTTAGAGTTTCAGGTAGAAGGGCTGGAGCAGCGCGACGAATTCCGGACTGAACCCCCCGGTCTCCACCTCCAGGCTGAGCTGGTCAATGCGGGTGGCCGCAGGACGGCGGACGAAGGTCATCAACGCCCGCTTGGCCGGTTTTGTGGGCTTGGTGTGCACCCACGTCTGATGGCACAGGTACAGGCGGTGGCGCGAAGCCGCCGCAATGAATTCCGGGACGGCTGTCGATGGCAGCACGACCGAGAATGTCCCCGTTTCAGCCATCAGCGCGACGGCCGCCTTCAGCAGCTCGTCGAAAGACAGCCCGTCGGTGTGGCGGGCCGCATGACGGGCCGCGTCCGGGCAGGCCACCTTTTCCACGAAATACGGAGGATTGGCCACAAGGGCGTCATACTTCTCCCCTTCCCTTTCTGCCCATTCGCGGACATCCTGCCGCACGATGCGGATGCGGTCCTTCCACGGCGAGGCGGCGACGTTCTCGCGGGCTTGCTCCGTCGCCGGCCCGTCAATGTCAACGCCCGTTATCCGTGCGTCAGGACAGCGTTGCGCCAGCATCAGGGCAATCAGCCCCGACCCGGTCCCGATGTCCAGCAAGGTTGCGGCACCCGCCACCGGCGCCCAGGCGCCCAGCAGCGCGCCGTCCGTCCCGACCTTCATGGCGCATTTGTCATGGTAAACGGTGAATTGCTTGAACTGGAAATAATTATTCGACATGGTTCTGGTTTTTTCTGCCTGCAAAAATAGCAAAGTTTTTTTATTTTATCGTTATTTGCAGCCAAACTTCTTCCATAATCGAAGTGGAATGATTACCTTTGTACCCAATTTCGGTGAATATAATAAAGAATATAGATTT
>JAQXRG010000027.1 GCA_029218405.1 Bacteroidales bacterium
GAATAGTTAAACCGTTAACATTTGCAAGCTTCCCTAAAAGAGAAACACCTCAAAAAGCCGTACACGGCTCTATATTGATATCTCTTATGGAGATGAATGTTAAAGCACTTTATGTTAATTCACACTAAACCCTGTAGAACCATAGAAAGAAATCACTCTTCCTGTCTTTTGTACATCCAGGCTTCGACCAACTGAAAAGGATTATTGCCGACTGTAGCGAACCTGAATTGCCCTTCTTACAGGAGCAAAACCTTGACACCCTTGACACCTTGACACCCTTTCTGCAAAAGTTATGGGAAATAAATTAATTCTGCCCTCCCTGTACAGGGACCCCGGAATTAATTGTTTTCCCATAATGTCGATAAAACAGGTGTCAAGGGTGTCAAGGGTGTCAAGGAACTGTCTTGCTGAATTCCTCCAGAGGGGACCGAGACACCGGGAGAATGCCGGATGGGGCGGTCCCATGACTGCGGTTGTGGCAGTCCCACGACCTCGTTCGTGAGGGAGCCATGAACCCGTTCGTCAGGAAGTCATGAACCCGTTCGTCAAGGCATCACGAACCTGTTCGTCAGGGCACCCTTTTCGCTAACGACACTTGGCCCCCCTTTCGACGTTTTCCCCTGCCGGATTCCGTCCCTGCCATCCTACTGCCTCACCCATTCCGCTGTAACGGTTCCGTAACAGGTTTGTACCCGGTTCTTCACAGACCTGTCTTCCTCGTGAAACGTACCTGCCCTACTTTTGCGGCAGAATTCAAAAGCAAAAGAAAATGAATAAAAAGCAAAAGGTTAAAAGAGAGAAGACCGGCACACTGAAGAGCCTCATCGCCATCGCCTTGATGGCAACGGCCACCGGCGCGACAGCGACCGACATCCCGACAAAGGAAGCGGACACAGGTATCGTAAGCGGACAAGTGACCGACACGTCCCGGAACACCCTGCCGGGAGCCACCATCCAGATTGAGAGCCTCCACACGGGGGTCACCGCCGACATCAACGGCTTCTACCGGCTGCCCAACCTGGCACCGGGCACGTACACCCTGAAAGTATCCTACGTAGGCTATTCGCCCGTCTATAAGAAAATCACCGTCAGCAGCCGCAACAAGACGCAGGTGGAGAACTTCACGCTGAGCGAGGGCATGGAGCTGCAGGAGGTGCAGGTGACGGGAGCCTTCAGCGGACAGCGGCGCGCCCTCCAGCTGCAGAAGGAGGCGATGGGGGTCAGCAACGTGGTGTCCGCCGACCAGGTGGGCAAGTTCCCCGACTCCAACATCGGCGATGCCTTGAAACGCATCAAAGGCATCAACGTGCAGTACGACCAGGGCGAGGCCCGCTTCGGACAGGTGAGAGGCACCAGCGCCGACCTGACCGCCGTCACGGTGAACGGCAACCGGCTGCCTTCCGCCGAAGGGGACACCCGCAACGTGCAGCTCGACCTGATTCCTGCCGATATGGTGCAGACCATCGAGGTCAACAAGGTGGTGACCTCGGACATGGACGGCGACGCCATCGGGGGTGCCATCAACCTCGTGACCAAGAACACCCCCTACCGCCGCATCCTCAACTTCACCGGCTCTACGGGCTATACCTGGGTGAGCGCGAAACCGCAGTGGAACCTGGGCGGCACGTACGGCGACCGTTTCTTCGGGCAGAAGCTGGGCGTGATGGCCAGCGCCTCCTACCAGTACGCTCCGGGCGGGTCGGACAACGCGGAGTTCGAGTATGTGGAAAAGAACGGGAAAGTGGAACTGAAGGAGGCGCAGGTGCGCCAGTACTACGTGACCCGTGAGCGCCAGAGCTACTCCCTCGCCACAGACTTCCAGTTCAACCCCCAGCACAAGATTGCCTTCAAAGGCATCTACAACCGCCGCAACGACTGGGAGAACCGCTACCGCATCAGCTACAAGAAACTGAATAGTGCCGCCAAGGACCAGAGCGTGGTGCTGCAGACCAAGGCGGGATCGGCCGACAACAAGAGCGCACGACTGGAACGCCAACAGACCATGGACTTCACCCTTGACGGCGAGCACCACTTCGGCACGCTGAAGGTGGACTGGGCATCCAGCTACGCCCGCGCCACGGAAGACCGTCCCAACGAACGCTACATCGGACTGAAACTGAAAGGCAGCTCCGACCTGGACTTCGGAGACAGCTTCGTGGGAGCGGGCGGACGCACGCCCTACAGCACCCTCGCCCTCCCCTCCTTTGGAGAGGCCAAATGGAAGGTGGACGAGTTCGTCAACTCCGACCAAAGCATCGTGGAGAACGAATGGAAGGAACGCATCAACTTCTCGCTGCCGCTCTCGAAAGGGCTGTACGCCACGAGCCTGAAATTCGGCTATAAATACACCCGCAAGGACAAGCGGCGGAACACGGAGTACTACGACTATTCCGATGCCATCGACAAGTATGCTCCCGACTGGCAGACACAGACCGTCAACGAAGTGCGCGACGGATTCATGGTCAGCGACCGTTACCCCGTGGGCACTCCGTTCGTGGACAAGCGCTACATGGGCTCCCTCCGCTTCGACCGCGCCGATGGCCGGGAGGTGCTGGAGGAGGAAGCCGGCAACTACAAGGCCGTGGAGCAGATACACGCCGCCTACCTGCGCTGGGACCAGCGGCTCGGCGAGCGGCTCGACGCCACCTTCGGACTGCGTATGGAGAACACGCGGCTGAAGACCAGCGGCGTGAACTATGTGATGGACGCGGACGAGAAGGAGAGCCTCACTCCTACCGGTGACTGTACGCACCACTACACCGACTGGCTGCCCAGCCTGCTGCTGAAATATGCCTGGGACAAGGACGGCAGTCTCCGCGCCTCCGTCACCAAGACCTTGTCACGCCCCAAGTACTCGGCACTGGTGGCCAACAAGAGCTTCAACCTCGCCGACCAGGAAGCCACCATCGGCGACCCGAACATCCAGCCCACCACCGCCTGGAACTTCGACCTCTCCACGGACTACTACTT
>JAQXRG010000028.1 GCA_029218405.1 Bacteroidales bacterium
CATGGCAGATGAAGGGACGAGGCATGTCCTCGAATGCATCCTCAGATATAATCAAAATTTCGATGACCGGGCATAGACTTTACACTTTTTAAGCAAAAAGAGAGAAAGGCCTAAATATGAATTGTTTAACATTAAAAACCAGAGTGCCAATCCCTACTACAGCTGCTTCTATAGATGTGGGAAACTCAAGTTATTTAGTTAGTCACTTGGCCTTCTTACCCAAATCGAAATGTGAAACATAGTCAGTAGAGTTCACAACGACAGGGCAAGAATACAAAAGATCCGCGAAATAACCAAAGAATGGGTACAATTTGTCCGACCGGCCAACGGAAAAGCGGAGAACAGCAGACTGTTTCCAGGACAGACAGAACCGCAGCCGTAAACACCAGGCCGCCCGGACATCACTGCTCAGGCGGCCTACCCTATCCTACTCATTCAATAAACCTTAAGCAAGTAACATCATCCTATTTCGAGAGTGTCTTTACTACATTCTGGGCAATCCGTGAGGAACTCTTTCGGCTGTCCTTCTCCAACTGCTCCCGGTTGTCCAGGTCCATGCTGGTGAAATAATGGTTGCCGTGCGCCACCTCACGGTGATGGCTGTCGTAGAGCGAGTAACTCGTGATGTGGAAAAGGGTGCGTAAGGGCTTCTCCTGCCACTTCAGGTAGTGGCGGTTCAGCAGCAGCACATAGTCAGCGCCTGCAGCGTCCATCCACTGCCGGTAAGCCGCCTCGTCCACCTGGCTCAGGTCTGCATACTGTGCCTCCTCGTCCTCACCTTTCACCGACACACGCTCCACCCATCCGGAAGCCGACCTTCCTTCCACCGGAAGGAACTGGTAACGCCGGTCCTTGTTGGCACGGACAATGTTGTCCGTCACCGCCCGGTTGTAAGCATAGTCGATGCTGTCCTCGGGCATCCCTGTCTCTTCCGCGATCATTGAAAGCGGAAAATAATTGGATTCCACGTTGTCGGGCAGTCCCACCACTAAGATTCGCTTCACTTCCGCCGCGTCTTCCGACTTGGGGGTTCCCGAAATCCGTCCGGCCAGAACGGTTGTCAGTGTCAATGCGGCCATGCAAGCCATCGCTGCCATCCGCTTGAAATAAGTTGTTTCCATTTGCTTTTTCTCCTTTCTTGATTACGCTGCAAAGATACGGGAGGCATGTTACAGCCTTATTGAGCTGAGGTTACATTTTCAACACGCCCATCGGCAGTGCCCTTCAGCAGCCGCAGTGCGTCCACAGGACGGTCGGTGGTGATGAAATCCACCTTTCCCTCGGCCAGCCGCCGGATACGTGCGTCATCGTTCACCGTCCAGGCATTGACCGTCATGCCCAGCCGGTGTGCCTCGGCCACCCATTCCGGCTTCTCCTCCAACACCTTGTAGTGGTAGTCGATGCCGTTGATGCCCAAAGCCTTCAGCTCCTCCGGAGCCTTGTCACTCCGCAAGTAAGAGATGGACGAGGACGGAGTCCGCGCCGCCAACTGCCGGCAGACATTCAGGCTGAACGAGATGTATTCCACCTGCCGCTCCATGCCCAGGGCCTTCACGCGGTCCACAATGAGCCGCACCAGTGTGTTCTCCTCCTGCTCGGTCTTGTGCGGCTTGATTTCCAGGATCAATTGTACTCCCGGCTGCTCCTTGCCGGCCGCTAAATAAGCGTCCAGCGTAGGCAGCACCTCCCCGTTCTTCAGCCGCAGTTCCTGCAGCCGGGGATAGTCAGTTTCCGAAATGACTCGACCCTCGATGTCATCGTCGTGGTTCACCACCGCCACGCTGTCCTTCGTGAGCTGTACGTCAAACTCTGAACCATACACGCCTGCCCGTGCCGCCTCGCGTAGCGAGGCCAACGAGTTTTGGGCACCACCTGCACAGTCCCAGTAGCCCCTGTGGGCAATCACTCTTGTCTGTCCGTATGCCGTCAGCGCAGTCAGGCCGAACAAGGCATACACGATTCTTTCTTTCCAATTCATTGTCGTTTATCGTTTTGTTCTTTCTCATCAGAATCCATATCTCAAGCCTACCTGTACCTGGAACGGCGTACCGCTCAGGCTGGATACCCCCGTATTGGCGTTCACGTTGTAGGTGTACTGTTTCTGCTCCTGGTCGAAGCCCTTGATGCTATAGACATTCTGTTTGCCCAGATTGTGGTTGGCGCCCCATTTCTTGTTCAGCAGGTTCGCCACGTTGAAGATGTCCACGGACACCTCCAGGTTCTGCGTGCCGAAAGTCTTGAACTTCTTCGCGAGGCGCAGGTCCAGCGTGCCGTAGAAGCCGTTCACGCCACCGTTGCGCTCGGCCACCTTGCCGAAACTCTTGCGCAGGTAGTCCTTCACGCTCTGCTCGGCGTCGGGATTGGACAGAATGGCATTGATGCCGTCGCGCAAGTAAGCGGGAGTGGCAGGGTCGTTCGGATCGTAAATGTAGGCCAAGTCATTGGAAGAGACAAAGTCGCCGTTCACATTCCCGTTCACCACTAACGAGTAGCGCGTGCCGCCGATGCCCGAGAAGCGGGCACCGACCGTAATGCCCCAGAACGTGGGTGCTGCCCCATAGACCACCAGCTTGTGACGGAACTGGTTGTTGGAGTAGGTCATCCGGCTCAGGTCGCGCGGGTCGTCGGTCACCATCTGCGACAGGGTAGCCGAGTTGGCCACATTACCGTTGTAGGAGGTATTGTCCTTCGTGTCGTTCCACGTATAGCTGAACGACAGCTCGCCGTCTTTGTAGTAGCGCCAGGTACCGTCAATGGTCAAGGCAAACTGGTTCACCTTGCCGCCGCTCACCAGTTCGAGCACACGGCCCACCTTCTCGCTCTTGCGTCCCTGCTGCCAGTCCAGCGTACCGTTGACGTTGATGGTGGAAGCCGGCACATAGACACCCCGGTTTCCCTCGGCCGCCAGGCGGAAACAAGGTTCATCGACCATGTTGCGGTCCACGTACATATAGTTGTTGCGCCCCAGCGTCATGTAGCCGCCCACGCTCACCTTCAGCCGGTCGCTGAAGAAGTGCGTGTAGGAGAAGTTCGCCTTATACACCGTGGGCACCTTCGCATCCTTGCCGTTCATGTTGATGGTGGGCACGGCCAGCGAGGCATACTTCGGGTCGTTGAGCAGCTGTGTGCCGGGAGCCGTCAAGGGGTCCTTGCGGTAGCTCGGAAAGTCCGGCATCGGCATCAGGTCGGGCTGTCCCGGCGTGTTCTGGATGTCGAGCGACATGACCTTCGTGCCGTCGAACACCATGTTGTTAATCATCGCGTAGTTGTTGATGTCCGAAGCAAAGATACCGGCTCCCACCCGAAGAATATCTACATGGCGGTCGTTGAAGTCCCAGGTCATCTGCACGCGCGGCTGAATCTGGAAGGAAGACAGTCCGTTGTCCGTGCGGAGCCCCAGTTCGTCATACACTAACTGGCTGAAGTTGCCTTTGTTGAAATAAGTGGCGTTGTCCAAGCGCAGGCCCGCCATCAGCTCGAAGCCTTTGAACAGCTTGGTCTGCAGCTGGGCATATACCCCCGCGTTGAGGATGTTCTGCCGCACGCGCTGGTCGGGGTTGAGGTACACCTCGCGCACATAGCGGTACGGCTTCATGGCCTCGAAGTTGTCCAGTCCCGTGAAGTAGAAGCGTCCGTTGGCCTCGCTGCCGTAGCGGGAGTTCATGTTCGTGTACATGAGGTCGAAGCCATAGGTATAGTTCACCTTGTTGGTGTTATAGTAATAGTTGTCCACCAGCTGCACCACGTGGTTGTAGAAGTTCTCCGGCGAGTAGCGTTGTCCGCCCAACTGGATGGTTGTGGTGGCCGTCTTGCCGTCAATGTCGGAGGCCACGCGCTCCACGATGGCCCGCGGGATGTTGGCCGACGGCAGCTCACTGCCCGGCATGGATTTCTCTAAGGTATAGAGGTGCTGCAGCTTCAGCTCGTTGGTGCTGCGCGGCCCCAGCACCGAGCGCAGGGTGGCGGTGGCGCTGTTGTTCAGCGAATGCACGTCGCCATACACCTCGTAGATGTTGATGCTGCTGTTATCACCCAGCCCCATGTTGTTCTGGTCGTTCACGAAATTGTCCGTAAACGTCAGCAGGTTCGTGGCATTGATCTGCCAGTCTAAGCGGCCGAACACGGCATCCGTGCCTTGCTTCTTGTCGAACGCGCCGAACTGTGCGTGGTCGGACACACCGTACTTGCGGCGGGCGATGTCGAGGAAACGGTCGCGGGTGTCGGCCGTCAGGTTCAACCGTTTCTCGTCGGCCGCGCTTTGGATGTCGGCAATGTAGAGCGGGCGCGAGTCGGACTGGTGGTCCCACGACAGGAAGAAGTGCAGACGGTCCTTCTTGATGGCTCCGCCCAACGAGGCACCATACTGATAGGTAGAGAAGTCGTTCGAGCGGCGGTTGCCCCGGATGTCGTAGCGGCTCGACAGCCAGTCGGCCCGCAGGAAGGTGAAGGCACTGCCCGTGAGGCGGTTCGTTCCCGACTTGGTCACGGTGCTGATGGTACCACCCCCGGCCCGTCCGTTGGTCACGGCGTACTCGTTGGTCACCACCTTGAACTCACGGATAGCCTCCATCGAGATGGCATAAGGCACACTGTTACGGCTCGTGGTGCTGCCGCCCGATGTCGGTCCCTTGGCACTCATTCCGTCGATGGTGTAGTTGGTGGACGAGGCCAGCTGCCCCGACAGGCTCGTGCCCGTACTGAGCGGCGAGAGGTCAATCAGCGAGGTGAAGTTACGTCCGTTCACCGGCAGCTTGTTCAGGTCGTTGGCCGTCACCGAAGTGGCGGCTCCCGTGGTCGATACCGTGTTCTTGAGCGAGTTGGCCACCACCTCTACCGCCTGCATCACCACGCTTTCCTCCTTGAGCTGGAAGTCCAGTCGCAGCACGTCCCCCTGGTTCAGGGTATAGCCTGTCTTCTTCTGGTCGCCATAGCCTACATATTTCACCGTAATAGAATAAGGAGAACCCAGCGGCAGCTGCTTCACAATGTACTCGCCCGACTCGTTCGTGATGGAGCCGGTCGTGAAGCCCGTCGATTCGTTCTTAATCTGTACGGTAGCTCCGATGACCCCTTCTCCGGTCTCGTCGGTGACGATACCCTTCACGATGGCCCGGTAGTCCTGAGCCGATGCCGTTCCTGCCACTACCACAGCCGGCAACAGAAGGAGGTCTTTCCATGTAAACAATCTTTTCATCTTTTTTGGTTTTTATGATTACGCCGCAAAAGTACCCGAGACAGGTTACAGCCGTGTGTCAACAGTGACACATCTCGGTTGCAGCGCATCACCTTTGTCCTACCTGAGCAGGAAGACCCAGCCGGTCAGCAGGAGACGAAACCACATTCCGGTAGCATAGCTGCCCGGACCGCAGATTCCAAATATCAAATAAGTGTACACCTCTCCATTAGAGGACAGGAAGTCGTGCAGTTCGATGATACCCTTGCGTGCCAGCTGGACCTTTCAGGAAAAGACATCTTTCTGCGGCAGCAACAGCAGACCGACATGCGATGAAAGGGGCACGAGGAGAAGCCCCCTGTTTCTTCTCCGACATGCAACCCACCAGGAACCAGTCGGCCAAATCCAACGCTCAAGATTCGTACTCGATGACTATCCCTGTAACCGTCCGATTTCCTCTATGGTCAGACCGGTCAGGTCTCTGATGTCTTCAAGCGGCAGTCCCTTCTCCTTCATCTTACAAGCAATGGCAAATGCCTTATCCCGCTCGCCTTCGGCGCGTCCTTCCGCGCGTCCTTCAGCACGTCCTTCCGCACGCCCTTGCTCATTGCCCGCAGCAAATCCTTTTTCCAGACCTTCGGCATATCCTGTCTCACGGCCGCGACGGACGGCACTGTTGAAGATCGTCCGTTCCGTACGGATGATGTCCCAGAACTTGTCGTAACCCAGCAGCTGCTCGTCGGTGTAGGCGGATTCCTCCACGACAGCCAGGGCCTTACTGATGTCGGGATTGTCCAGAAGTTCCTGTGGGGCGTTGCGCGTGCTCTCCTCGATTTCCGTGAGATAACGCAGCCAAAGCACCTGCATCCGCTTCTCCGTCATGCTGTGAGGACGGAACTTCGGAAGCTCAACGAAGACAAGGTGCAGGCCGTCAATGACCTTGTCCGTGTGCATCTCGTGCACCATACGGTAGTAGTGATAGTACTCGGGGATGTCCTTCTCGAAGATGTCGTTGACAAGATTCAGCGAATAGACCGGCTCCAGCAGGTGGAAGTCCTCCTTCCTGTCCAACTGGCGAACGTACGCCTTAGCCGAGTTGAACATCACACGCTGCATGAATTCGGGAGACCAGATCATCTGCATCTCGACGATGAACTGACGGCCCCTGCTGTCCATGCAACGCACATCGACGATGCTGTTCTTGCGGAGCGGGTTCTCGGGAACCAGCTCCGGGGTGAGATACTGCACGGAAGTGATGTATTCCTTCGCCGTGGTGAAGGGAAGCAGGGCGTTCAGGAGGCTGATGACGAGGTCGGGATGCTCTCCGAACACTTTCTTGAAGGTCAGGTCAGCCTTCGGGTCAAGATACTTTGCCATGATGTCAGATTTTTAGTTACCTGCAAAGGTAAGCTATTCCTGACAATTACGCAACTTTTTGAGAAGGCAAGTCAGGGCAAACGCATCTGATTTTTCAGGCTTTTCATTTCGAAAGGGTAAGGAAGGTGGCGGTGGTTGGAGTGTGGTGCTGGTCGGGGGAGGAAAGCGGTTGTCATAGGCTGAGCAGCCGTATCTTCTTCCCCTTTTGACTGGCTTCCATGACCGACCGCACAAGGCCGTCCAATCGACCGGACGTAGTCCAGTCGATTTCTCATGGTGCTTTTCTGGAGCAGACGAAAACTTCCGGCATCCGCGCAGGAACCGCCCTTTTCAGGCTGTACGACGGGAAAGAGCCGACGGCCATGAGCAAAGACAAGGCCTATCACACCATCCAACAGTTGAAGGGACTGGTCTCTGCTCTGGACATCGGCATACATTCGGTCAGGGGAAAGGGTACCGGATGGCGTTTCCCGCAACTCCGGCTATTACCGCGTCAGGTACTCCACTAACCGCTGTACGGCACGAGCGCGGTGGCTGATACGGTTCTTCTCGACACTGCCCATCTCGGCAAAAGTCTCGTCATAGCCCTCGGGACGGAACACGGGATCGTAGCCGAAGCCGGACGTTCCCTGCTTCCGCTCGGTGATACTGCCCCGCACGATGCCCTCGAACAGACGCTCCTCGCCCCCCTCTATCAGGCAGATGACCGTACGGAACTGCGCCTTCCGGTTCTCCACTCCCTCCAGTTCCCGCAGCAGCCTGCGCATGTTGGCCTCCGAGTCGTGCCCGTCGCCTCCCGCATAACGGGCGGAATAGACACCCGGCGCTCCTCCGAGTGCCTCAACCTCCAGGCCGGTATCGTCGGCAAAACAATCGAGGCCGTAGTGACGGTAGATGTACTCCGCCTTCAGGGCGGCGTTTCCTTCCAGCGTGGCGGCAGTTTCGGGGATGTCGGCCTCGCAGCCGATGTCCTTCAGACTCAGCATCTCAATACCCTCGCCCAGTATGGCACGGAGCTCCTCCAGCTTATGGGCGTTGTTGGTGGCAAAAACTAATTTTCGTTTCATACGTTCATGGTTGGTTTCAGGACGCAAAGGTACGCAAAAAACGGGGATTATCCCAACAGCCACACAGACTTATCGCCCGTCAGGCGCTTGGCCAAGGCAGTGAGGCTCCAGGCGCATGCGAGAATCACCAGCGCGGAGCATGGGATGCGCAGACACGAAGGCAACTCCAGGGCATTGGAGACGCAGAAGCCCAGATAGATGAAAAAATAATGAATCATGTACATGCCAAAGCCGCATCGGGTCAGGTTAGACAACCAGCGGGCCACCCAGCCCTCCGCCTTCGGCACGACCGCATACAGGGTCACAAACCAGGCCACCGCCATCATGGCGACGTTGGGAGTGCAGTAGGTCCAGAACAGCTCCACCTGCTCAGGGGTCTGGGTCTCCAACGACATGATGTACTGATAGCCGGACAGACTGACGATGTAGCCTACCGCCCATAAAGGCAGGGACACGGCCACCCGCCGGGTCACGCTCCAACGGACATAGGTATGCAGGTAGTGCCCCAGCAGCAGGTAACCGTTGAAACCGGCAAAGTAGTAGAACAGGCCGAAGCTGTTCCATTCGCAGGTGCCGAACGCATACCGCTCCACGAACTCAGTGACATAAGGCAGCAGCAGGCTCACCCCCCAGATACCGAGAAACCACTCCTTCTGCCGCCGCGTGGCCTTCTCCACCCATGCGGAGAAGACAGGCAGATAGAGGTAGAGGCCGATGAGCACATAAATGTACCATACGTGGCAGGCTAAGAAGCTGAAATGATACGGAATCCTCACAATGAGCGAAAGCGCCCTCCCCAGCGTCTGGTCGTCCGTCTCCGCCCATGCGAAGAGCCGATAGACCACGCTCTTGTCCATACCGGCCAGCCCTGTGAGCCAGGGCATGAGGTAGTACAAGGCTGACCATATCAGGAAGGGGAACAGCACGCGCGGTATCCGCTTCCGATAGAACACTCCCGCCCCTGTCCTCACCGGCAGCAGCAACGCGCCGGTCAGCATGACAAACAACGGTATGCAGGGCCTGACGAAAGCCCCGAGCCTTGCGGCCCATTCAGCAAGGTCGGCGGGAACGCTGACTCCCGCATTCCCGTACGTAAGATTGGCCATATACGGGTCGGTGGCATGACACATGAACATCATGCTCATGGCCACCAACCGGATCAGGTCGAGCTGAGAAAATCTTCTTCTTTCCATATCAACATCCTTTTCCATTGGTAAACATCGGTCACAAAGATACATCTTTTCCCGCTATCGACCAACTCCCGCCGCTGTTCCTTCCAGTCAGCCCTGCCTGCATCCGAAGGGATGGGGGCTATTGGCCCCCATCGCCCAGAAAATCCTTGGTGGCGTACTTCACGCCCAACGGCCCATAGTCACCGAGCGCCAGGTGCGCGAGCTGCCTCTCCGGCACTGTCACGTGGTCAATAGGCTCTCCTGCCTCGTCCTTGTAAGCCGTGGGCAGCATGTTGGCGATAGAATGCTCCCAAGAGGCATCGGGCAGGATATTGCGGTACATCACGGCAATGACCTCGCCGATGGGCTTGCCGTCGATGTTCAGCTTCTCGCTGTCCCACACAAACAGGTTCACCTGTCCGCCAGCCTGGTTCATCTCGTCCACCTTGGCACGGACATCCGCCAGATGGGGATTGTTCTTCAGGCAAACCACGAAGGTGGATGGCTGGCCGGGAACGAAACGGGCGTCCTTATCGCACACCGAATAGTAGGAACGCGTGTCGGCGCAGGAGCCGAGGCAGATGGACCAATAGCGCGCCACGGCAGAGGCGTATTCCTCTGGTTTTGTGGGATAAGGTGCGGGGATGAAGCTGAACACCAGCACCGAGTCGCTTTGCAGGTGAGTACGCGCATAGAGATAAGCCGTAGAGTTGTTGGGGTAATACCGGCTCACAGGCGCCAGGAAGAAAGGCATCGTGGGGTTCTCGTCAGACTTTTGGGTGAACACCTGCGAGGTAATCTTGTCGATGTTCGTCGCCACGTGCTCCGGCACCGCCGTCTGCCGGCCCGTAGCCACATCGATGGCGGTGATGGCCGGCAGGTCGGTGCCCCCGTACTCATCGGGGCGAGACCCGTCCGGGCTGGTGCCGAGATACTCCCTGACAACGACGGCCACCCGCTCGATATCCGCAGGAAGGCGGCACACATTGCGCAGGCCCAGCCGACTGACGGTCTGCTCGCTGACAGAGGACGGAACCACGCAGACCGTAAACGAGTGCTCGCCCGTGACCGTCTTCAGAAAGGGGTTCTCGCTCCCCTCGTCAGGGAGGATGTTCTTGTCGTCAATGCCTCCGATGACATCGCCCGTGTTGTCATCGTACAACGAGAAACTGAAATAACGGCAATGCGGGAAATCGCCCTTGAAGCAAAGCACCTTGTCCTTGTGATCCTTGAGGCGGTAAGTATATTCCCAGTAGTTGACGTACAGGTCGGGATAGGCACCCAGCTCCTCGCCGTTGCCTTTGAGGGTCTTGCTCCACTGCTCCTTGGGAAGGGGAGCGGGAAGGAGGTCATCGGAATCATCGTTGGAGCACGATGCGGCTGCCAGGCCGAGTCCAAGCGACACGACCCCTGCGAAAAACAAACGTAACTTCTTGTTCATAGCTGTTTTTGTGTATTAAATTGAAACATATTGTCAATGAGCCCATGCGACCGTTCTGGCCGTCTCGTCCAGCGCAATGCGCATGGGGCCTGCCACTGAATTGAACAGCAGGTCGCCGTTGGGGAAGTACTGGAGAATGGCATACGCGCCATTGCCACGGTTGTCCTTGCCGAACCTTACCTGATGGCGGGTCCTGCCTGTCGCCCAGTCGAGGCCTGTCACCTCCCACCCGGTCGCGTCGTACCATCCATCGACAAACACCATGCCGGAGGCCGTGCTGACGGCAGGTATCATGCTGACCGAACTGATGTCGGCACGGGTCCAGTGGGCCTCCCACTCGTTCGTCCGGGTGTTCCATCTCACGCACTCCACGCCTTTCGGACCCTCCAGGACAGGGCCTATGGCCAGCACGCCCACAATCTTGTCGTTCACCTTGCCGCCGCCGGAGCTGATATTGTTCACGACAAAGGCATCATAGCCACCTACCACCACCGACTGTTCCGACTGTATCCACTCGGCTGCCGGCAGTCCGCATGTGATGCTGAACACGCCCGCCACCCTTGGGTCGCCGTTGCCCGCCGGCTTCGCGTCGGCCGGAATCTCATCGCGCCAGAAGGCCACAAGGTTCATGCGTTTCGCTCCGTCGGTGATGACCACGAGCTTGTCCTCGTCATTGCCAAATCCCATCAACGAAGGAGTGGAACCGGTACCGTAACCGAGCTTGATGGACGGTGCCATGGGACCGCCCTCGTATTCGGCCTGCCACGCCCCGTCGGCAGCAGCGGTGGAGAACTTCCCGCCTCGGCAGATGATTTTCTGCATGAGTCCCTTTCCACCCGGCTGGACACTGTTGCTTGCCACGTAGAGCGCACGCTCGTCCAAGGATATGGAGTTCGTCAGAATCTGTTCCTCGGGCAACTGGTAGGTGTCAACGACGGCCAGATCCCTCGTCAGTGTCAGCAAGGCCTTCTGCGCCGCCACGACCAAGTAGCCATCGTAGGTCATCGATACGCCGACAAGCGTGAACGAACCTGCAATGTGTGGGGCAAGGTCCACCACCCCCACCTGCTCAATGCCGTCCTCCGGCCTTGCCTCGTTCTTCAACCGGTAGCGTGCCAGCTTGCGGCCGGCATTAGAGTAAACATTGTTTTCTTTGTCGCACAACACATAGTTGCCATTGGCCATTGACATCTGCGGTTGCTTCCCAAGGACAGACGTGACCGCCTCTTCCAGTGCATCGTACGAGCCGTAAGCGGCCGTGAGCCGCACCAACTGTTCTTGCGTGCGGACCGTCACGCCTGGCAGGGCACATTCCGCCAGCCGCTCCAGCCTGCCGTCGGCCACGCGCAGGTAAGACACGCGGTCACTGCTCATGCCCCACATGTAATCGGGCGAGGTCGAAGCGAGGGTCATCAGGTTGACCGGTCCGGCCCAGGCCTGCGCGCATCGCTCCAGGTCCACGTCGTACACTCCGTCCTTGACGGCATACGGAAACGCGTCGGTCTGTGCGGAATTGAAGTGTGTGATACTGTAAGTCTCCTGCGCGAGCCAAGGGTTCCTGGCCGGCATGTTCGCCTCTGCAAGAATGTCACCGGCTCCGTCACCATTCACCGGGGAATCGTCATCGGAACAGCCCGCCATCAATGCCACGGCCATGCCGCAGCACAAAAAGCCTTTCAAATACTCGCTCATGATTTTCTTTTTCATATTCTATCAAATTTTAGGATTAGCGGTGCTAAGATAGTGGTTCCTTGGTATATA
Organism: Bacteroidales bacterium; assembly: GCA_029218405.1. Lineage (GTDB taxonomy): Bacteria > Bacteroidota > Bacteroidia > Bacteroidales > Bacteroidaceae > Phocaeicola. Next base: position 11,992 of record JAQXRG010000028.1, read on the forward strand.
AGGAGTTTCATTCCCCCCGCTGTACGTTTCATAAATAGGGCAAAAGGTGTTTCATTGCTCGAATGAAACACCTTTTGCCGCCTTTTCTTGCCCGGTTGGGGCCGTCTTAAGCAGAGGGACCGTTGTCCTGACCGAGGGACGGTCTGGCGGTCTGCTCCTTCCACTGCCTCGGAGTCAGGCCGGTCTTTTCCTTGAAAATCTTGTAGAGATGAGCGTGCGAGGAGAAGCCGCACTCGAAGGAGATGGCATCGTTGCTGTACTGGGGGAACTCTATCATCATGCGCTGCACCTCCTTGAAGCGTATGTTGCTGAGCCAGCTCCTGAAGCTGGTGTTCAGGTGCTGGTCGAAGAAACGGGTCAGCACCCATTTGTCAATGTTGAGCTGCAGGGCAAGCAGGGTCATGTTGGCCTCACTATTCCTGAACCCGCCCGCCTCGCACCACTCGCCCAGCGCAGCCTCCACCTGGGCGATGCGTTCTTCCGTCAGCCAGTCAGGACTGTCTTTCCGGTCCGGTTCCTTCCCGTCATCACCGTTCCTGTCAGCTGGGCGGACAGCCACTCCGTCTCCAGCAGGGGAGACCTCGTCCACACCGTCGTCCAGCGGTTCGTAGAAATAGCCCAAGGCCATGAACGACTGCACGAAGAACACCACGGCAAGGAGCATCACAGGCCCCACATACACCAACAAAGCACTGCTGGGAATGACTAACGGAAGGGCGGCGGCAATGGCATACAGCAGCGTCACCCCCGACTGCATGTACTTGACATAGGGCTGCAGGTCGCCTCCCGACTGTTTCTCCAGCTGTTTCCGCCACCGTCGGAGCCCGCGTCGGGTCACCGCTATGGCATACGCCATGCCCAGCACGAAGAGGGCCAGCATGGCGTACAGCATACCCTTCCCGAGCAGGTGCTGGCCACCTGTACTTCCCAAAGCGAAGCATCCTAAGATGAGGGCATAGGCCGCTGCACTCACCCACAGGTGCCGGCGGAGCAGGCCCTGCTCTGCCTCTGCCACGTTGAGAATGGCGTAGGAAATGGCAAAGGAAGCAGGGGTATAGACAAGGATGTTGGCCACCGCCCCCACCTCATCGCCCAAATCACGCAGGCCGAAGGCCATCTGTACATAGTAATGCGCCGCAAAGGTGGACATGGCAATGCAAAGTATCCACCGTGACTGCTCGTAACGCCTGTTGGTCCACCGCACCTGCAGACGCGACAGGGCCAGCATCAGGGCCAGCACAAGGGTGGCCACGCAACATACAAACTGGAGTGTCTCCATATTCCTCATTTTTATTTCTTCTGTTTAGTTTTCAGTGGCTTGGCAGGACCCGCCTCAGGCACCCCAAGGCAGACCGCCACCCGATACCCAGACAAAGGTACGGCTTTCCAACCACACTACCAAACGTCCGGAGAGTTTTTGTTGTGAGAGACGACGGACATATAAAAAAACGAAAAAGCAGGCGTTGCTTAGGGAGGATGACTGAAAATCATTATCTTTGCCCGATATTTGCGAATAAAACAGAAGTAAGTAACCATCTGACCAATGAAACAGTACAACAAGATTAACAATCTGGTAGGCTGGCTGGCTTTCGTGATAGCAGCTTTCACGTATTGCTCGACCATCGAGCCCACCGCCAGTTTTTGGGATTGTCCCGAATTTATCACCACCGGTTATAAACTGGAAGTCGGCCACCCGCCCGGCGCACCCTTCTTTATGCTGACCGCCAACCTGTTCAGCCAGTTCGCCAGCGACCCCTCGCAGGTGGCGCTGATGGTGAACATCATGAGCGCACTGATGAGCGCGTCCTGCATCCTGTTCCTGTTCTGGAGCATCACACACCTCACCCGCAAGCTGGTCTGCCCGCATCCGGAAAACATGACCACAGGACAGTTAGTGACCATCATGGGAGCCGGACTGGTGGGCGCACTGGCCTACACGTGGAGTGACACGTTCTGGTTCAGCGCCGTGGAGGGCGAGGTCTATGCCTACTCCAGCCTGTTCACTGCCGTGGTGTTCTGGCTCATCCTGAAATGGGAGAACCGGGCGGACGAGCCCCACAGCGACCGCTGGTTGGTGCTCATCGCCTACCTGACAGGATTGTCCATCGGCGTGCACCTGCTGAACCTGCTGTGCATCCCCGCCATCGTGCTGGTCTATTACTACAAGAAGAACCCGCAAGCCAACCTCAAAGGAAGCCTCATCGCCCTGGCCGGCTCGATGGTGCTGATCGCTGTCGTGCTCTACGGCATCGTGCCGGGCATCGTGAAGGTGGGAGGATGGTTTGAGCTGCTGTTCGTCAACCAGCTGGGCTGTCCGTTCAACAGCGGGGTCATCGTCTATATCATCGTGCTCGCCGCCAGCATCATCTGGGGAGTCTATGAGAGCTTCACCGTGCGGAGCGAGAAGCGCATGAACATCGCCTTCCTGCTGACGGTAGGACTGCTGGGCATCCCCTTCTACGGCTATGGCTGGGGAAGCGCGCTGACCGGCATCGTAGTGCTGGGCGCGCTGGGCGCCTACCTGTTCGGCCGGCTGCCGCAACGGTTCCGGGTCAGCGCCCGCACCCTGAACACCTCGCTGCTCTGCCTCATGATGATTGTAGTGGGCTATTCCTCGTACGCAGTGATTGTCATCCGCTCGGCGGCCAACACGCCGATGGACCAGAACTCACCGGAGGATATCTTCACCCTGGGCGACTACCTGGGACGCGAGCAGTACGGCACACGTCCGCTGTTCTACGGACAGACGTACGCCTCGAAAGTGGCACTGAAGGAAGTGGACGGCGGCTGTGTGTATGACGTGGAGGAAGGTGCGCCGGTGTACCAACGCAAGGAGAAGGAAACCCCCGACGAGAAGGACAGTTACGAAATCGTGCGCCACAAGTCGGAATACCACTACGCACAGAACATGCTCTTCCCACGCATGTACAGCTCGGACCCGAACCATGTCAAGGCCTACGAGGACTGGCTGGGCGGCATCGAGGGACAACAAGTCCCTTACAACCAGTGCGGCGAGCTCATCATGGTCAAAGTGCCCACACAGTGGGAGAACATCAAGTTCTTCTTCATCTACCAGCTGAACTTCATGTACTGGCGCTACTTCATGTGGAACTTTGCCGGACGGCAGAATGACATACAGGGACAAGGCGAGATTGAGCATGGCAACTGGATTACAGGCATCAATTTCATCGACAGCTTCCTCGTGGGCGACCAAACCCTGCTGCCCAGCGACCTGAAGGACAACAAGGGACACAACGTGTTCTACTGCCTGCCCCTCATCCTGGGACTCATCGGCCTGTTCTGGCAAGCCTACAAGGGCGAGGAGGGCATCCAGCAGTTCTGGGTGGTGTTCTTCCTGTTCTTCATGACGGGACTGGCCATTGTGCTCTACCTGAACCAGACCCCACAACAGGTACGCGAACGCGACTACGCCTACGCGGGCTCGTTCTATGCCTACGCCATCTGGATAGGCATGGGCACCGCCGCCGTGGCCGAGTACCTGCGGAAGAAGCTGGACGAGAAACCGGCGGCCATCCTCGCCAGCGTGGCCTGCCTGCTGGTGCCCGTGCAGATGGTAAGCCAGACCTGGGACGACCACGACCGCAGCGGACGCTACACATGCCGTGACTTCGGACAGAACTACCTGAACTCCGTGCAGGAGAAGGGCAACCCCATCATCTTCACCAACGGCGACAACGACACCTTCCCCTTGTGGTACAACCAGGAGACGGAAGGATTCCGCACTGACGTGAGGGTCTGCAACCTGAGCTACCTGCAGACCGACTGGTACATCGACCAGATGCGCCGGCCGGCCTACGACTCGCCTTCCGTACCCATCAACTGGGAACGAATCGACTATGTGTCGGGCCACAACGAGGCGGTCTATATCCGCCCGGAAGCGATGGCCACCATCAACAACTACTACCAGCAGAACCCGGAAGAGGCCGCCAAGGAATTCGGCGACAACCCCTACGAACTGAAGAACATCCTGAAGTACTGGGTACGCGCCCCGAAGGACGAGGGCCTGCAGATGATTCCGACGGACAGCATCGTCATCCGGCTGGACAAGGAGGCCATCCGACGGTCGGGCATGCTGACACCAGACTCCATCCCGGACTATATGACCCTCTCGCTGAAAGGCAAGCGGGTGCTCTACAAGAGCGAGCTGATGATGCTGGAGATGCTGGCCAACACCAACTGGGAACGGCCCATGTACATGGCCATCACAGTGGGGACGGACAACCACCTGAACCTGACCAACAACTTCCTGCAGGAGGGACTGGCCTACCGCATCACGCCGTTCGACAACGTGAAGCTGGGACGACGGATGGACACGGAAAAGATGTACGACAACCTGATGCACAAGTTCAAGTTCGGCGGCATTGACAATCCAGACCTCTACCTGGACGAGACGGTGCTGCGCATGTGCGACACGCACCGGCGGATGTTCGTGCAGCTGGCTACCCAGCTCATCAAGGAGAACAAGCCGGACAAGGCACTGGAGGCACTGGAATACTGCGAGAAGGTGATTCCGGGCACGACCGTGCGCCACGACTATATCTACAGCAGCTCGAAGGAAATGGCGGACAATTTCGTCACGCTCGGAAAAGCCGAAAAGGCCCTCGACTTGTACAAACAGATGGCCGACAACTCCATCGAGTATGCCGTGTGGTACCTCAGCCTGGACGAGAACCGGTTCTACAACTCCTACGAGGACTGCATGCGTCACTTCTACATACTGGACGACCTCTGCAAGAGCCTCGCGCAGCTGAAAGACAAGGAAACGGAAGAGGAAATCGAGGAGGCCGCCCACTACAACCAGAAGTTCGAACAGCTGTACTCGCTGTTAGAGAAACGACTGGGCAAGGCACCAAAGGAAAAATGATGACACCATGCTGATAGAACAACCTCCCCTACTGCTCCGATGGCTCTACCCAAGGGCCTTGTGGCGCATGGATCCGCAGGAGAAAGCGGTGTACCTGACGTTCGACGATGGTCCAATACCCGGGGTCACTCCCTGGGTATTGGACCTGCTGGACCATTACGGCATCAAGGCTACCTTCTTCATGGTGGGCGACAACGTGCGGAAGCATCCGGAGGAATTCCGGAGGGTAGTGGAACGGGGACACCGCATCGGCAACCATACGTTCAACCACATCCGTGGCTTCGAGTACCGGGCCAAGAACTACCTGGCCAATACGGAAAAAGCCAACGAATACCTGCACACGGACCTGTTCCGGCCTCCCCACGGCCACATGGGCTGGATGCAGTACCATGTGCTGAAGAAACAGTACAGGATTGTGATGTGGGACTTGGTGACGCGCGACTACAGCTGGCGGCTGACCGGCCCGCAAGTGTTCGAGAACGTGAAGAAGTATGTACGGAACGGCTCTATCATCACGTTCCACGACTCTCTGAAATCGGAGCCTCGACTGAAATACGCGCTACCCCGCTCCATCGAATGGCTGATGGAGCAGGGGTATGCGTTCAAGACGTTCTAAATCCTTACTTCTAACGGTGCCCGGACCTGGGCGGCCACACGCTCCATGCTGTGGGTCCAGTCGTCCATGGAAGGGATGCCAGCCTTGCTCCATCCTGCCCCCCAGTAGTAGGTGAAGGTGTCATGGGGCTGGTAGTCGGCAATGCCGATGACATGGCCGATGGCACTGCCCGCCGGCTGCTCCAACGGCACGACTTTCGTGGCGGACACCGCTTGCGGGAAGACCATCCCGATGTAGATGACCCCATTGTCATTGTGAGCATTGTTGGTGGAGTCGGCATACGCCACATAGCCCTTCTCCGCCGCCTGCACATATCCGTCGGGGTGCTGCTGGTGGAGCACGATGCCTGCGGCGACCGGGGTCGTGGCAGACAGGTAGTCGTAGCTGACGATGGTTTTGTTGAGCCATGCTCCCTTGTCTAACTGGATATAGCGGGTCTCCACCACGTTCGAGTCGTTCCTGACCGTCTGGGGGGCAAACGTCAGCTTCACGGTGAAGCGCAACGGACCGTTGTCCAATATCTCAAACTCCCGGTAGGCCTTGGGATACACCAGGTGGGTGTCATCGCTCATCAACGCCGCCATGCCGGCTCCCAACGTGGGACCCACATCGTACACGTCCATGCCCGTCCCATGGTCCACATGGTACGAGATGGCCCGCTGCAGGCTGTCCGCCTCGGCGTGCTTTCCTTCCTTCCTCAACTCACCGATCCGCTGCCTTAACTCGGGATTCAGCTCTAAGGCATAGCGGTCCTCCAGTACCAAGTCGGGGATATTCTTGGTGAAGATGTCGTAGCCGTATAGCCGGTCGCCCCGGTCCAGGATGGCCGGGCCATAGAGGCGGTACGCGGACTTGTCGTTCTCCCAGCCGATATCGTCGAGCCGCTCGGGATACTGCCGCCCGAACACCTGGGCGTTGACAAGCGACGGTGTGCCTTCCTGGATAAGGTAGCGGGAGGTGGCACACGAATCGACCGTAGCCGGGAAGATAATCTTGTTGTCGTGCGTCAGCTGGTAGGGCACTTCCTCCGCCCGCTCATTATATACCACAATCTGTGCCGTATCCGCCAGTGCCAGCCGGCTGAAGACCTCATCGGCCGAGACCTCCACCATCTCACCAGAACGCTGGAAGCCCAACGGATTGGATACTTCCACCTGTACGGACTGCTGCCGTGCGCAACCGGCCAATGCCAGTCCGCACGCAAAAATCAAGCCTGTTCTTTTCATCTGTTATTTATTAAGGTTGTTAGTAGGATTCGTAGGACTTCCAGCGGGGAGACAGCGGAAAGTGGGTGTGCCAAAACGTCGTTTCCGTCGTCTTGATACACCCACTTTACAGGCCTTCCCCAATGGGGTTATCCGCTTATTATTTCGGCTGCTTGCCGATGTAAGCCAGAATACCGCCGTCCACGTACAATACATGGCCGTTCACGAAGTCGGATGCGTCGGAAGCTAAGAAGACGGCAGGACCCATCAGGTCTTCGGGGGTGCCCCAACGGGCAGCCGGTGTCTTGGCCACGATGAAAGCATCGAACGGATGACGGGAACCGTCAGCCTGACGCTCACGCAAAGGAGCGGTCTGCGGCGTGGCGATGTAGCCCGGGCCGATGCCGTTACACTGAATGTTGAACTCGCCGTACTCGGAAGCGATGTTACGGGTCAGCATCTTCAGGCCACCCTTGGCGGCAGCGTAAGCGGAAACGGTCTCACGACCCAGCTCGCTCATCATGGAGCAGATGTTGATAATCTTACCGTGCCCCTTCTTGATCATGCCAGGGATGACAACCTTGGAAACGATGAACGGAGCGTTCAGGTCCACGTCGATGACCTGACGGAACTCGGCTGCGGACATCTCGCACATAGGGATGCGCTTGATGATGCCGGCGTTGTTGACCAGGATGTCAATCACGCCCACTTCCTGCTCAATCTGGGCCACCATAGCGCTCACCTGCTCCTCGTTGGTCACGTCGCAGACATAGCCGTGTGCGGTGATTCCTTTTTCCTGATAGGCAGCGATTCCTTTTTCCACCAGCTCCTGCTTGATGTCGTTGAAAACGATGGTCGCGCCAGCGTTGGCAAATGCGGTGGCGATAGCGAAACCAATACCGTAAGAAGCGCCTGTTACGAGCGCCACCTTACCTTCGAGTGAAAAGTTTACCATAGTTCTTATCAATATATTAATTAAAAGTTGTGTCCTGCGTTTCTGAACATGACAAAAGTACGAAACAAATTGCGGACTCACCTATAATAATTGTTCAGAAACAGGGAGAAATTTGTCCACTTCCGACTTTTTAACGGCCTTAGACAACCGATGGGACATTTTCTTCCCCTACTCGGACAGAATTTCACACAGCTGGTCCTGAAACGCACGCGCCTGCCTTACGGACAGTACGTTCTGGTGGAAGATGACAAACGCCAGCCGGTGGCCGGACGACTGCTGGCGGACGTATCCGGCCAACGTGCTGACACCGGTCACCGAACCGGTCTTGGCCCGCACGTTGCGGTAGGCCTTGCCCTTCTTCATCCGGTGCTGCAGGGTACCGTCTATACCGGCAATGGGCAATGCGGCGTATAAAGCCGGGAAAAGCACCGAATCGGCGGCAGCGTACTTCAGGTACTCCAAGAGCAGGTCGGGCGAGATGAGATCGTAAGGCGAAAGGCCACTGCCGTCCACAATGACACACTCCTCGGGCGAAAGACCCAGGCGTTGCCGCATGAACCGACCCACCGCCTCCTGTCCCTGCTCGAACCGCACCGGCAAGGTGCCCGAGGTCACTAATGCGGTATGGAAGAACAAGGCTTCCGCCGAGAGGTTGTCGCTTTCCTTCAGGGCCCGTTCCACCACCGCCTGCAGCGGACGTTCCACCTTGCCTACCAGCAACGCCTCGGAAGAACAAGGAGCCGTGGCCACCCCTCCCGCCAGTTCAATGCCCGACTGCCGCAACCGGTACCGGAGGGTCTGCAGGAAAAAATCGGCCGAACCATATACAGACAATGCTCCGGAAAACGGACGCGCAGCATTGCCTGTCACCCGGATGTCGTTCTGATGTGTCATCCAGTCACGCGTCACCCGCAGCGGTGCCGCCGTAGCATCGTGGCTGACCGCACGGTTGTCCACCGTATAGTAATCGGACACCGGAGTCACCTCTACCAGGGGCACTTCGCCTTTCCGGGCAGGCGTGACCCGGATGTCCACACATCCCCGGTTCAGCATCAGGGGTGACAGATAGGGCTGGAACGCCGATGGGGCGTCATCCCAACACCACCCGCTTCCCCACGGTATGGAGTCCATCAGCGATACATCGCCCACCAACCGCCCCTCCACATAGCGGATACCCGCCGATACGGCCGACGCTGCCAGGACCTGCAAATCCTCTTCGGAGAACTCAGGATCGAAGTGCCCCACCACGTACAGGTCGCCCTTGAGGGTATCGCCCTGCAGGGTACCGGTCCTGGCCAGTTGGGTACGGAACATATAGTCCGTACCCAATTCTCCCAACGCAGTCACTGTCGTAATCACCTTTTCGGTCGAAGCCGGACGGAACAGTTTTTCGGCCTGGTAGCGGAACAACGGCTGCTGGTCGGTCAAGTCGTAAACAGCAATGCCCACCTCGGAAGTCCGCAGCCACCCGGTAGCCGCCATCAATGCCTCCACCCGCTGCGCCAATGGCTGCGCCACTGCGTCGGCGACATAAATGCACAACAGGACAACAAGTCCTATGCCCTTGCCCATCATCCTACAGTTCACGGAAAATCTCTCCTACCGTGGGATGCGGGAAGACATACCGCTTCCAGTCCGACAATGTCCGGCGGTCCTCTATCATCATACCGGCCAGGACAATCAGTTCGGAAGCCGGATTGCCATACAGATGCACGCCCAGCAGCGTGTCATCCTCCTCGGCCACCAATACCTTGCAAATTCCGTTCACACCTTCGTTCTCCGCCACGAACCGGCCAGAGAAGGCCATCGGCAGCTTCCAGCTGCGGTAGGCGGTGCCTGTGGCCTGCAGCTGCTCCTCACTCTGTCCTACCGAAGCTACCTCCGGATTGGTATAGACCACACCCGGGATGGCCCGATAGCTCATCTCGTCGGGCACGCCCAGCATGTGATGGACGGCCACTTCGGCCTCGCGCACCGCCGTATGGGCCAACAGGGAAACCCCGTTCAGGTCGCCGCATGCATAGACCCCTGGTACCGATGTCTGCAGGTGGCTGTCCACCTTCACCTGTCCGCGTCCGGTCCGCTCCAGCCGCAGGTTCTCCAGGCCAAAGCCCTCCGTGACCGGCCGACGGCCCACACTCATCAACACTTTCCCCGCTTTCACACATCCTTCGCCTTCCGCCTGCTCGTACCAGATGTTCGTGCCGTCCTCCGCCTGCTCGAAACAGGTCACCTTGGTCCGCAACAGGAACTTCACGCCCCGCTTGGCGTAATCGGCCCGCAACAAGGCGGCTATCTCACGGTCAATGCCCCCGAGAATCTCGTCCAGCATCTCGATGACCGTCACCTGGACCCCTAAGCTGCTGAAGAACGACGCGAACTCCATGCCGATGACACCGCCTCCCACAATCGCCAGCGACTGGGGCAACACCTTGTTGTCGAGCGCGTCGCGATGGGTCCAGTACGGTACGTTCTCCAGTCCTGGAATGGGCGGTACGAACGTCTGACTGCCGGTGCAGAGCAACAGGTGGTCGCACGAATAGCGCTCACCGTTGCAGACCACCGTGTGGGCATCCTCCACCCGTGCCTCGCCTGTCACGACGGTCACGTTCCGGGCAGCTAACTTCGACTTGACCCCCAGCACCAGCTTGCGGACCACCTTCGACTTGCGGGCGATGATTTTCCCCAGGTCGAACGAGGCTTCGGGCACAGCCACCGCATACTTCGACGCATGGCGTGCGTAATCATAGACTTTGGCCGAATACAGCAAGGTTTTCGTAGGGATGCAGCCCTCGTTCAGGCAGACACCTCCCAGGCTGTTCTTCTCAAACAAGACCACACTCCAACCTGCCTTTCCGGCAGCTTCGGCGGCAGTGTATCCCGCAGGACCTCCACCGATAATGGCTAATTGGTAACTCATAAACTATTCGGATTGGATTGTCATTTCTCTTCGTATTCCATCAAGGGGTTGTGCTCCTTCATGCAGGCAATGAACCCCTTCTTATCGACCGGATTCAGCGTGACATACCCCTTGGTATGCTTCAACTGGATCTGCTGGCTGGACCATGCCTTCTTGTTGTACACCAACTTCGACACGCCATAGATGCGGACCATGCCGGTGAAGCCGCGCTTCATCCAGACATCCCCGTTCTCCTGCACGATAATTTTCGACAGGAACTGGTCCACCCAAAGCCCCAACGGGACCACGATGGCGATAAAGACTGTGTACTGATCCACCTTAATGGCGAACCACAAAATGAGTGCGATGCACAAGATAGTCAGCAGAATCAGCGGATAAGAAGCCTTTCCCACTCTAAATGTCCTTTCCATATTATTCTATTATTAACAGGTTATTCTTCTTCCGCATCCAGCGCAGGAACTCCTCCTCGTTCTGAGGGGACACCTGTACGGATGCCATTTCCCCGTCGTCTTTGCGGTAATCAATCCGCAACCGACGCGCCGAGAGGGCCGGAGCCAGACTGAAGGCGCGCACCCGACGGACACGCACGATGGACGACAAAGCGATGTGCCGGCCAGGAACAAAACGTCCCGACGCAATCCACAGACAGCCGCCGTCCATCCGATAGCATGTGTGAACCAACATCTCAATCTCCAAAATCATTCCCGCGGCGGCCAGGAAAGCCCATCCTGCCGCATGTAACCAGAAGAAAGACAGCAACAGAGCGGCTGTCACCGCCATCAGCAACCAGTATCCTCCATCCACTCTCGACTGAAATGTTCTCATCCTTGCAACGCCTGTTTTTGTTAATTCAGCGTGAAGATAGTAATTTATCTTGGAAATCCGAGAATCTTAAACAGGTTTTTTTGTAGTTTTGCAGATGTATCTATACATATCGTATCATTATGGTAAGAAAATTCGATTTTCTCGTTATCGGTTCAGGAATTGCCGGAATGAGCTTTGCGCTGAAAGTAGCGCAAAAAGGGTCGGTCGCACTCATCTGCAAGGCCGGGCTGGAAGAAGCCAATACCTTCTACGCACAAGGGGGCATTGCTTCGGTCACCAACTTAAAGGTGGACAATTTTGAGAAGCATATCCATGACACGATGGTGGCGGGCGACTGGATCAGCGACCCTGCCGCTGTCGATAAGGTCATCCGTAACGCTCCTTCACAAATCGACGAACTCATCCGATGGGGAGTCAATTTCGACAAGAAAGAGAACGGTGAGTTCGACCTGCACCGCGAAGGGGGACACTCTGAGTTCCGTATCCTCCACCACAAGGACAACACAGGCGCGGAAATCCAGACCAGCCTGATTGAGACAGTGAAGAGGCATCCTAACATCACGGTCTTCACCAACTTCTATGCCGTGGAAATCATCACACAGCACCACCTCGGTATCATCGTGACCCGCCACACACAGGGCATCAAGTGCTTCGGCGCTTACGTGCTGAACGAGGCGACCGGCGAAGTGGACACTTTCCTGTCGAAAGTGACCATCATGGCCACCGGTGGCTGTGAGGCCGTGTACCGGCACACCACCAATCCCTTGGTGGCCACGGGCGACGGCATCGCCATGGTCTATCGGGCGAAAGGCGCTGTGAAGGACATGGAATTCATCCAGTTCCACCCCACGGCCCTTTACCATCCCGGCGACCGTCCCAGCTTCCTCATCACGGAAGCCATGCGCGGCTATGGAGGCGTGCTGCGCAACCTGGCCGGGGAAGAATTCATGCAGAAATATGACCCGCGACTCTCCCTTGCACCCCGTGACATCGTGGCCCGCGCCATCGACAGCGAGATGAAGCACCGGGGCGAGGACCATGTCTTCTTGGACGTGACGCACAAGGATCCCGAAGAGACCAAGAAGCATTTCCCCAATATCTACAAGAAGTGCATGAGCCTGGGCATCGATATCACCAAGGAGTACATTCCTGTGGCGCCGGCCGCCCACTACCTCTGCGGAGGCATCAAGGTGGACCTCGACGGACAGTCCAGCATCAAGCGCCTGTACGCCTTGGGCGAATGTTCCTGCACCGGACTGCACGGCGGTAACCGACTGGCCTCGAACTCGCTCATTGAAGCGATTGTCTATGCCGACGCAGCCGCCAAGCACGCCATGAGCGTCATCGACCGGTACGAGTTCAACGAGGACATCCCGGAATGGAACGCCGAAGGCACCATGAACAACGAGGAACGCATCCTCATCACCCAAAGCATGAAAGAAGTCAACCAGATTATGGAATCGTACGTGGGTATCGTCCGTAGCAACGTGCGCCTGGTACGTGCCTGGAACCGACTGGACATCCTGTACGAAGAGACCGAACGCCTCTTCAAGCGTGTGAAAGCAACCCGCGAAATCTGCGAGCTGCGCAACATGATCAATGTGGGCTACCTGATTACCCGCCAGGCCATGGAACGGAAAGAAAGCCGGGGCCTGCACTACACCATCGACTATCCGCATCCGTCCGAGCGGCATGAATGATGAGTACGGCCGGAGGGGACTGTGCAGCGGATGCAGCACCCCCTCCGGCCGTACACTCAATTACTCACCTGTCTTCAAGGCTTTCGCTATCGAGTTAGCCATCGCCGCCCAATGGGCGCGAGTGGGAACGTCAGTGACCGCGGCAGAGGCCGTCTGTGCCTGACGTTGTATCTTCATGACTTCCTCGCGCACCAGTGCCTTGGCCTCGCCATCGCCTTTCGGGTCGTCCAGCAGCGACAATGCCTGCTCCACCCACCGCCGTTGCAGGTAACGACGGTACGTGTCCACCGGCTTCCGGGCCGGCAGTTCCGTAAACACGCAAGCCACCAAGTCTGACAAATACTCCTCGGGACGGTAGTTCTCCGGCGAACGGTCCGCAAACTGCCGCATACGTGCCAACGCTTCCAGATTGAGCAACGCCGTTGACCGAGCATTGACGGCCTGGTCCACCAACCGATAGACATACTGGTCGGGCTGGTCAGTCAGTCTGAACAGGTAGTCCTCGGCCACCAACCATTCGGGCTTATGAAACAGATGACGGTCCAGGAAGCCGAGCGCCTCCCGCTGGCGTTCCTTGGATACCGGAACATAAACAGGACCGGCTTCCTCCACACTCTTGTAATTCCGGTGAATACCGCCGATATTCGCACAGACATGACCCAGGTAGCGCCCGTACTGGGCGATGACTTCCCCATAAATACGGGCCAGGCCGGTATTCATATCCGCTTCCTGACGCGTCCAGTCAGGCAATGCCTGAACAATCCGACGCAGGTTCTTCAACCCATATTCGCTGGCCTTCATGGAATTGTCCCCCAAGTCCTCCCGTTGGCTGCGGGGGTCGATGCGGATTTCCTCACTGCCGAACCACAACCGGGGATTGGCTTCCAGCCGCGCGACAATCTCACGGTTCCAAGCCAGATGGTCGGCTTCCTCATCTTCCAGGAACAGCGGCTTATATCCATACTCAATCGCCCATTTGTCGTACTCCCCGATGCGCGGATAAATGCCCTTGGGCGAAATGTTGTCTTCGGGCTGGGCGACATAATTGAACCGGGCATAATCCATGATGGAAATGGTGTGCCCGTTGGCTTCCACCCATTCCTTGTCACGCAGCTTCTCCACAGGAGTCTGGCTGCTGGCCCCCATGTTATGACGGAGTCCCAACGTATGACCCACCTCATGGGAGGAGACAAAACGGACCAAGTCGCCCATCAGTTCCTCATCGAACTGCATCTTACGTGCCCGGGGGTCAATGGCACCCGCCTGAATCATGTACCAGTCGTGCACCAGCTTCATCACATTATGGTACCAGCCGATATGGCTCTCGATAATCTCGCCGGAACGAGGGTCGTGCACCTGGGGCCCGTACGCATTGGGAATATCAGACGCTAAGTAGCGGATGACCGAGAAACGGGCGTCTTCCAGGCTCATGGTCGAGTCATTCGGCCATTCCAGCGCATAGATAGCGTTCTTGAAACCGGCCCGTTCGAAGGCGGCCTGCCAATCATTGACACCTGCTATGAGGTACTTGACCCATTGTTTGGGCGTGGCAGGGTCAATGTAGAACACAATAGGCTTCTGAGGCTCCACCAGCTCTCCCCGCTTCATCTTCTCCACATCCTCGGGACGAGGTTCCAACCGCCAGCGGGTGATGAACTTGCACTCCTTCACACTCTGCTGGTCGTCGGAGAACCACTGGAAGGAATCGGTGAAATAGCCCACCCGCAAGTCGAACCACCGTCGCTGCATGGGCTCTGTGGGCAACAGGACAAAAGAAGTGTTCAACAAGACGGACACCACACCGGTCTGTACACCAGCAGGCAGCACCGCTCCTGAAGAGCGGGTAGGCGTCCCCTGCTGCCGTGCGTTTTCCGGAGCGACGAAACGAAAGGTCTTCGTGGTAGTCACCTCCGTATTGATGGGATAGGTACGTATGCTCTGGATGGAAGAAGCCTCTTTCTTCAATTCCCCCAAGTGATACGCCTTCTTGCCTCTGGCATCGAAGGAAAAGGCCTGCACCTCTCCGGCAAAGAACGATGTCACGTTAATGCGGCTGGCTCCTTGCGCCCGACCCGTTATCTTGAAAACACCGAGAATCGGGTCTTCGCTGGAAATCCTGACGGCTTGCGCAATCCGGCTGCCCGGTGCGGCAGCCGCCTTCAGAATCATGGACCGCAACACCAACGTGCTGTCCACTCCTTTTTCCCAATAGACCGTCTGGTTGTTCACCATCTCACCGCCGTACACGCCGGCATTGACAGGGCTGGCCACATAACGGGTCACCGCCAGGACAGGACGCCCCATGAGGGAGTCAGGCACCGACAGATACCAGTCCGCCCCTTTCCGGGCCACCCCAAACAGTCCTTCCTGCCAGGTCATTTCCGACAGGGGCTGCCGCGTGCCGGCAGGGTGCTTGACACGCTTGGCCACTGCCGATGCCAACAGACAGACCGACAGGACCATATATACTACTACTCGTTTCATCATCAGCTGTTATTTGATTTCCTTATGTTCAATCACTTCCTCAATGAAACGGAAACACTCATGGTAGAAGCGGTAGCTGTTCGCCTTGCCTTTCACGCCGTGTCCCAGTCCCTCGAACTCCAGGTACCGGTGCGGCAGACGCAGATGAACCAGCATGCGGTCCATCAACCGGGAACCTTCGATGTCCACACGGTTGTCATGGTTGCCGTGCACCAGCAACAACGGACCGCTCAGCTTCTCCGCATGAAACAAGGGTGAACGGTCCACAATCTTGGCTTGGTCAGTGACCGGATTTCCGGCTTCCAGTTCCGTCCAGTCGGGAATGTTGGAATGTGTATGTTGGTAGATGATGTCACAGAATCCAGCCGTCTCTACTCCAAACCCGAAGGGGAAGGAAGCCTTGTGGCCGTTCACCTCGCCGGGGAACGTCAGCAGACGCATGGTCGCATAACCGCCATGGCTGACCCCGAAACAGCCGACCCGTTCGGCGGGGATGTTCAGCTTTTCCGAAATGTACTTGGCACACTCAATGATGTCGATTATCTCATTTCCCCCCAGGTCCTTGTCGTTCAAGGCTGCAAAGTCCCGGCCGAAACCGGAGCTGCCACGGGGCGAAGCACTGAGCACGTAAATGCCGGCCTTTCCGTAAATCTGGTATTCCTGGTCGTAACGGTTGTCTCCGCCATAGAATGACTCGAGCATCACACAGCTCTTGTCAGCAGGCAGCGGATGCTTGGGCTTGAACAGATATGCATGAATCATGCGGGACTTGCCCGTGGCCGGATCGATGTCGAACGTGGGGATGGACAGGCGTTCCACATCAGTCTGGATCAGCTTGTCCTTCAGGTCCTGGGGCAGGTCGAACGACACACGTGTATCCATTTTCTTCTTGCCCACGGTAATGTCCTGAATCTGGAAGAGGGTGGTCACATTGCTGGCCAACAGCTTCACTTGGTTGCCCTTGTGGGCCGCCACACTCAGCTCCATGTCAGAGGTCTGGCGGTAAACAACCTTGCACGAAGGTATCTCTAACAACATCATGGAAGTCTCTATCGGAGTGGACTGCAAGGCAAAAAGATACTTGGACTTTCCCACGGTCACATAGCATACATCCCCCAGGTCGGCCGTGAAGTGGGTCTTTTGTTCCACCTGCATCGTACGGGCATTGAAGGAATATAGGTTCTTGAAACCATCTTGGTCGGAGAAGAAGAAGCACTCATCATTGCTGGCCCACTCCTCCATCACGTCACAACCCGCATAACTGGCCTTCAGCGAAGGATTGGTCAGGACAGTGGACTCCTTGGTTTCCAAATCAATATACAACACATTGCAGTACTGACGATCCATCTCCTTGAGGGCCAGCAACAGCAAGCCCTTTCCATCAGGACGCCAGCTGATGCTTCCCCACGTATAACGGAAATCCGCCTTGTCCGTACAAATGAGCCGGTCCTCCAACGTGGTAAGGTCCAGAATATGCAGTTCGTCCAGACGCTGCTCGTTCTGTCCCATGCGGGAGACATAAGCAATCTTGTCTTGAGTGGGATTGAAGTCCCAGGCATAGATATACGGGACATCAGTCAGTCTCACATTCTTCGGATTCGTCAGGTCACTCCGGTAGATGTTGATGATTTCCTCGTTGCTCTCGTCACCAATCCAGTACATGCAGTTGTCCTTGGCGTTGTAACGAGGACTCCAGCAATTGCGTTTCGACAGATTGGCGTCGATGGCATCCTTGGCCTGGTCCAGTGTAGCGGTCCCGTCCAATGGAATCCATTGCAGGCGGTTCTCGTCAGAGGTCTTCAAAAAGAACAGTTTGTCACCCTCCTTACTCACCGAGAACTGCGAGTAAGGAAATTCTTCAAAGAAAGGCGCGATCTCGATGGTGCGCCCTTCGAACTCAATCGCTGAACCAGGAACGGCTGGTTGCGAAAAAGCCGGCGACCCTATAAGGGCCACCAGCCATGCAATGATATATTTATTCATTCAATTAAAAGAGTTACTTTGCCCAATAATCATTCTGTCCGGCACTGTAGTTATCCTTGTAATTCGGATTGTACTTCAACTCTGTGTCAGGAATCGGGAACATCATACGGGGGCTGTTGGCCGACAGATGCTTCAGGTCTTCGTCACACCAATGGTCCTCGCCCACACGGTTCAGCGGCATCTGCAGACGCTTGATGTCACCGATGGCAAACCCTTCGCCATACAACTCGCGACGGCGTTCCTGGTAAATCTCATCCATATTAATGGAAGTGGAGACACGGCCGTTGCGTTGCTGCTGCAAGGCATTGAGTACGTTCAAGGCATCTTGGGGCTTGTTTTGACGGAACAGGGCCTCGGCCTCAATCAGGTAAGCCTCGGCGATACGTGCCAACGGATAATCGGCGATACCCAACGAACCATCGTTGTTGAACTTGGCGGTGAAGAAGCCGTCTTCCGGACTGATGTAGCAGGGGAAGAGGGCACGGCAGTCGGTGAAAATGCCGTTCTCATCCTTCGCAAAGGTATTGACAAACGAGGCGGCCACGCGCACGGTGCTGTAACCTTGCATATAGTCCACTCCTTTTGTACTCAGGTACGAGTATCTTTCTGACACGGAGCTGCCGGGCACCTGGGTGCCATAAGCGGCCGTACCGAAACCGGAGTGCTCATCCATGGCAGTGGCGGCATGATAGAACGAAGGAATGGACGCATAAATGTTAGTGGTTTCCGAGTTGAAGTTGGCTCCCCACAACCATTCGCTGTTAGCGTGCATGAAGCCGGCCTGGTATTCGCTCGGGCTCATCAGGTTACTGCCGTCAAAGGTATTGGAAGCGGCAATCTCCGCATACTTGGAGGCATTGGTGTAATCGTTGATTTCCAGATAGGTGCGGGCCAGCAAGAGGGCGGCAGCCTTGGGATTGATGTAATAGAAGTTGTTGGAAGCACTGACGTGCTCATAAGCATACTTCAGGTCACTGATAATCTGGTCCAGCGATTCCTTCAGGTTCGAACGGGTCACCATCAGGGTGTTGTCGGCACTGGCGGGAGTCAGTCGGAGGAACAGTCCCTTTCCGTTGTCGCCTCCGTACTGAGGATTGTTGTAGGCGGCACAATAAAGGCGGTACAGGTTCAGGAAATTCCATCCGCGCACGCCATGTGCCTGCGCCACCAGGTCCTCACACCCGGCCGGCAGTTTCTCTGCGTTCGAAATCAACATGTTGCAGTTACCGATGGCCGTATAGGCCTTCACCCACATATAAGGAGAATAGGCACTCCACCAACCGTCCACCACCGCAGGATACTGCGTGTAGTTATAAGCATACATCAGCCACTTGTACGTGGAATAGCCGAAGTTACCGTTCGTTATCTTGATGTCATTTCCCATCACCTCCTGGGCAATCTGTCCGATGGTCAGGTAATGGAAATGTTCCGTAGCGGCATAGGCACCCATCAGCACCGTCTTGGCGTTTTCATAAGAGGTCACCACTGTCTCGTCCGACAAAGAGGTACTGGGATTCTGATAAAGTTCATCATCCGAACAAGCCGTAGCCAAGGCCAACAGGCCAGACAAAAACAAATATTTAGCTTTCATACAGGATTCTATAGATTATAAATAAATTAGAAAGTAACATTCACACCCACTGTCCAGGTTCTGGGAGTCGGAGTGGCAGGATAGAGACGGTAACCGTGTACACCGTAAACATCCAGGTCATCATACCCCTGATAGTCGGACATGAACCATGTGGCGAGATTGTCCACACTGGCGAACACACGGGCGCTGCTGACAGCGTTGGCCAAGCACGGAATGCGCGGTAAGGTGTACGACAGTGTAATGTTCTTCACCTTCAGGTACGAAGCGTCATACAAGAACCGGCTCGACAAGCTGCTGGAAGCTGCGTTGGCACCAATCTTCGGGAACTCGCTGTTCTTGTTGCTTTCCGACCAGGCGTTCAGGTTGTCCGTATGCATGTTGGTACCGAAGTTGCTGCTACCGTCCATCAACGTAGCATACAATCCATCATACACCTTGCCACCGAACTGATAGTTCAACTGAATGGAGAGGTCGAAGTTCCTGTACGACAGTTTGTTGGTGAAACCACCATAGACATCGGGGGTAGAACGGCCCTGACGTTCGTACGTTGCCTCACTGTACGTGCTGGTGGTCGTGCGTGTTCCGTTCGCATCTACCTTGTACCACAACGGCTGTCCGTTGCTCGAGTCCACACCTGCCCAGGTCGGCATGTAGAACTCGTACTGGCTGCCCCCTACGCTCCAAATCTTCTGGTAGGAGGTCTGCTGGATATCGTTGTCACCATAGAGGTCCTTGATCTCATCCTTGATGAAGGAAGCGTTCAGTTCCATGTTCCACTTCAACGGAGTGTCGCGGAGCACCTGTGCGCCCAATACCAGTTCCACACCATAGTTGGCAGTCTTGGCAGCGTTCATCTTCAGTTTGGTCAGACCGGTCTCCGAAGAGATGGGCAGGTCATACAGCAGGCCGTCGGAGGTCTTGTTGAAGTAGTCCACCGAACCATAGAAACGGTTCCAGAAGCTGAAGTCCACACCCACGTTGAGCATCTTCTGCTTTTCCCAACCCAGGTTCGTATTGGCCAGCTGGGTCAGCCACGCACCGTTATATACATCGTATTTGTAATCAGCGCTGACTTCCCACAAGCCCAAGGACTGGTAGCGTTCCAAGCCGCCCTTGTTACCGGAAGTACCATAACTCAGACGGAGCTTCAGGTTGTCAATCCACTCCACGTCTTTCAGGAAGTCTTCCTGCTTCAGGCGCCAGGAGAAACCGGCACTCCAGAAAGAACCCCACTTGGTGTCGGTACCGAACACGGACGAACCGTCCCGACGGATGCTGAACGAAGCGTTGTACTTGTCATTGTACGAATACTCACCACGGCCGAAGTACGAGATCAGCACTTCTTTCGTAGAATAAGAAGACGGAGAAAAACTGCCCGCAGCGACATCCAGTTCCTGCATGTCACCCAGCAGGTCACGGCCGCCGGCATACAAGTACTCGTACTGGCTCCGCCAATACTCCATACCTGCCATCAGGTTCATCTGGTGTTTTTCAGCGAACGTACGTGCATAAGAGATGGTATTGGTAGAAGTGTACATCAAATCCACTGTGTGGTACTTGTCCAAACGGCCGTTGTAAGCGGGGCCGTTACCGTGCTCCTTGTTCCAGTAACGATGCTCATCGTTCGTGATGAAGTCCGGCGAGAAGACTGTCTTCAGCTTCAGACCGGCAATCGGTTCGAGTTCCAGGTACGTCGTTGCCAACAGACGGTAGGTCTTGGTGCGGTGTGTGTCCATATTCGGAATGGCCAGCGGGTTGAAATCCAACGAAACGGGATTGGTGAAATTGTACTGGAGCTCACCGTTGGCATCCAATACCGGTTTGCCTTCCTTGTCCACCACGTAAACAGGCACACCACCAGGGAACGTCAAAGAGTTGTACAGAGGGCTGGCACCGGCCGAACCGGCCACTGTCGTGTTCTGGACAGAATGAGAGAAGTTCACGTTCAAGCCCGCACGCAACCAGTTATTGGCCTTTGTGTCAATGTTGATTTTAGCGGAATAACGTTTGTAGTCAGCTGCCGGGGCGATACCGTCCTGATTCAGGTAACCCACCGAGAAGAAATGAGTCGTACGGTCGTTACCACCGCTCACGTTGACAGTATAGTCCTGTGTGGCGGCTGTCTTGAACACTTCCTTCTGCCAGTCAGTGTCCACCACAATGCGTGCGCCGCTGACCACGTTTCCGTTGGTGTCCAAAGGATAGTCGTTGTTATAGGGGTTGTGCGTAATGGCCCCCTGCGTCTGCTCGTTGGCCCAATCCGATCCCTTGCCCTGTGCGTTGTAGTAGTTGAACAAGGTCTTGTAGTATTGTTCCGAGTTCATGATGTCATAGGCCTCCCCCAGTTTGGCCCAAGAGAACTTGGCGTCCAAGGAGACTTTTGTCTTACCGCTCTTACCACTTTTGGTCGTAATCAGCACGACACCATTAGCGGCACGTGAGCCGTACAAGGCAGCGGCAGCGGCATCCTTCAGCACTGTAATCGACTCAATGTCGTTCGAGTTTAAGGAAGCTAGAATGTTACTGGAAGAATCGTTACCATCTGCCACCTGGCTGTACTCCATATTGGAAGTAGCCACACCGTCAATCACAATCAACGGCTCGTTCGAAGCGTTCAGAGAACCGGATCCACGGATGCGGAACGAAGTGGAAGAACCCGGCTGACCACCGGCAGAGAGAACTTGCACACCTGCCAGCTGACCGGCAAGCGACTTATCGACAGAAGCGGCAGGAGTCTTAATCTTTTCCTGGTCCAAGACAGCGGCCGAACCCGTAAAGGCAGAACGCTTGGTAGTACCATACGCCACTACCATCACTTCATCCAACTCTTCCGAGTCTGTTTTCAACACTACCCGTACATTGGGACGCACAGCCACTTTCTGGGACTTCATGCCAATGTAGGAAATCACCAAATGCTTCACAGAAGCCGGAAGATTGCTCAACGAGAAATGGCCGTCAATGTCGGTAATGGTACCAATAGTGGTTCCCTCAGCCAAAATGGAAGCACCGACAACAGGCTGCTCATCCTCTTCAGAGATAACGATACCCGAGACTTTTGCGGTCTGGGCCATTACACCTATCGTAATAAACACATAGGTGAGGAGTAACATTAACTTCTTACTCATACACTCTCATTTAATTTAAATAAATATAGTTATTATTAATCGGGCGCAAAGATAGAGATATTCCAGTAAGTATGCAATACCAAAAGAATGGTATTTTGTCACCAAATGAAGAAAAAGATTAATAAATTATAGATATATGCATAAAAAATGCACAATATGATACTATTTTTCGCCAAAAATATAACTCAAATAAAGCAGGAAGGACGAAAAAAAGAGGAAGACAAAAAGGCTTGATTCTTAAAAACAGGGGAAACAATTAAGGAATCATAACATTTCAGCCATCCTCAGAAGGCCCTACAAACACTTCCTGCGCACCTCCCGTAGCCAAAGGGAGATGACGGGCCTCACGAAACAGAGAAGAAGACTCAGCCAACTGCTCTGAAAAAAGGAAAAGCCCCGGAGAACCTTTCGGCTTCCGGGGCTTCCAAGACGGCGACTACCTACTCTCCCACTTGCGCAGTACCATCGGCGTGGCGAAGCTTAACTTCTCTGTTCGGAATGGGAAGAGGTGGAACCTTCGCGCCATAGTC
>JAQXRG010000029.1 GCA_029218405.1 Bacteroidales bacterium
AGGGTGCCGTCGGGGGCCAGTTCCACCTTTCCGATGCCCACCAACTGGCGGAGGCTGTCGATGGTGGCGGGAT
Organism: Bacteroidales bacterium; assembly: GCA_029218405.1. Lineage (GTDB taxonomy): Bacteria > Bacteroidota > Bacteroidia > Bacteroidales > Bacteroidaceae > Phocaeicola. Next base: position 74 of record JAQXRG010000029.1, read on the forward strand.
CCACCCCGTTGCCGGACTTGAACCCGAAGCCCCAGGTGTTCACCAGCGGAGCTACCGTGATGTCGAACGCGCCGTCCGTGGCTGCCGATACCCTTTTCGCCAGCCGGAACACGTGGGCGAACAGGCTGTCCGTGCGCAGGTCCGTGTTGTTGTTGATGCGCGTGATGACCGAGGTGGGGTTGAAGGGCGAGAGCGACTGGTCCACCTTTCGCAGCTCGTCTTCGATGGCCTCTTTCAGGGGCTCCTTTGACTGATAGGTGATGCGGTACATCGTGCCAAACACCAGTCCCTGGTCGGTCTGGTAGGGGGCTTGTTTCTTCAGAATCAGTACGGTGCCGACAATGAGCAGCACCAGGAAGGGCAATTGCCATTTCAAAGAATTCTTGTTCACGTTGTTCTGTATGTAAAGGGTAAATATTAGATCAGCAGTCCCAGGTGTTCCAGCACGATTTTCACGCCGATGCCTATCAGCACCGCACCGCCGAAGTATTCCATCTTGAAGCGGGTGTGCTTGCCGAAGTACACGCCGATGAGGCAGCCCACGACGGAGAGTACGAACGAGGCGATGCCGATGGCCGTGAGCGGAAACGCCAGCGAGGTGAGGGTGGTGTGGCCCGCAAAGGCGAAGGAGATGCCCACGGCCAGTGCGTCGATGCTGGTGGCTACGGCCAAGGAGAGGATGGTACGCAGCCGCGTGGGGTCGAAGTGGGGATGCTCATCGTCCTGGTCAGGACACATGCCCTCCCGGATCATGCGCACTCCGAGAAAGCAGAGGAGGGCGAAAGCAATCCAATGGTCGAAGTCCTCGATGAGGTGGTGGAAGCGGCTGGCGCCGAGCCAGCCGATGAAGGGCATCAGAGCCTGGAAGAGGCCGAAGAAGAACGCCATGGTGAGGAAGGTGTTCCAGTGCACGCGGCGCAGGAACGCGCCACTGGCCACCGATACGGTGAAACAGTCGATGGCGAGGCTGATGGCAAGCAACCAGATTTCAAGTTGGTACATAGTCGGTTCGCTAATCAGAAGGGGAGGTTATACATCAAGTTATACGTCAGCACGAAGTTGCCCGAGGTATTCTTGCCGAAGCCGGGCACGTACCAGGGAACCGTGTTCTCCGTCTCTTCCACTTTCATGCGAGCCTTGTAGCGCACGGCCCAGCCCATGTGGAGCTGTTTCCAGACCTGCACCTTCACGCTGGCCACCAGCTCCAACCAGCTGGCGGTGCTCTTCACTCCCTCGTAGCGGAAAGGCACGCTCACCTGGCCCCCGTAGTTGGGGTCCTGCATGTCGGGGCCGCTCACGTCGTACTTGAACGAGGAGTGCCCGTAGCGTAGGCCCACTGCCAGGTAGCCGGGCAGGTAAGGCTTCTTGTGGAACAGGTTATAGTCCAGCCCGATGCGGACATACGGCGCCGAGGTCTTGTAGTGCAGGTCGTTGTCATCGTTCAGCTTGTCCGCCTTGCCGTAGCCGATTTCCAGCGTCGGCAGGTACCGTCCCAGCAGGTTGCCCTGCAGCTGCACTTCCGAACTGAGGATGTCGCTCCCCAGGATATAGTGGCTGATGGGGCCCGCCACTTCCACCCCGATGGAGCTGCCCCGGTAGAAGGGGCCGTCCGTGCCGGGCGAGGCGGGAACCAGCTTCTGGGCGACCGAGCCTTGCGCCCAGGCCCCTGTCAGGAGGTTACTCAGCAGACACAGGAGGAAAATAAATCTTGAAATTCTCTTTTTCATAATTGTCAATGTTCGGGTTGGTGAGGACAATCGAGTCGATGGCATGGCGCGTGGTGGACACGTGGGTCACCTCGTGAAACATCATCGTTCCGCAGTCGATGTTCAGGAAATGCGGGATGTTGCGGTGGCGCACCGTGACGGTGTCTGCCTCCGTTTCCGAGTAGCGCAGCACGAAGCGGGTCTCGTCGGCATAGCTGAGCGGAAGGCTGAGGCGGGACGCGCCCGACTCCTGGTTGATGAGGGTATCGCACACGGTGGTGCCTCCGGCCGTCTCGATGCCCACTACGGTGAGGGGCGTGCTGAACGACACGTTCTTGCCGTTGCCGTCCTTCAGGGTGAAGCAGGCAAAGCTGAGGGCGTTCGGCGGGCAGTTCTCCACCTCGCAGGCAGGCAGGAGGCAGAGCAACAGGGCGGCCAGGGGGATGAGGATAGGTAGCTGTCTCATGGTGTCAGAATTCTTGTTCAATCTGGTACTTGTTGCGCTCCTGCGAGTTGCGGGCGATGAGCTCGCCGAGGAAGCCCGCGAGGAACAGTTGTGTGCCGATGACCATCGTCGTGAGGGACAGGTAGAAGTAGGGGTTGTCCGTCACGAGCCGGTAGGGGTTGCCCGCGTACATGTCGTAGAGCTTGGTGGCCCCCGTCATGACCACGGCCACGAAGCCCAGCAGGAACATGATGGAGCCCAGGAAGCCGAAGATGTGCATGGGCTTCACCCCGAAGGTGGAGAGGAACCACAGGGTGAGCAGGTCTAAGTAGCCGTTGACGAAACGGTTCAGCCCGAACTTCGTCTTGCCGTACTTGCGGGCCTGGTGGCGGACCACCTTCTCGCCGATGCGTCCGAAGCCCGCGTTCTTGGCCAAGTAGGGGATGTAGCGGTGCATCTCGCCATAGACCTCGATGTTCTTCACCACTTCGCGCCGGTACGCCTTCAGCCCGCAGTTGAAGTCGTGCAGGTTGTGGATGCCCGAGATGGCGCGGGCGGTGGCGTTGAAGAGTTTCGTGGGCAGCGTCTTCGAGAGCGGGTCGTAGCGTTTCTGCTTCCAGCCCGACACCAGGTCGTACCCCTCGGCGGTAATCATGCGGTAGAGTTCCGGTATCTCGTCGGGGCTGTCCTGCAGGTCAGCGTCCATGGTGATGACGACGCGTCCTTCCGCGCGTTCGAATCCGCAGAACAAGGCGGGCGACTTGCCGTAGTTGCGGCGGAACTTGATGCCCTTCACCGTGTCGGGATGGGCCTCCTTCAGCGCTTCGATGACACGCCAGGAACCGTCTGTGCTGCCGTCGTTCACGAAGATGACTTCATAGCTGAAGCCGTTGGCGTGCATCACACGCTCAATCCATGCGTACAGTTCGGGCAAGGATTCTTCCTCATTATATAAAGGGATGACTACTGAAATATCCATAGTTGTTGGTTTGATGTCGTTAGGAATGGTTCGGAATGTTTTTTCGCACCAGAAGGGCGGTGACGATGGCCAGTGGGGTGCAGTAGAAGAGGTTCTGCCAGGCCAGCCAGAACGCGGTCCGTGAGGCCGACCAGGCGGCGATTTCCTCGAACACGTTGGCCGACTGCTCCATCAGTCCTATCATTTCGCCTTCCGCCATGTCCCGGGCGGCCTGCAGCTGCTCCCGGTAGGCGTCCGCCAGGAAGCCGTGGTCGAAGAACCGGAAGTAGAGGTAGTGCGCCAGAAAGGTCAGCATCGTGGCGGCCACATAGAGAAGGAAGGTGAACAGGAACCCTTCGCTGAAGGTCAGCGCTCCGCCCCGGTACCGGTTGCGGTATTGCTTGGTATAGATGTAGCCCAGTACGGGGACAAACAAGGTGAAGCCCACGAACAGCAGGTGCAGGAAGGGAGCGTTGAAGCCCATGGGAATGAAGGTGAACTTGATCATCCAATACAGTCCCATGAATGTGCCATACCGTAAGGCGGCTTCCTGAAGGGTAATCGGTCGGTTGTCGGTCATTCTGATACAATAGCTGGTTTTCGGGCGCAAAAGTACGGTTTTTCTCCTAAGTAACCGAGAAACGGTACTGAAAAAACGAATATTCCCCTGTTTTTTGCACTTTTTTTGCGGAAAGTATTGCAGATTCAAAAAAAATGCCTACCTTTGCACCCGCAAACAAGAAATACGGGTAAGTCCCATACGGCCAGCTCCCTTCGAATCCTCCAGGGCTTGATCGCAGCAAAGGTAGTTGGTTGTAGCGGCGCGATATGGTCAGCTTACCCACCCGCCTCTTTAGCTCAGTTGGCCAGAGCACGTGATTTGTAATCTCGGGGTCGTTGGTTCGAATCCGACAAGAGGCTCTTCTTTCAGGAGGTCGTTGGACCTCCTTTTTTTGGTATGACGGGCACGTCATACATCTGTGGTGAAAGTCCACAAGGGGCGTAGTTGCCGACGAACCCCAGAGCGACTTGCAAGTTTCAAGCGGTGACGCTTGGGAGAGAGGAAGCAATAGCGAAATCGTGGCTCGACGGACAGAAATCTGATACAAAGGCGTATCAAGCGGACAAGCTGGCCAAAGGCAGCAAAATCCCAAAGGCAACCGTAACCTTGATGCGTAAATCAGGCGGGTAAACGATGAAAGATGTATGGCTTATCCCGTGAGGTCTCGGCAGTCCGCAGGGATAGTAACAACGAATGTCGAGAAGTCAGCAGAGGTCGAAGTAGCCGATTGCGAGCCAGTCGAGGCGAAGGGCCGAATAATTTGTAACGTTAATCAAGAATGTATGTTCCGATAAGATAGCCGACGAGCGGAAATAGGCAAAGCGTATGAGAGCCGAAAACCGCGGAGGAGGTAGGCAAGACTAATCGGAAGCGGAAATTAAGAAAGACGGAAGATGAAACTAATCGCGAAGATACTCGACGAGAGTAATGTAAGGGCAGCACTTGAAAGAGTGATAGCAAACAAGGGCGGAGCAGGCATAGACGGAATGAGAGTAGAAGAATTGCGAGACTATATGAACGCAAATTGGACTACGCTCAGACAGTCAATACTTGAACGCAGTTACAAGCCGGCGCCGGTGAGACGAGTAGAGATACCCAAGCCGAACGGAGGGGTAAGGAAACTCGGCATACCAACGGTAGTAGACCGCACGCTCCAACAAGCAATAGTTCAAGTGCTCACACCAATTTTCGAAGAAGAATTTCAAGAGAACAGCTACGGCTTCCGCCCAGGCAGAAGCTGCGAGCAAGCAGTATTGAAACTATTAGAGTACCTAAACGAAGGGTATGAATGGATAGTGGACATAGACTTGAAAAGTTCTTTGACAACGTTCCACAAGACAAGTTGATGAGCTACGTTGGACGAGTAATCCACGACCCCGACACCGAGAGCTTGATACGAAAATATCTAAAATCGGGTGTAATGGAGAATGGAATTTACGAGGCTACGGAGCTCGGGACACCACAAGGTGGAAACTTGTCGCCGCTGTTGAGTAATGTAATGCTCAACGAATTGGATAAAGAGTTGGAGAAAAGAGGGTTGCGATATGTACGATATGCAGATGATTGTGTCATAGCAGTAGGCAGCAGCGCAAGTGCAAATAGGGTGATGCACACAATAACGAAATGGATAGAGCAAAAGCTTGGTTTAAAAGTGAATGCGACCAAGACACACGTGTGCAAACCGAGTAAACTAAAATATCTCGGCTTTGGCTTTTACAAAGACACACAAACACGCAAATGGACTGCAAGACCACATGAGACATCAATAGAAAAGTTCAAGCGCAAGCTAAAACACCTTACAAAACGCTCTTGGAGCATCTCAATGGCAGACCGTATATCACGACTCAACCCCGTGATACGAGGATGGATAAACTACTTCTCCATAAGCAAGATGAAAGGAAAAATGGAAGAAATAGATGCTCATTTACGCACACGGCTGAGGGTGATAATATGGAAGCAATGGAAGAAGCCGAGCAAACGAGCATGGGGTCTGCACAAGCTCGGAATACCCGAAGAACTTGCAAAACGTACTTCCTACGTTGGCAATCGCTATCAATGGGTAGTCACCAAGACCTGCGTGGTAAGAGCAATATCGAAAGAAATCCTCTCTCGCAAGGGTCTGATAAGTTGCTTGGACTACTACACGATTAGGCACGCTTTGAAAACAAATTAAACCGCCGTATGCCGAACGGCACGTACGGTGGTGTGAGAGGAAAGGAAACGAAAGTAGGTCAGAAAACTTTCGTTTCCCGACCTACTCGATTATTCATCCATACACAGCAAAGGCACAAGGAAAGGGGATTCCCTTCCTTGTGCCTTTGTAATCTTAGGACCCGACTGGCGGCCGGGCGGTGTCAGTTCCGGAAGCCCAGTCCGTCGGCGGTGCGCTCCACGATGATGGGGCGGGTGCGGTCCACGCGCTGTGCCAGCAGCTGCTTCGACAAGTCGTTGAGCAGGTAGCGCTGGATGGCGCGCTTCACGGGACGGGCGCCGAACTCGGGGTCGAAACCGGCGGAGGCGATGAACCGGATGGCCTGGTCGCTCATCTGCAAGGTCACACCGTTCTCCTCCAGCATCTTGCGGATACCGTTCACCTGCAGCCGGACAATCTGTTCGATCTGCTCCTGGTCGAGCGGCTGGAACATGATAATCTCGTCGATACGGTTCAGGAACTCCGGACGGATGGTCTTCTTCAGCATACTCATCACTTCGGTCTTCGTCTCTTCCACCACCTGGTCGTGGTTCTGGGCGTTGATTTTCTCGAACTGGCTCTGGATGTACGAGCTGCCGAGGTTCGACGTCATGATGATGATGGTGTTCTTGAAGTTCACTAACCGTCCCTTGTTGTCGGTCAGCCGTCCGTCGTCGAGTACTTGCAGCAGGATGTTGAACACATCGGGGTGCGCCTTCTCGATTTCATCGAAGAGCACGACCGAGTAAGGTTTCCGCCGCACGGCCTCGGTGAGCTGTCCGCCCTCGTCGTAGCCGACGTAGCCCGGAGGCGCTCCGATGAGCCGCGACACGGTATGCTTCTCCTGGTACTCGCTCATGTCGATACGGGTCATCAGCGACTCGTCGTCGAAGAGGTATTCGGCCAATGCCTTCGCCAGTTCGGTCTTTCCCACCCCCGTGGTGCCGAGGAAGATGAACGATCCGATGGGCCGCTTGGGGTCCTGTAGTCCGGCACGGCTGCGGCGTACGGCATCGGCGACGGCCGAGATGGCCTCGTCCTGGCCTACCACCCGCTTGTGGAGCTCGTCCTCCAAGTGGAGCAGCTTCTCGCGTTCGCTCTGCAGCATCTTGCTTACGGGGATGCCGGTCCAGCGGGATACCACATCAGCGATGTCCTCGGCGGTCACCTCCTCCTTGATCATGGCGTTGTCGCCCTGCTGCCGCTTCAGGTTCTCCTGGATGTCCTTGATTTCGGCCTCCAGTGCCTGCAGCTTGCCGTAGCGGATCTCGGCCACCTTGCCGTAATCTCCCTCACGTTCGGCCTTGTCGGCCTCGAACTTCAGCTGCTCGATGGCCTGCTTGTTGGCCTGTATCTTGTTCACCAGTTCCTTTTCACTCTGCCACTTGGCCTTGTAGGAAGTCTCCTGTTCCTTCAGTTCGGCAATCTCCTTGTTGAGCTGCGCCAGCTTTGTCTCGTCCTTCTCGCGCTTGATGGCCTCGCGCTCGATTTCCAGCTGTTTCAGCCGGCGTTCAATCTCATCCAGTTCCTCGGGCAGTGAGTCACGTTCCATCCGCAGTTTGGCGGCCGCCTCGTCCATCAGGTCGATGGCCTTGTCGGGCAGGAACCGCTCGGTGATGTACCGGTTGCTCAGCTCCACGGCGGCGATGATGGCCTCGTCCTTGATGCGCACCTGGTGGTGGTTCTCGTAGCGTTCCTTCAGTCCGCGCAGGATGGAGATGGAGCTGGCGGTGTCCGGCTCGTTCACCATGACGGTCTGGAACCGGCGTTCCAGGGCCTTGTCTTTCTCGAAGTACTTCTGGTACTCGTCGAGGGTGGTGGCACCGATGCTCCGCAACTCGCCCCGGGCCAGTGCCGGCTTCAGGATGTTGGCGGCGTCCATGGCTCCTTCGCCCTTTCCGGCACCGACGAGGGTGTGGATCTCATCGATGAAGAGGATGATGTTGCCGTCCGACTTCGTCACCTCGTTGATGACCGACTTCAGCCGTTCCTCGAACTCACCCTTGTACTTGGCACCGGCCACCAGCGCGCCCATGTCGAGCGAGTAGAGTTGCTTGTTCTTCAGGTTCTCGGGCACATCGCCGCGCAGGATACGCTGGGCCAGCCCTTCCACGATGGCGGTCTTACCGGTACCCGGTTCACCGATCAGCACCGGATTGTTCTTCGTCCGTCGGCTCAGGATCTGCAGCACCCGCCGGATTTCCTCGTCACGGCCGATGACCGGGTCGAGCTTGCCGTTGCGTGCCGCTTCGATGAGGTTGATGGCGTACTTGCCCAGCGACTGGTAGGTGTCCTCGGTCGATTGCGAGGTGACGTTCTGTCCCTGCCGGAGCTCGGTGATGGCGGCTCTCAGTTCCTTGTCGCTCACGCCGGCATCCTTCAGGATGTTCGCGGCGGTGCTCTTCACGTTGAGCAGCGCCAGCAGCAAGGCCTCTATCGACACGTACTCGTCCTTCAGCTCCTTGGAGTAGTCGGTTGCTTTCTGCAGCACCTCGTTGGCGTCGCGGCTCAGGTAGGGATCGCCTCCCTGCACCTTGGGCAACGAAGCCACTTGCCGATCGAGCACGGTGGCCACCTGCTGGCCGTTGACACCGAGCTTCTGGAAGAGGAAGTTGGTCACGTTCTCACCTGCCTTCAGCACCCCTGCAAGGAGGTGTTCAGGTTCGATGGCCTGCTGCCCGCGGCTTTGCACGAGGTTCACCGCCTGCTGCACGGCTTCTTGCGATTTGATGGTAAAGTTGTTGAAATTCATATCTTGTCTCCTTTCTTTTGTCTGTTAGTTCTTGAATTCACTGCTGGTGCTCCAAATGTCTTGCCAATCCCTGATGAGTAGAGAAGGTGTTGATAATGAGTGACTTTTTGTCAGATTTCTGTATCGGTCCGCTGCAAAAATGTCGGAAATCCTGACGAATGTGACAGCCGAACGGAAATCGGCCGAAACTTGAATATGTGCCGAAAAACTTGTACCTTTGCGGCGTTTTATTAATAAGGTATTGGAACAACAATGATATCGATAGAAGGACTGAAAGTGGAGTTTGGCGTCACGCCTTTGTTCGAGGACGTGTCGTTTGTCATCAACAAGAAGGACCGCATTGCCCTGGTGGGCAAGAACGGAGCGGGCAAATCGACCCTGCTGAAGATACTGGCCGGCCTGCAGCGGCCCACAGAAGGAGTGGTGGCGGTGCAGCGGGGCGTGACCATCGGCTACCTGCCGCAGGTGATGGTGCTCAGCGACACGCGCACGGTGATTGAAGAGACGGAAATGGCGTTCGACCACATTGCGGAGATGCAGGCACGCATCGACCGCATGAGTCAGGAGCTGGCGGAACGTACGGACTACGACTCGGAGGGATACCACGAGTTGATTGAGCGGTTCACGCACGACAACGAGCGCTTCCTGATGATGGGGGGCACGAACTACCGGGCCGAGATGGAGCGGACGCTCACCGGACTGGGGTTCAGCCGGACGGACTTCGAACGGCCCACCTCGGAGTTCAGCGGAGGCTGGCGGATGCGTATCGAGCTGGCGAAAATCCTGCTGCGCCGTCCGGACGTGCTGCTGCTGGACGAGCCGACCAACCACCTCGACATCGAGAGCATCCAGTGGTTGGAGAATTTCCTGAAGGTGTGTCCGGGGGCGGTGGTGCTGGTGAGCCACGACCGGGCCTTTATCAATAATGTGACCAACCGTACCATCGAGATTTCCTGCGGCCACATCTACGACTACAAGGTGGCCTACGACGAGTTTGTGGTGTTGCGCAAGGAACGCCGCGAGCAGCAGCTGCGGGCCTACGAGAACCAGCAGAAGGAAATCAAGGATACGGAGGACTTCATCGAGCGCTTCCGCTACAAGGCGACCAAGGCGGTGCAGGTGCAGAGCCGCATCAAGCAGTTGGAGAAAATCGAGCGCATCGAGGTGGACGAGGAGGACAACTCGTCGCTGCACCTGAAGTTTCCGCCGGCCATGCGGTCGGGCAACTACCCCGTCATCTGCGAGGGGGTCAGGAAGGCGTATGGCGACCATGTGGTGTTCCACGACGTGGACCTGACCATCCGGCGGGGCGAGAAGGTGGCCTTCGTGGGCAAGAACGGAGAGGGAAAGTCCACCTTGGTGAAGTGTATCATGGACGAGATTCCCTACGAGGGCCAGCTGACCATCGGCCATAATGTGCTGGTGGGCTATTTCGCGCAGAACCAGGCGCAGCTGCTGGACGAGAACCTGACGGTGTTCGACACCATCGACCGAGTGGCGAAGGGCGACATCCGCCTGAAGATCCGGGACATCCTCGGCGCGTTCATGTTCGGCGGGGAGGCTTCGGACAAGAAGGTGAAGGTGTTGTCGGGCGGCGAACGGAGCCGGTTGGCGATGATCAAGCTGTTGTTGGAGCCGGTGAACTTCCTGATTCTCGACGAGCCGACCAACCACCTTGACATGCGTTCGAAGGATGTGCTGAAGGAGGCCATCCGCGACTTCGACGGGACGGTCATCGTGGTGTCCCATGACCGTGAGTTCCTTGACGGACTGGTGACGAAGGTCTATGAGTTCGGCGGAGGACTGGTGAAGGAGCACCTCGGCGGCATCTACGACTTCTTGCAGAAGAAGCGGTTGGAGTCGCTCGACCAGCTGCAGCTGTCGCAGCCGTCCGCCGCTCCGGCCGCCAAGGCGAGGAAGGGGGAGGCACCGGCCAGTGAGAGCAAGCTGTCGTACGAGGCCCTGAAGGAGCAGAACAAGCGGATCCGCAAGCTGGAAAGGCAGGTGGCCGACTGCGAGGAACGTATCGCACGCATAGAGGAGCAGGTACGCGAGGTCGAGGAGCGGATGGCGACCCCCGAGGGGGCCTCGGACATGCAGCTCTACGAACGGCACCAGGCGCTCAAACAGCAGATGGCCGAGGTGGAGACCGAATGGGAGGCGGCGATGATGGAACTGGAAGCAATGAGCAACTAACTTTTAAGGATAGAACAATGAACAAGCTGATGAAAACAAGAAAGTATGTAGCGGTCGCCGCCCTTGCTGTGGCGGCGATGGCTGCCGGGTGTGCCGGACAGAAGGGCACGACGGCAAGGGGAATCGACCTGGCCAACTTGGACACGACCATGGCACCGGGCCAGGATTTCGCACGGTATGCGACCGGCGGATGGAACGACGCGCATCCGCTGACCGACGAGTATTCCAGGTATGGGGCCTTCGAGCTGTTGGAGGAGAACAACCAGGCGAAGCTGAAGGAGCTGATCGAGGGACTGGCGGCCGGCCAGCACCCAGCGGGAACCGCCGCGCAGAAAATCGGGGACCTGTACAACCTGGCGATGGACAGCGTGACGCTGAACGAGCAGGGCATGGCACCGGTGAAGGCGCTCTACGACCGGATGGCCGCTCTCTCGGACAAGCGCCAGCTGCTGCCGATGGTGGCCGAACTGGTGAACGCGGGTGTGGGGACCTACTTCTCCGCGTATGTGTATGCCGACCCCAAGAACAGCGACCGGAACATTTTCCAGCTGGCGCAGGGAGGCATCAACCTGGGTGAGAAGGAGTATTACTTGGCCACGGACAGCGTGACGGAAAACATCCGCACCCAGTACCGGGCGTACATCGCCCGCCTGTTCCGCCTGGCGGGCTGCACGGACGAGGAGGCGGAGCGCAAGGCGGCGGATGTCCTCGACATCGAGACCCGCATTGCGGAGAAGTCGTTCAGTGCCGTACAGCGCCGTGACCCGGAAGCCAACTACCACAAGATGACGTTCGCGGCCTTCCAGCAGCAGTTCGCTGGGGTTGATTGGGCCGGCTATCTCCGTGCCTTTGGCATTGAGGGGCTGGACGAGCTGAACGTAGAGCAGGTGGAACCCCTGCAGGAAGTGGTGAGCCTGATGAACACGTTGCCCGTGTCGAAGCATGTCGCTTACCTGCAGTACAACCTGTTGGATGCCGCCGCTCCGTACCTGAGCGATGACTTTGTGGCCGCGCGCTTCGACTTCTACGGCAAGGTGCTGAGCGGCCGTCAGGTGAACCGTCCGCGCTGGAAGCGGGCCGTCGGTTCGGTGAACGGCCTCTTGGGCGAGTTAGTGGGACAGCTGTACGTGGAGAAGTATTTCCCTGCCGCCGCCAAGGAGCGGATGCTGCAGTTGGTGAAGAACCTGCAGGTTTCCTTGGGCCAGCGCATTGACGCGCAGGAGTGGATGTGCGACAGCACCAAGGCGAAGGCGCACGAGAAGCTGGCGGCCTTTACGGTCAAGATCGGTTATCCCGACCAGTGGAAGGACTATTCGGACCTGGCGGTGGAGAAGGACTCCTACTGGGCCAATGTGTGTCGTGCCGCCGCCTGGGGCGTGAAGGACATGTACAGCCGTGTGGGCAAGCCGGTCGATAAGACCGAATGGCTGATGAACCCGCAGACGGTGAACGCCTATTACAACCCTTCTACCAACGAAATCTGTTTCCCTGCCGCCATCCTGCAGTATCCGTTCTTCGACATGGAGGCCGACGATGCCTGCAACTATGGGGCCATCGGGGTGGTGATCGGTCATGAGATGACGCACGGGTTCGACGACCAAGGCCGTCAGTTTGACAAGGAGGGGAACCTGAAGGACTGGTGGACAGCGGAGGATGCCGCCCGGTTCAAGGAGCGCACGCAGGTAATGGTGGACTATTTCAACGGCATTGAGGTGCTGCCGGGCCTGCACGCCAACGGCGAGTTGACGCTGGGAGAGAACCTGGCCGACCACGGGGGACTGAAGATTGCCTTCCAGGCGTTCCAGAACGCTACGAAGGACGCCCCGGCTGGTGTGGAGAACGGTTTCACGCCCGAGCAGCGTTTCTTCCTTTCCTATGCCCTGCTGTGGGCGGGCAACATCCGCGACGAGCAGGTCCGTGTCTATACCCAGTCCGACCCGCACTCGCTGGCCCGCTGGAGGGTCAACGGCGCGCTGCCGCACATCCCGGCCTGGTACGATGCGTTTGGCATTGCCGAAGGCGACGCGATGTATGTGGCGCCGGAGCGACGGGCCAACGTATGGTAATAAAAAAACAGGCCGCCCGGGCAAGGCGGCCTGTTTTTTTTAAATTACTCCCAATCCAGGATGACCTTTCCGCAGAGTCCCGACTCCATCACATCGAAGCCTTTCTGGAACTCGTCGATGGGGAAGTGGTGGGTGATGACCGGGGTCAGGTCGAGTCCCGACAGCAGCATCTGCTCCATCTTGTACCAGGTCTCCCACATCTGACGGCCGTAGATACCCTTGATGGTCAGTGCCTTGAAGATAATCTCACTCCAGTCCACCGTGGTGCTGGGCGGCAGGATGCCCAACTGGGCGATTTTCGAGCCGTTGTACATGTGGGCCACCATGTCGCGGAAGGCCACCGGCGAGCCGGACATCTCCAAGCCCACGTCGAAACCGCGGATGCCCATTTCCTTCATCACACCTTCCACCGTTTCTCCCTTCGCGGCGTTCACCGTGCGGGTGGCTCCCATGCGGCGGGCGATGTCCAAGCGGTAGTCGTTCAGGTCGGTCACGATGACCCGCTTGGCGCCGGCAAAGCGGGCGATGGCGGTCGCCATGGTGCCAATCAGTCCGGCACCGGTGATGAGCACGTCCTCACCCAGCAGCGGGAACGAGAGCGCGGTGTGGGTAGCGTTGCCGAAGGGGTCCATGATGGCGGCCATGTCGTCGGAGATACGGTCGTCTAACTTCACCACGTTCGACTCGGGGATGCACAGGTATTCTGCAAAGGCACCGTCGCGGTTCACGCCCACGCCGATGCTGCTTTCGCAGATGTGCTGCTTGCCTCGTCGGCAGTTACGGCACTGTCCGCAGGCGATGTGTCCTTCGCCGGTCACCCGGTCGCCCACCTTCACTTTCTGTACGCCGGCACCCACTTCGGCCACAATGCCCACGTACTCATGACCGATGGTCATCGGGGTCTTGATGGTCTTCTGGCTCCATTCGTCCCATTTGTAGATGTGCAGGTCGGTGCCGCAGATGGCGGTTTTCTTGATTTTGATGAGCACGTCGTTCACGCCGACTTCGGGCACGGGCACGTCCTCCATCCAAATGCCCTTCATGGGCTCTTTCTTTACTAATGCTTTCATGGTCAGGATCTCCTATTCGTTTATTTGATGACTCCCAGTTCCTTGCCGATTTTCGTGAAGGCGGCGATACACTTGTCGAGGTGTTCGCGTTCGTGGCCGGCGGAAATCTGCACGCGGATGCGGGCCTCGCCCTTCGGCACTACCGGATAGAAGAAGCCGGTCACGTAGATGCCCTCCTCCTGCAGACGGGCCGCCATTTGCTGCGACAGCTTGGCGTCGTAGAGCATCACGGCGCAGATGGCCGATTGGGTCGGCTTGATGTCGAAGCCGGCGGCCAGCATCTTCTCGCGGAAGTAGTCGGTGTTGGCGTGCAGCTTGTCCTGCAGCTCGTTGGTCTCGTCCATCATCTGGAACATCTTGATGCCGGCAGCCACGACCATCGGCGGCAAGGAGTTCGAGAACAGGTACGGACGGGAGCGCTGGCGCAGCATGTCGATGATTTCCTTCTTACCTGTGGTGAAGCCGCCCACCGCACCGCCGAAGGCCTTGCCCAGCGTGCCGGTGATGATTTCAATCTGTCCGCGCAGGTTGTGCAGCTCGGTCACGCCGCGTCCGGTCTGGCCGACCACGCCGGCGGAGTGCGACTCGTCCACCATGACCATGGCGTTGTACTGGTTGGCCAGTTCGTAAATCTTGTCCAACGGGCATACATTGCCGTCCATGGAGAACACGCCGTCGGTCACGATGAGGCGGAAGCGGCAGTTGGCGGCGGCCTTCAGCTTCTCTTCGAGGTCGGCCATGTCAGCGTTGGCATAGCGGAAACGCTGTGCCTTGCAGAGGCGTACGCCGTCGATGATGGACGCATGGTTCAGCGCGTCGGAGATGATGGCGTCGTCCGGTCCCAGCAGCGGTTCGAACACGCCGCCGTTGGCGTCGAAGCAGGCGGCATAGAGGATGGTGTCTTCCGTGCCGAAGAAGTTGGCGATGGCTTTTTCGAGGTCTTTATGACGGTCCTGAGTACCGCAGATGAAGCGGACAGACGACATGCCGTAGCCCCGTTCGTCCATGGCCTGCTTGGCGGCCTCGATGAGGGCGGGGTGGTTGGCCAGTCCCAGGTAGTTGTTGGCGCAGAAGTTCAGCACGGTCTTTCCGGCAACCGTAATTTCCGCCCGTTGCGGAGAGCAGATGAGGCGTTCGTTCTTGTAGAGTCCGGCTTCCTGGATGGCGGCCAGCTCGGTAGCGAGGTGTTTTTGAAAATCGTTATACATATAAGTTGGTTATAGGTTAATAATATAAGGTAGTCAGAAGGTGTTGTCTGGATACCGCAGGTTCGCCTTCTTCTTGCAAAGTTACGATTTTTTAGATTCGGTGGTGGCTGATGAGCGAAAAAATATGCTAAATCCTTAAAACTATCCGGCGGATAGAGAGAATCTGCCGCTTTTTCCGTATTTTTGCAGCCGATAAAGAAAGAACGAAGGGTTTTCATGGAGCAACAGGTACGATACAACGAGTTTTCCGCTTTTCTGGCGCGGCGTTTTCCGGGGAAGGTGCAGAAGCTGTCGGTCAACGCAGGATTCACGTGTCCCAACCGCGACGGGCGGGTGGGGTACGGCGGCTGTACCTATTGCAACAACCAGACGTTCAACCCTGCCTACTGCCGCACGGAGAAGTCCGTGGCGTGCCAGGTGGAAGAGGGGAAGGCATTCTTTGCCCGCAAGTATCCTGCCATGAAGTACCTGGCCTATTTCCAGGCCTATACCAGCACGTATGGCGACCTGGACGGACTGCGTCAGATGTACGAGGAGGCCCTGTCGGTGGACGATGTGGTGGGACTGGTCATCGGTACCCGTCCCGACTGTATGCCCGACGCGCTGTTGGACTACCTGGAAGGGCTGTCGCGGCAGACGTTCCTGCTGGTGGAGTACGGCATCGAAAGCACGTCCGACACCACCCTGCGGCGCATCAACCGGGGGCATGACTTCGCCTGCACCCGCGCGACCGTGGAGCGGACCGCCGCACGGGGTATCCTGACGGGCGGCCATGTCATCCTGGGGCTGCCGGGCGAAGGTCGTGACGAGCTGATGGAGCAGGCGGCGCACGTCTCCGCCTTGCCGCTCACCACCCTCAAGCTGCACCAGCTGCAGCTCATCCGGGGCACGCGGATGGCCGAGGAATTCGCCCGGCGGCCGGAGGACTTCCGGCTCTATACCGCCGATGAGTACATCGACCTGGCCATCGACTATGTGGAGCGGCTGCGTCCCGACCTCGTGCTGGAACGCTTCGTCTCGCAGTCGCCCAAGGAACTGCTCATTGCGCCCGACTGGGGACTGAAGAACCATGAGTTCACCGCCCGGGTACGCCGCCGCATGGCCGAACGCGACACCTGGCAGGGCAAGGAATACCTGCAATCATTGGAATAACTGTAAACAAGTAACAATATGGAACTGAAAGGAAAAGTACACTACGTAGGTGTGAACGACCGCACCAAGGCATTGTTCGAGAATCTTTGGCCGTTGCCGTACGGCGTATCGTATAACTCTTACCTCATCGCCGACGATGACATGGTGGCCCTCGTGGACACGGTCGATGTGGCCTTCTTCGAGCTCTATCTCAAGAAAATCCGCAGCGTCATCGGCGACCGTAAGATTGATTATCTCATCATCAACCACATGCAGCCCGACCACTCCGGCTCCATCGCCCTCATCAAGCAGTACTATCCCGACATCGTGCTGGTGGGCAACAAGAAGACGTTCGACATGGTGGAAGGCTACTATGGCGTGACGGGCGACCGTTACGTGGTGGCCGACGGGGACTTCCTGAAGTTGGGCCATCACAACCTCCGCTTCTACCTGGTTCCGATGGTCCACTGGCCCGAGACCATGGTGACGTTCGACGAAACCGAGGGCATCCTCTTCTCGGGCGACGCTTTCGGCTGTTTCGGCGCGCTGAACGGGGGCTGCATCGACCGTAACATCAACACCGACATCTACTGGAACGAGATGCGCCGTTACTACGCCAACATCGTGGGCAAGTTCGGCAATCCCGTGCAGAAGGCACTGCAGAAGTGCGGCGGCCTGCCCATCCAGATGATTTGCCCCACCCACGGACCGGTGTGGGAGGAGTACATCCCGAAGGTGGTGGCCCTCTACGACCAGCTGAGCCGCTACCAGGGGGAAGACGGCGTGGTCATCGCCTACGGCACCATGTATGGCAACACCGAGGAACTGGCCGAGGCCATTGCGGAGGAGCTGAGCCGTCAGGGCGTGAAGAACATCATCCTGCACAACGTGTCGCACACGCACCATTCGTACATCCTGGCCGACATCTTCAAGTACCGTGCCCTCATCGTGGGCTGCACCACGTACAACATGCACCTCTATCCCGAGATGGAGTCGTTGCTGAGCAAGGTAGGCGCCCGCGAGATGAAGAACCGTCTCATCGGTTACTTCGGGTCCTATACTTGGGCCAGCGCGGCCGTGAAGAAGCTGGCCGAGCAGGCCGAGAAGCTGAAGTTTGAGGTGGTGGGCAACCCCATCGAGATGAAGCAGAGAATGAAGGCCGACAACTACGCCCAGGCCAAGGAACTGGCCAAGGCGATGGCGGAGCGGCTGCTGGGCACCAAGGCGTAAGCGGGACGAAGCGGTATGCTGTTCAAACTCTACCCCAAGAACAATGCGCCTGAGCGTCTGCAACGGGTGGTGGACGTACTGAATGACGGTGGGATTATCATCTATCCCACCGACACGATGTACGCCATCGGCTGCCATGCCCTGAAGGAGCGTTCCATCGAGCGCATCTGCAAGCTGAAGGGAATCGACTCCCGCAAGCACTCGTTGTCCGTCATCTGCTACGACCTGAGCAACATCAGCCAGTACGCACGGGTGGAGAACGCCACCTTCAAGCTGATGAAGCGGGTCCTGCCGGGGCCCTTCACCTTTGTGCTGAACGCCGACAGTCGGCTGCCCAAGATCTTCCGCAACCGGAAGGAGGTGGGCATCCGGGTGCCCGACAACGATATCATCCGTGACATCTGCCGTCTGCTCGACGCGCCCATTCTGACCACTACCTTGCCGCTGGACGAGGGCGAGGACATCGAGTATGTCACCGACCCGGAGCTCATCCACGAGAAGTTCGGGGAGCAGGTGGACCTGGTCATCGACGGGGGCATGGGCGGCACGGAGCCTTCAACCGTCATCAATTGCTGCGGCGACGAGCCGGAAGTGGTGCGACAGGGAAAAGGATGGATATAATACACCCTAATTACTTAATTTTTTTATGCAAATCTCAACTTTACAAGTGGTTCTCGATGCTACCCAGAAAATCGACGTTGCGAACCTGTTGGAACGCCTGCTCACGTGGGGCATGGAAGTCGGTAAAGACATTATCGGCGCCATCCTCATCTATGTGGTCGGACGTTTCATCATCCGGCAGATTACGCGCCTGATTAGCAAGATTCTTGAGAAGCGCAAGCTGGAAATCAGTGTGCAGACCTTCCTGAAGAGCCTGCTCTCGCTGCTGCTCAACCTCATCCTCGCCTTCGCCATCATCGGCAAGCTGGGAGTGGAGACCACCAGCTTCGCCGCTTTGCTGGCATCGGCCGGTGTCGCCATCGGTATGGCGCTCTCGGGCAACCTTTCCAACTTTGCCGGTGGATTGATTATCTTAGTTTTCAAGCCCTTCCGTGTGGGTGACTACATTGATGCCGTAGGCGGTGCCAGCGGTACGGTGAAGGAAATTCAGATTTTCCATACCATTTTGGGCACTCCCGACAACCGTGTCATCTTCGTGCCGAACGGCGCGTTGAGCAGCAATGCGGTGACCAACTACAGCAAGGAGGGCCTGCGCCGCGTCGATTTCAGTTTCGGCGTGGAGTACGGGGCCGACTTCCATCAAGTGAAGCAGGTGCTGGGCGACATTATCGCTGCCGATAGCCGTGTCCTGCAGACCCCTGAACCGTTCATCGCCTTGGGCGAGCTGGCTGCCAGCAGCGTGAACATCACCGTACGCGTGTGGGTGAAGGCGGCCGACTACTGGGACGTGAAGTTCGGACTGACCCAGGCGGTCTATGACACCTTCAACGAGAAGGGCATCTCGTTCCCCTTCCCGCAGCTGACGATTCATCAGGGCTGAGGCAATGTCCTTTTTTAAAGTTTGGCGGGGATTCTTGGGAATCCCCGTTTTTTTTACCTTCGCTGCTATTTCTCCTTCTTTTTCTTCTTCCGCAGCTCTTTCGCGATGCGGTACTGGAGGGCCGCCTCGTGTGGCTTGCCCGCCTGTTCCAACGCCTCGCCGAAACAGTCGTGCGCGCCGGGGTGGTCGGGCTTCAGGCTGGTCGCCTTGTCCAGGTCGGCCAGTGCCCCTTCCGTATCACCCGTGTACAGGCGCAGCTTTCCCCGGTTATAGACCGCCTTGAACGCCTTGGGTTGCAGTTGCACGGCCCGGTTCAGGCAGTGCGCCGCCTCGTCGGTACGCCCGTCGTTGAACAGCGTCACCCCTTTCCGCACCCAGGCGTCCACATAGCCGGGATAGAGGGCGATGGCCTTGTCGAAGTTGGCGATGGCCGCCCGTGTGTCGTGTGCTTCCGTTACGCAGACGTTGCCCATCTGGTAGTACTCCCGGGCATAGCCTTCCAGCTGCCGCCGCTGCTGGGCCAACTGTTCCTTCAGTTGCCGGTTCTCTTCCTTCAGCCGGGTGATGATGCTCAGCTTCTTCCGGATGAAGCGCTGGATGAGGGGCTTCTCGATGTCGTAGCGGGCGTGGATGGCCCGGAAGAAGTGGCCCAGGAAACCGCTGAAGTCCGTTGCGTCGAAGGCCTTGACCGCTGCCACGTATTCCACATCGGCCTGCGCCGTCTTCATGGCCCGGTCGAAAGCCTGCCGGTCGTTGAAGCTGCGCGCGAAGTTCACGATGTCCTGCCGCACGAAGATGTCCGTCCGGCTGACGGGCCGTTTCAGTCGGATGCCGTCGAGCGAGGTGCAGCGGCTCAGCGCCACGTACGCCTGTCCGCCGGCGAACACACCCCCTGTAAAGTCGATGACCGCCCGCGTGAAGGTCAGTCCCTGGCTTTTGTGCACCGTGATGGCCCAGGCCAGCCGGATGGGGAACTGGGTGAAGGTGCCCAGCTCCTCCTCTTCGATTTTTTTCTCCTCCTCGTTGTAGTGGTAGCGCAGGTTGCGCCAGGTTTCCTTCTCCACGTCGAACAGGCGTCCGTCCTCCGACTCGATGTGGAGGATGTCCTTATCGTCCATGCCTGTCACGATGCCGAGCGTGCCGTTCACCCACCGTTTCCTCAGGTCGTTCTTCACGAAGATAACCTGTGCACCCAGCTTCATCTCCAACTCCATCTGCGTGGGCAGGCTGTTTTCCGGAAACTCGCCCTGGATATCCCCCTTCAGGACGACCGCTTGTCCGTCAAGGGCGGCCAGCCGCCGCTCGTTGATGCTGTCCACCGTGTCACGGCGTGTGGCCAGCGTGACGTAGAGGTCCTTGGTCAGCGACGGCTCTTCGCCGGGAGCCACCCGTGTGTTCAGCAGCTGCAGGTCCGCCGGTCCGAGCGTGTTGTTCCGGATACGGTCCAGTACCCCCACGAACACCGGGTCGCGCTGGCGGTACACCTGCGTCAGTTCGATGGCCACCAGCTCCATCTCCTGGAACACGCGGGCGGAGAAGAAGAACGGGTTGGGGTAGAAACGGTTCAGGATGTCGCGCTGGTCGGTCGTCACCACCGGCTCCAGCTGATAGACATCGCCTACCAGCAGCAGCTGCTTGCCCCCGAAGGGCTCGCGCAGGTTCTTCGAATAGACGCGGAGCACCTTGTCGATGAAGTCGATGATGTCCGCCCGTACCATCGAGATCTCATCGATGATGACCAGCTCGATGTTCTCGATGAGCTTCCGGTGGTCCGCCGAATACTTCAGCGTGTTCTGCAGCCGTCTGCCGCTGAGGCTGTAGTTCGGGTCGTCGGGCAGTAGCGGATGGAACGGCAGCTTGAAGAAGCTGTGCAGGGTGCTTCCGCCCGCGTTGATGGCGGCGATGCCCGTCGGGGCCAGCACCACGTGCTTCTTCTTCACCGTCTGGCAGACATACTTCAGGAAGGTCGATTTACCCGTACCGGCCTTCCCCGTCAGGAAGACCGACTGGTGGGTGTACTGGATGAGTTTCAGGGCGTTCTGGAACTCCTCGTTGTGGGTGTCGATGGTTGCGAGGTTCATGGTTGGGTCAGTGCTTGTCACGTAGAAGGCAAAGGTAGGATAATTTCTGATAACTCCTTCGGCTGTGCCGTTGTTTTTTTACCGCTCTTGCGAAAAACCGGATGTTTCATTCGGGAAAGGTGAGGACGAAGGTGACCGGGTAGCCGCCGACCGGTGTGTCCGCCAGGGCCAACTGTCCGCCCAGTGTCACCATCAGCTGCCGGGAGAGGGACAGTCCGATGCCAGAGCCGGTGCGCTTGGTCGTGAAGAAAGGGATGAACATCTCGCGCGCCGTTTCGGCGGGAATGGGGCGGCCGTTGTTGCTCACCTGTAGTCCGTTGTCCCAGCGGAAGTCCACCTCGGTGGCACCGGCCTCCTGGGCGTTCTTCAGCAGGTTCATCAACACCTGGCGCAGCATGCCAGGATCGGTGGTCAGGTGCAGGTGGGCGGGTACGCCGGTGTGCCATTGCAGAGAGGGGTAGAGGGCCTTGAGGCTGTCGATGAACGGCAGCAGCGGCACGTCACCGGGCAGCGGTTCCTGCAGTTGGGTCAGTTTGCGGTAGCTGTCGATGAAGGCGGACAGGCCCGTGCTGGTTTCGTAGATGGCGCGGATGCCTTCCTCGTAGGGCGTTCCTTGCAGGTCGGGTTGTTGGAGGTAGGCCTGACTGATACTGACGATGGGCGTGGTGGCGTTCATGATTTCGTGGGTCAGCACGCGGGTCAGCTTCTGCCACGACTCCACCTCGTTCTGGGCCACTAACGTGCCGGCTTCCTTGCTCAGTTCGTTCAGGGTCCGCTGCAGGGCCCGCTCGCTGGCGAACAGTCCCCTGACGGGCAGCTGGAAGGTGAAGTCACGGTTGTGGATGGCTTCGCGCATCAGGTGCACCCGGAGGTGCAGGCGCCGCAGGAGGCGGTAATGGCAGACAGCCGCCAGCCCTCCTGTCAGCAGTGCCGTGCCGATGACGGTCAGTAGGAGAGTGGTGTTCATGGGCGCGGTGGTTTGTTCAGTTTGGCATACAAGGTCTGCCGGGTGATGCCCAACAGTTCGGCGGCCCGGCTGCGGTTGCCGTGGCATTTCTCCACCACTTTGCGCACGTGGGCGGTCTCTACCTGTTCCAAGGGCACAATCTCGCGGCTCGCGTCCACTGCGTCCTTCAGCGTGCGGATGAGTTCGTCGTTGTCCCAGGGCTTGGTCACGAAGTCCGCCGCCCCGCTTTTCAGTCCTTTCACCGCCAGTTTCACGTCGGCGTACGCTGTCACCAGCACCACCGGAATGTCGGGATGCCATTTGTGGAGGGTGCGGAGCCAGAACAGGCCTTCCTCGCCCGAGTTGACACCCAGCGTGAAGTTCATGTCGAGCAGGATGACCTCCACCGCTTCCTGCTGGAGGGTGGTCAGAAGACGGTCGGGGTCGGACAGGAGGATGACCTGTCCGAACGTGCCGCCGAGACAGATTTTGGCGGCCGTCAGCAGGGCAGGATTGTCATCGACGACCAGAATAGTACCGTATGTTGCCATTTCGTGTGCGGATAGATGGTTTCGGGGTGCGAAAGTAGTGAAAGATTTCCATTCGGTCAAGCCGCTGGGGCGAATGTATGATAATCATCCACCTTTCTGTATGATTTTCATACAATCCCCTGTAGGGACCCTGCCCGTCCATTGCCCTTTTCTGCCTTTGTCTTACCTTTGCCGCCGTCAAAACAAAACAGACCGTACAATGATACACATTGAAAACCTGACGAAAGTCTTCCGCACGTCGGAAGTGGAGACCCTTGCCCTGAACGGCGTCAGCCTTCGGGTGGAAGCAGACGAGTTTGTCGCCGTCATGGGGCCTTCGGGGTGTGGCAAGTCCACCCTGCTGAGCCTGCTCGGCCTGCTCGACACTCCTACCGGCGGCCGTTATTGGCTCGACGGCCGTGAGGTGGGCCGTATGAAGGAGAACGAGCGCACCCTTTTCCGTCGCGGGCGCATCGGCTTCGTGTTCCAGAACTTCAACCTGATTGATGAGTTGACGGTGGAAGAGAACGTGGACCTGTCACTGAAGTTCCTCGGCGTTCCGAAGAACGAACGCCGCCAGCGGGTGCTGGAGGTGCTGCGCAAGGTCGGCCTCAGCCAGCGGGCACGGCACTTCCCGCCCCAGCTGTCCGGCGGCCAGCAGCAGCGCGTCGCCATTGCCCGTGCCGTGGTGGGCCGTCCGAAGCTCCTCCTTGCGGACGAGCCGACGGGCAACCTCGACTCGAAGAACGGGCTGGAGGTGATGGACCTGCTGTCGCGCCTTCCTGCCGAAGGTACCACCGTGGTCATGGTGACCCACTCCCTGCACGATGCCTCCAAGGCACACCGCGTCATTCACCTGTTCGACGGACAGGTGGTGACCGACGAACCGAATGTTGAACAATAAACACGTATTGCTTGAACCATGAAAAGTTATTTCCGTTTTCTCTCGCGCCATCCGCTCTATACCTTTATTAATGTAGCTGGACTGGCCGTGTCGCTGATGTTTGTCCTGCTCATCGGCGACTATGCCTGGCGGCAGCTCAGCATCGACCGCTGGCACCGTTCTGCCGACCGCACCTATCTGCTCGCTTCCCAGAACGATACGTTCTCCTGGTTAGAGGCCAGCCACAGCATGGGCCAGCTGTTCCCCGAAATCGAACAGACGTGTTGCCTGCAGGCACAGGCCGGAAAGATAAAGGCAGGGGTCCGGGAATTTGTGAATCCTGACGATCCGTGCCTGCTGTTGGCAGATTCCACTTTCCTCGACATGTTCGATTTCGAACTGGTGGAGGGTGACCGCCGTACGGCGCTCAATGCGCCCGACAAGTGCCTCATCACGGAAACCCTGGCGCGCGACCTCTTCCCGGACCGGCCGGCCGTGGGGCAGTCGCTTCAGGTGGTGGGCCACCAGACGGTGTATATGGGGCCATCTACCCTCGACTCCACGTTGGCCTATACGGTGGCGGGCGTGCTGCGCGACTTCGACCGCACCGTCCTGCCCAACGGCTTGACATGCGTGGTGAACATGCACCGTTTCCCGCAGGTGATGGGCTACCGGATGGACAACCACATCCTGGGCTACTCGTCCTGCGGTCCCCTGTACACCTATTACCGGTTCGCGCCGGGGGCTTCTCCCACCGCCCGGCAGGAGGACATGCTGGCCTATCTGCGGCAGCAGGTGCCCATCCTCGGCCTGACCGGCATCCAGCAGGTGCAGCTGGTTCCGCTGACCGACCTGCTCTTTGCCCCGCAGAACAAGGGGCACGGCCTGCAGAAAGGCGACAGGCGGCAGCTCTTCATCCTGCTCTCGGCCATGGTGGTGGTCCTGTTCTTTGCCGTCAGCAACTACATCAACCTCACTGTGGCTAACACGGGCTTCCGTGCGAAGGAGGTGGCCACCTGCCGCCTGCTGGGCAGCACCACCCGCGAGGTCGGCATCCGGTTCATCCGCGAATCGACCTTCCTGGTACTGGTCTCCTTCTGCGGGGGGCTGCTGCTGGCCTTGGCGTTCCAGGACGACCTGCAGACCCTTTTCCAGGGCAAGATTGCCTTGCAGCACGATGTCAGCGTGGTGTCGGTAGCGGTGTCGGCCGTCTTCGTGCTGGCGTTAGGCATCGTGTCGGGCATCGTCCCCAGCCTGCAGATGGCGCGCTTCAATCCCATGGACATCGCGAAGGGTACCTTCCGTTTCCGTTCCAAGATGGTGTTGGGCCGGGTCTTCCTCTCCCTACAGAGCGTCATCACCTTCGTCATGCTGCTGGCGGCACTGGTCATCTTCGTTCAGATTCGCCACTTGGTGTCGGCCCCCCTGGGCTATCACACGAAAAACCTTTTCCAGGTGCGTGCCGATAACAGCGAGGTGCTGCGTGACCGTCTGAACAGCCTGCCGTTCGTGCAGCGGATAGGTTGTACGGCCGGAACGGGACTGTCGGGCTACTCGGTCTCGATGATGACCCGGAAGGACACCGGCGGCCAGGCGCATGTCTTTCTGCGCATGGACCTGGACTCCACCGCGCTCGACCTGTACGGACTGCAGCTGCTGTCCCACCGGGGCATCGGCACCTCCGAGGAAGCCTGGTACCTGAACGAGGAGGCGGTGCGCTGCATGGGGATGTCGATGGACGATACGGAGGTGCACTGGGGCGACGGGAAGACGGAGCCGGTGGCCGGTGTCTTCCAGGATTTCCACAAGAACCATATTCTTGATGACTACATAGCTTTCCTCATCCGCATCCGGGAAACGGCGAATATCAAGCATCCGGACTACCTGGTACAGACGGACGGGTCGGCGGAAGCCTTCCAGCAGTTGCGGCAGGTAGTGGCCGAGGCCGACGGTACGGACGAGTCGTTGGACTATAAGGTCTGTTCGGTGGAAGCGAACATCGCCAAGGAGTTTGCCGATACGGAGAACATTCTGCACATCATCCTGCTGTTCACCCTCATCGCCCTGCTGGTTTCTGGCATGGGATTCGTAGGGATGTCGCTCTTCTTCATCCGCCAGCGCAAGAAAGAGATCGGTATCCGGAAGATACTGGGCGGCAGCAGCCGCGAGGTCATCGTCCGCATGCTCCGCCTGTTCTGCATGCCTGTCCTTCTGTCGTTCGGGGTGTCCGTGCCGCTCTCGGCCTTCCTGCTGGACGGCTGGCTGCAGCACTTCAGTTACCGCATCGCCCTGCATCCCTGGATGTTCCTGGCCGTCGGCGCGGTGCTGCTGGGCCTGGCGGTCGTCTCCGTCTTCTTCCAGCTGTGGCGGGCGGTACGTGCCAATCCCGTAGAGAGCGTGAAGGTGGAATAGCCGCAAGATGAGGCCGCACGATGTTTGCCGGAACGGAAAGATAGTTGTATCTTTGCACCCGCAAAAATCATAATCAAAAGAATACAACGATGAACAGAACGATTATTACAGTAGTAGGGAAGGACACCATCGGCATCATCGCCAAGGTGTGCGTCTATCTGGCCGAGCACCAGGTGAACATCCTTGACATCTCGCAGACCATTGTGCAGGAATACTTCAACATGATGATGATTGTCGATATGGCCCGCTTGGAGATTCCTTTCGAGCAGGCTGCGGCCGAGCTGTCCGAGTTAGGACAAGGCATGGGCGTGCAGGTGAAGTGCCAGCGCGAGGAGATTTTCGACATGATGCACCGTATCTAAACACACGAAGCGTATGATCAACATATCGGAAGTTATCGAGACCAACCAGATGATTGAGCAGGAGAACCTCGACGTGCGTACCATCACGATGGGTATTAACCTGCTCGACTGCGCCGACAGCCGCCTCGACGTGCTCTGTCAGAACATTTACAACAAGATTACGCGCTTGGCCAAGGACCTGGTGCGCACGGGCGAGGAAATCTCGAAGGAATTCGGCATCCCCATCGTGAACAAGCGCATCGCCGTCACGCCCATCGCCCTTGTGGGGGGCAGCGCCTGCCGCACCTCCGCGGACTATGTCACCATTGCCCGCACCCTCGACCGCGCCGCCCGAGAGATGGGCGTGAACTTCCTGGGCGGCTATTCGGCCATCGTCTCGAAGGGCATGAGCCGCAGCGACGAGCTGCTCATCCGTTCCATTCCCCAGGCACTGGCCGAGACGGAGTTCATCTGTAGCTCTGTCAACATCGGGTCCACCAAGACCGGCATCAACATGGACGCTGTCCGCCTCATGGGCGACATCGTGAAGGAGACCGCCGAGCGTACCAAGGACCGTATGTCGCTGGGCTGTGCCAAGTTGGTGGTGCTCTGCAACGCGCCCGATGACAATCCCTTCATGGCCGGCGCTTTCCACGGCGTGTCCGAGGCCGATGCGGTGGTCAGTGTCGGGGTCAGCGGTCCCGGCGTGGTGAAGTACGCCCTGCAACAAGTGCAGGGCAAGAACTTCGAGGTGCTCTGTGAGACCATCAAGCGTACGGCGTTCAAGATTACCCGTGTGGGGCAGCTCGTGGCCAAAGAGGCGTCCCGCCGTCTCGGCGTGCCCTTCGGCATCATCGACCTCTCCTTGGCGCCCACCCCGGCGGTCGGCGACAGTGTGGCCGAAATCCTGCAGGAAATCGGGCTCGACCATCCCGGTGCACCCGGCACTACGGCGGCACTCGCCCTGCTCAACGACCAGGTGAAGAAAGGCGGCATCATGGCCTCCTCCTATGTGGGCGGCTTGAGCGGCGCGTTCATTCCCGTCAGCGAGGACCAAGGCATGATTGACGCGGTAGAGGCCGGTGCCCTGACCATCGAGAAGTTAGAGGCCATGACCTGTGTCTGCTCCGTGGGACTCGACATGATTGCCATCCCTGGTTCCACCCCCGCCAGCACCATTGCCGGCATCATCGCCGACGAGGCCGCCATCGGGATGGTGAACCAGAAGACCACCGCTGTGCGCGTCATCCCCGCCGTAGGCAAGGAAGTGGGTGACCGCGTGGAGTTCGGCGGCCTGCTGGGTTATGCGCCCATCATGCCCGTCAGCCCCTTTGGCTGCGCCGCTTTCGTGGACCGTGGCGGCCGCATCCCCGCGCCCATCCACAGTTTCAAGAACTGACCGTCCCCTTCTGCATACAGAAGGCCCAAAGCAACCTCCCTTGCGGCGGGTTCCTTTGGGCCTTCGTTCATTTATCAGACAAACTATCGTACTGAGTGTCTCTTTTCTCAAGGATGTAACCCTCTGCTTTGCAGTTCGTTCTCACCCATCATCGCCAGTCCTTTCAAAAGGACGTTTACAATCTTCTTTTTCATGTTTAGTTATCCTGTTTTTGTTTTGACGCTGCAAATCTACGGCAGAAACCGGTACATTGTCATCGTCACCGCTGTTTTTTTCGCAAAAAGTCGCGAATACTTGACCTGCGTCAAGGAACAGGATTCCCTCAGAACTTCAGCCGCTCGAATTCCTGCTCGAAGTTCGGGGTGAAGACCCCTTTCCCCAGGTTCGCGCGGATTTCGTCCAAGGGCCAGAAGCGTCCGCCGTCCAGCTCCTCGGTGGGGCGGACCGCCCCGTCATACACCGTCTTGAAGCTGAACACTAACTCCCGTTCGCGGGCCGACTCGAACACATAGCGGCTGAGCTGCTCCGGCGTGAACGCCTCGATGCCCAGCTCCTCGCGCGTCTCGCGGCGCAAGGCGATGTCCACGCTCTCGCCCAAATCGACATGGCCGCCTACTGCCGTGTCCCACTTGCCCGGCTGGATGTCTTTCCAGTCCGGCCGTTTCTGCAGGTACAGCTCGCCCCGGCTGTTGAACACGTGCAGATGGACCACCGGATGCAGCAGTTTGCTTCCGTTGTGGCACTCGCCGCGCGAGGCGGCTCCTGTGATGTTCCCTTCCTCGTCCACGATGGGGAACAGTTCTTCATTGTTGTCTGTCATGATGGTATCAGTCTGTATTTGGGCACAAAGATACAACAAAAACGGGGAATTATGTCTTCATTCCCGATGTATCTCTGTGCTTGATAGGTGATACATTCGTTGCTTCTTCCCGTTCAAGCAGTCTTCTGAAGGTGGCCGCACGAGGTCGGCCAATCGACCGGTCGATGCCAGAAGGCCTGCAAAAGATAAAAAAGAACCGGTTCTATCCCAATGTCATCACCAGCTTTGTCGCTCTTTCACAGCGGCTGTCTTCCTGTGTCTGGAAGACCGTTTTTTGCTTTTAAGACTATTGATAATCATATTTTTCGCCTCGTCTATTTGAGAAATCTGGATGGAGGAGAGGTAGATTTGCGTGGTTACTTCGGAGTCATGCCCCATGGCACCGCTGATGATGTGGAGGGGAACCTGGTTGGTCTGGGCGATGCTGGCCCAGCTGTGGTGCGCCACATAGAGGGTCAGGGGAGTGGAGAGCTGGAGGTACGAGGTGAGCCCCCTCAGATGGCGGTTGATGGACTGGGTGCGGGTGCGGTATTTTTGTGGATGTCATGATGCTTTAAACTTAACGTTAACCTTACATTGAATTTATTCCCTTCAAATATACAGCGGTTTCGTTAAGTCTGCCTTCGGGTCATGGCTACCGCCTCGCCCGGATGCGGCTGAGCGTGTAGATGGACACGCCCAAAAAGGCTGCCACGTATTTCAGCTTCACCCGGTTGATGAGGCCGGGATAGCGGAGCAGAAAGTGCTCGTAGCGTTCTTTCGGGGAGAGCTGCAGACGGTCCACAAAGATGTGGCTCAGCTCCTTGTTGACATCCTGGTGCAGCACGCGCCCCCAGTTGGCAATGTCGATGTACTGCCCGTAGAGGGCATTGAGCCGGTCGATGGGCAGCACGTAAATCTCGCAGTCCTCGATGGTCTCGATGCTCTCGATGGAGGGGTGGCTGTAGTAGAGCGAGTCCATCCCGAAGGTCACGTCGCCCTCCTTGCTGAACCAGGTAGTGGTGTCCATGCCGTCGTGATGGAATACTGACCGGGTCACGCCTTTCTCGATGAAATAGACCAGCCGGTCGGTGTGGCCGGAAGCCACTATGCACGTCTCGCGGGGGTAGAACCTTCGTTCCATCCCCGCGGTGAGTGCGTGCAGCGCCTCGTCCGATACGGGATAGGTGGCGCGTATTTTCGCTATGATGTTCTGCATTCGTTGCTTATTTCTTGGCTGACGGTGCAAAGGTACGGAATTTCTGCCGTTTCGACAACCATTTCCGCACCGGCTCGTCGTAGAGCTTCAGGCAGGCCCAGGCCACGAGAATGTTCCAGCCATAGACGCAGAGGGTCGTCTGCCAGGTCTCGCCGAAAGAGAATTGCTCAGTGCGGATGAGCCAGGCATAGAACAGGTACATGAAGGGGTAGTGGACGATGTAGAGCGGGTAGGAAAGGTCGCCCAGGAAGCGGCAGATGCGGGTGGAGAAGGGGTCGGTAGTGTCGCCCGACGCGCCGATCCAGACGAGCACGGGGAACACGCAGGCGATGCAGAACATCTCGAATACGCCGTTCCAGAGCAGGGGCGTGTCGGCGGCGAAGTAGGGGACGAATAACAGGGACACCAGAACGGCGGAACAGATCCAGAACGCGCCGCGCACCGGCCGCGGACGGAACCGGCGTGAGAGCAGCAGGCCGACGGTGAAGGGGAAGAGCATGCGGAGCAGCCCTCCCGTGAAGTTGACGCTGTCCAGGGTCCAGCCCACCCCGATGCAGCCGTAGCCCGAGGCGTTGGTCACGGCAAACACCGTGAGGGCACCGCCGAGGAGGAGGGTCAGCGCCAGCAGGGCCTTGTGGGACAGGCGGCGGATCCACAGGGCATAGAGCAGGTTGCCGATGTACTCGAAGAAAAGAGACCAGGCGGGACCGTTCAGGGGGAACAGCTCGCCGTTGCCGCGCACCTCGTAGCTGCAGCCGGGGATGGCGGGGAGGAGCAGCAGGCCGAAGAGTAGGGCCAGCAGGACGTAGGGAAGGCCGACGTGTGTGCCGTCCCACTGCACGCTGCCCTGCACCAGGAAGGTGACGGCACCGAGCAGGGCGCCCAGGACGACCATGGGATGGAGACGGATGAGGCGTCGGCGGAGGAAGTCGCGGAAGGTCATCGACCGGTTCCAGCGGTCGTCGTAGGCATAGCCGATGACGAAGCCGGACAGCATGAAGAAGAAGTCAACGCACAGGTAACCGTGGTTGATGCACTCTACGGTGGGCTTGGCACCGGCGAAGGCATAGCCTTCGAACACGTGATACCATACCACCAACAGGGCGGCTACGCCCCGCAGCCCGTCCAGCAGGTGGTAGTGGGGCTTGGTGTCGCTGAAAGCGGCAGAGGAGGAAATGTCGCAGTTTTTCATTGTTAGGATAATTTTACTAAGTGATACATAAGTGATACATAAGTGGGGCAAAGGTACGGACATTTCTTCGTCTATGTTTTGCTTTTGGGCAAAAACGAGCGTCCAAGGAGGGGTTCCTGCTCCTTGGACGCTCGTTTTTTTCGTCTCTATATAGGATCCGCTATCTGCCGACCAGGCCTTCAGGCGGTCATTCGGCCTTCTCGTCGAGGGCGGCGATCTTCTTCTGCACCAGTTCCAGCTCGCCTTTCAGCCGCTCGATCTTGCGCTGGATGTCCGTGACGAGGCTGTTGCCTTTCTTCGAGGACAGGTTCAGGAAGCCGAGGTTGTTCTCGTAGGTCTGGATGTCGCTCTTCAGGCTTTCGTAGTTGCGCACCAGCTTCTCGCGTTCGCGCGACAGGCTGTCGCCTCCCCGGCTGATGGACGACTTGAATTTCTTCAGCCGTTTCTCGGACGAGGAGTTGTTGCACTTGTCGAACAGTTTGTCCACCAGCTGGTGGAACGTGTCGTAGAGGCGGTCTTTCTCCTTGTAGGGCACGTGGCCGATGGCGTTCCATTCCTTAATGAACTGCCGGACGCGCTCGACGGTGGCGTTGGACACCGCTTCCTCGTCGAGTGCGGTGAGCTGGCGGATGATGTCCTCCTTCCGGGCCATGTTCTCCAACTCGACGGAGCGTTGGGACGAGCTCACCTTCCCCTTGCGCTCGAAGAAATAGTCGCAGGCACCGATGAAGCGTTTCCAGATGGCGTCCGAATGTTTCTTGGCCACCGGTCCGATGGTCTTCCATTCCTTCTGCAGATGGGTCAGCTGTTCGGCGGCGCTCTTCCAGTCCGTGCTGTCCTTCAGGGCCTCGGCCTGTTCGCAGAGGGCTCTCTTCTTCTCCAGGTTCTCCGCCATGTTCTCCTTGACGGACTTGAAGAAGGCGGCCTTCCGCTTGAAGAAGTCGTCGCAGGCGGCGCGGAAACGTTCGAAGATTTTCACGTTCATCTTCTGGGGCGCATAGCCGATGGTCTTCCACTTGGCCTGCAGGGCCAGGATTTCCTGGGTCTTCTCTTCCCAATCGTTGAAGGTCTTGAGCTTGTCGAACTCCATGGCTTCCGCGATTTCGCAGATGACGGTCTTCTGGTCAAGGTTGTGCTGCTCCTTCTCCTTCAGCTGTTCGAAGTGCTGCTGGTGGCGGCGGTTGACAACGGTCGAGGCGGCCTTGAAGCGGGCCCAGATGCCTTCGCGCAGTTCCTTGTTCACCGGTCCGATGCTGCGGTATTCCTGGTGCAGTTTCTGCAGCTGGTGGAAGGCGGACACCACGTCCGTCTCTTCGGCCAGTTTCTCGGCAGCCTCGCAGAGGCGTGTCTTCTGCTCCAGGTTCTTCTTGAAGTCGTATTCGCGGAACTCGTTGTTCAGTTTCACACGGTCGTAGAACTTCTCGGCGTAGAGCTGGTAGGTCTTCCAGAGTTCGTTGACCTTGGCGGCGGGGACGGACTTGATGTCGTTCCATTCCTGCTGCAGCTGCTTGAACTCGCTGTAGATTTTTCCGGTGTCCTCGGCGCTCTCGGCCAGTTCTCTCATCCGTTCCAGGAGGGCGAGCTTCTTCTGCAGGTTCTCTTCTTTTTCCTGTTCCTGCTCGGCAGCCAGCGCGCTCCGTTTCTCCTTGATGGAACCCAGCACTTCCTTGAATACGTTTTCCAGCGGGTCGGGGGAAGGAATGAACGCGTCGGGGTCTCCGCCCTCTTCGATGAAGGTTTTCCGTGCGGTTTCCTGCTCTGCCTTGTGCAGTTTGTAGAAGGTTTGTTTCAGGTAATCGATCTCCTGCTTGTCGGCCTCACAGGCATTGAGGTCGATTTCGCGCAAGCGGTTGATGATACTCTCTTGGGAGGATTGTTGAGCATAGGAAACGCTGACCGTTTCGTTAGCAGTAGAAACCGGTGCCGGGGAACTGTTCTCGGCGGCTTCGGTCAATGGGCGGTTGAATTCGTTTGATTCCATCGTATAAGATTTTTAGTAGTATTCACCCTTTTCGGGATATGCACGACAAAATAAGCTAAAAAGTTTTATTTTTCATATTCTTTTCTGATTTTTTTTTTCCGAAAAGGCAAAAAAAGTGCTCTCGGGCGCGTTTCTTACGAGAGCAGTACGGTGATGCCCATGTAAATCAGCATGCCGATGATGTCGTTCGTGATGGAGATGAAGGGGCCCGTGGCAATGGCGGGGTCCACCTTGAGCTTCTCCAAGGTCATGGGCACGAGGGTGCCGAAGATGGAGGCGAACATCACGACGGCGAACAGGCTGATGGACACCGAGTAGCACACGGTGGCGGTGGGGCCGAAACGCACGAAGTTGTAGATATAGACCAGCATGGAGATGATGGTGGCGTTGATGAGGGCCACCACGGATTCCTTCAGAATCTGGCGGAAGGTGTTGTCGGAGTCGAGCGAGTTGTTGGCCAGTCCCTGCACCACGAGGGCGGATGACTGGGTGCCTACGTTACCGCCCGTGCCGCCGATGAGGGGGATGTAGAGTGCCATTTCGGGGTGTGCCGCGAAGGTGGTGTCGAAGTTGCCGAGAATCATCGAGTTGGCGATTCCGCCCAGCATGCCTATGAGCAGCCACGGCAGGCGTGCGGTGGTCTGGCGCACCACGCTGTCGTCCGACTCCACGTCCTTCGACAGACCGGAGGCCAGCTGGTAGTCGCGTTCGGCCTGCTCGCGTACCTCGTCCATCACGTCGTCCACGGTGATGCGTCCCACCAGGCGTCCGATGCTGTCCACCACGGGCACGGCCACCAGGTTGTACTTCTCGATGGTCTGCACCACGTCCTCGATGGGGGTATCCACCCGCACGGAGATGGGGTCCTTGCGCATCACGTGCTTCACCTTCGACACCGAGGGGCTGGTCACCATCTTCTTCAGGGGGAAGACACCGCGCAGGCGGTCGTCGTCGTCCACCACATAGACGTAGTA
>JAQXRG010000030.1 GCA_029218405.1 Bacteroidales bacterium
ACTCAGCAATGTTCTGCTGTTTCAACTGTCGAGAAATATACATAGTTCCTTGTTACGAGAATGAGTTACCTGTCATGATAAGAACCAGTCCGACCACCGCCGCCACCATCACCACCACGCCGATGACCCGGTTCAGTATCCAGATGCCCCGCACGTTGAAATGAGTGCGCACCTTGTTGACAAAGTAGGTCAGGCAGAACCACCAGAGCAACGCACCGATGATAATGGCCAGATAGCCCACCAACTGGAAGCCGATGGCACTGCCCGGCATCACAAACGAGAAGCGGGCGAACAATCCGATGAAAAGAAAGATAATCAGCGGATTGGAGAAGGTGACGAGGAAAGCGGTAAAGAAATTGTGGTAGTACGTGCCCCGGTTCGCGGAGGGAGGGCGCAATGACTTGACCGAGTTGCTGCGGAAGGTGTAGAGGCCGAACGCCATCAGCATGACGCTGCCCACTACCTGCAGGAACACCTGATGCTTCAGAATAATCTCGTCCATGAAGCTCATGCCGTAGCCGGTCAGCAAGGCGTAGCAGATGTCACTCAGTGCCGCTCCCAGACCGGTGACAAAACCATACCAGCGCCCTTTGTTCAGTGTACGCTGAATACAAAGCACGCCGACAGGGCCCAACGGAGCGGAAACCACCACTCCCACCACAATGCCCTTGACCAACAAATCCAGTACGGTTACTTGTTCTATCCAATTCATAGTGCAAAGATGCTACTTTTTTGCGAAAATACCTATATTTCGTGGCGTTTTTCTTTCGTACAAACCGCCTTTTGTTTAACTTTGCGGTGTCATTTCAACAACAAGGACAAATCATTCTATAAATAAAAGTGCTATGATTCTATTTTTCAGAACACCCACTAAGAGCGTTATCGCTACAGAATGCAGCAAGGAACTGAATTCTGAAGACATTAAGAAACTATGTTGGCTCTACGGCGACGCTTCCGTAGAAGAGGAAGGCAACCTGCAAGGCTGGTTCATCGGACCCCGACGGGAGATGATTACGCCGTGGAGCACCAATGCCGTGGAGATTACCCAGAACATGGGACTCGCCGGCATCCACCGCATCGAGGAGTATTTCCCCGTCAGTGACGAGACGGCCGAACACGACCCGATGCTGCAACGCATGTACCACGGACTCGACCAACACATCTTCCATGTGGACATTCAGCCCCAGCCCATCGTCTATATCGACAACCTGGAGGAATACAACGAACAGGAAGGACTCGCCCTCTCGCGGGAGGAAATGGACTACCTGCTGAAGGTAGAGAAGGATCTGGGCCGCAAGCTGACCGACTCGGAGGTCTTCGGCTTCGCCCAAATCAACTCCGAGCACTGCCGCCACAAGATATTCGGCGGCACCTTCATCATCGACGGACAGGAGATGGAATCTTCCCTCTTCCAGATGATCAAGAAGACCACCCAGGAAAACCCCAACAAAATCATTTCCGCCTATAAGGACAATGTGGCGTTCGCCGAAGGACCTGTGGTGGAACAGTTCGCCCCGCAGGACCACACCACGTCCGACTATTTCATCATCAAGAACATCAAGACGGTCATCTCGCTGAAGGCAGAGACGCATAACTTCCCCACCACCGTAGAGCCCTTCAACGGCGCTTCGACGGGCACTGGCGGTGAAATCCGCGACCGTATGGGCGGCGGAAAGGGCTCTTGGCCCATCGCCGGAACGGCCGTCTATATGACCTCTTACCCCCGTACCGAGGAAGGCCGTGAGTGGGAGAACATCCTGCCCGTGCGCGAATGGCTCTACCAGACCCCGGAACAGATCCTCATCAAGGCCTCCAACGGAGCTTCCGACTTCGGCAACAAGTTCGGACAACCACTCATCTGCGGCTCGGTGCTGACCTTCGAGCACCAGGAGAACAACGAGAAGTACGCTTACGACAAGGTCATCATGCTGGCTGGCGGCGTAGGCTACGGCACCCAGCGCGACTGCCTGAAGGGCACCCCCGAGACCGGCAACGAGATTGTGGTGGTGGGCGGCGACAACTACCGCATCGGACTGGGCGGCGGCTCCGTGTCGTCGGTCGAGACCGGCCGCTACTCGTCGGGCATTGAGCTGAACGCCGTGCAGCGCGCCAACGCCGAGATGCAGAAACGCGCCTACAACGTGGTGCGCGCCCTCTGCGAGGAAGACAATAACCCCATCGTGTCCATCCACGACCACGGATCGGCCGGCCATGTGAACTGCCTGTCTGAGCTGGTGG
>JAQXRG010000031.1 GCA_029218405.1 Bacteroidales bacterium
TTTTCTTGGTGCTTGCTATGTATTGTATATCGTCGCGTTCTTTATCGGACTTTATGCAGACCATACCAAGCCGCTCAACCCTGACCCTATCAAACGTAAAGGATTAGGACAACCTATCATGTATTGGGGAAACATTGAAAATAGAAAGCTGCGTAAGGCTTACCCAGAATTGCGCAAATACATGTTTATGGCCTTGCTGGCTCGCACAGACATTGATTTCATAGCTTTGGACAAGGGCGAACTGCAAGTACAGCGGGCCGTTGCCGAACTGAAAAAGAAAATGGAGGAATACGCCAACTATGGTTTCGACTACATTCATGAGAAACTGGAAGAAGACTCCAACTGGCTTTCACGCAATTCTTCATTGCTTGACACTTTCCTATCCTTTACTATTGAAAAAACAGAGATAGTAGCTGGAGAGGAGAACGATGATGAGCCCGAAGAAATATAATCGGTCAACAAGTCGGGACGGACAGAACTGAACGACCCGACTTGTCAGAGAGTCACCCTACATCTTACAGCCACCCGTTCGCCACCTCCGCCCCCACATCGAAGCAGGGGCAGGCCTTGGGCGTGGCGCCCGGCAGGTCGCGATGGCCCACCACACAGGCCTCGGGGAACAGCTCCCGCAGCAGGGACAGCAGCTGGCGGAGCCGCTCGCGCTGCACCGGGGTACGCGTGTCGGCGGGACGGCCCTGAGGGTCGAGACCGCCCTCGTAGCAGATGCCGATGGAGCACCGGTTGTAGGGACGGGCGTGCGCCCCCACCTCCAACAGGCGGCGGTGCTGGGTCAGCGTGCCGTCGCGACGGAGGTAGAAGTGGTAGCCCACGGTACGGAAGCCACGGGCGCGGTGGTCGCGCAACAGCCGCTCCACGGGGTAGGAACGGTCGGAGCGCGTGGCGGAGCAATGGATGACGAGGAAGCGGACACTGTCCGGTCCCGCCATCAGCGTCCCGTCCTCCACGGAGGACAGGAGCTGGCGTTCGTTGGCGATGATGTCGCCCACGGTGACGGGGAACTGGTAGTCAATCATGGCCCTGCGACTTTAAAGAAGGACACACGAGGTCATGGTGATACCTGCGATAACGGTGGTCAGGATGGTGCAGATGGCGTTGATGATGGTACGCCACTGGTCGGAATTCAGTTTGCTCATAGTGGTTTCAAGTTTAAAAATGAAGAATCAGGAATCTGAAATGAGAAATGAAGAATCAAGAATCAGGGATGCCGGGACGGAGAGCGGACGGAGCCACGGGTCACGGCTGTGGCCCCGTCCGCTGGACTCAGACAATCGGGTCGGTCGGCTCCTCTGACGGGTCAGCAGGCTCGCCGGTAGAGCCGGACGACGGATCACTCTCGGACGGCAGCGAGCCGCTGTACTTCACCAACTGGATCTTGTCCGGCAGCAGGTCGTACTTGCGCGAGCCGTTCACCATGGTGAACGAGGGCGAGAAGCTGGGGATGAGTCCCTTGATGAGCGAGGCGTTCGCCTTGTCCGCGCTCTCCACCGTCTTTCCCTTCAGGAAACGGATGTTCAGCACTCCGAAACCGAGGAGCTGGACGGCATAGCCCTTCTTCAGGTTCTCCACTACGTAGTAGGCGTAGCGGTCGAGCACGTTCTTCACGTCGCCCGGGGTGGCGGACGATTCGGCGGCAATCTGCTT
Source organism: Bacteroidales bacterium (assembly GCA_029218405.1). Lineage (GTDB taxonomy): Bacteria > Bacteroidota > Bacteroidia > Bacteroidales > Bacteroidaceae > Phocaeicola. The sequence continues at coordinate 1,663 of JAQXRG010000031.1, forward strand.
GGCCACATCGTCGGTGGTCAGCGTTCCGTAGGTCACGGGAGCCACACTGTACACTTCGCGGGGGCTGCTCTCCATGTTGAACCGCACCGCACGTTTGGTTACTCTATACGCTTTAGGCATGTTGAAATAAGAATTAAAAGGTTAATGAACAATTGTTTATCTCACATTGCAAAGGTACGGAATCCGGCCGGCGCAAATGTCGAAAGGGGTCGCCAAGTGTCGTTAACGGAGGGGGCGGCCTGACGAACGGGTCCGTGATGCCCTGACGAACGAGTTCATGATCCTCTCACGAACGAAGTCGTGACACCCTGACAAACGAAGTCGTGGGACCGCCACAAACGCAGTCATGGGACCGCCACATCCGGCATCTTCGCGGCATCCCGACCTCCGCCGGCAGAAAACCAGCTTCTACCCTCCGCCAGAAGAAAGACCCCAGGGACCGCCTCCACCGGCAGGAAGCCGAAGCCAACCCTCCGCCGGAAGAAGGACCGGGGACCGCCTCCACCGAAGAAGGCCGGAAGGAGGGCCAAGATCAAGGCTCACCGAGATGACGGTAGATGAGCCGGACCTCCCGGATGGTGAGGTGGCGGCGGCGGTCGAACGCACGGCCACCCGCCGTGAGCTGGGCATAGAGTTCGTCACAGCCATGAAT
>JAQXRG010000032.1 GCA_029218405.1 Bacteroidales bacterium
GTAATCGTGGAAAAGCTTGCATCGATTCCCAAGTTTGGGCTTGAAATCAAGAATCGATGCACACAAGAGGGCGTAAACGGGGAAAAGCTTACATCGATTCTCAAGTCTGGGCTTGAAATCAAGAATCAATGCATGAAGCAGCACATCCCCCGGCACGCGTTCCATCGCGCGCCGAAGCACGCGTCTTGCCTTGGATGTTTTGCATGGGGCGGGCTCGAGCAGGTTCGACAGTGGCGGCGAAAGTGGGTGCTGATGCGTCCGGAGGCGGCATTTCCCTATGTTTTTGCCGCCGAGGGTGCGCAGCACCCGCCTTTAAAGCCGCCACGCCCAACGTCCCGCCACGCCCAACGTCCCGCCGCCACTCCGGCAATCACAAAAAAGGATGACATCAGCCGATGTCATCCTCTTCAGTCTGTGATGCGGAAAAACTTATTCGGTCTTAGTCCACTTGAATACCGTTACAACAGGGAAGTGGTCGGAGTAACCTACGTTCTTGGTGTAGGAGATGTTGCCGCTGCTGATGTTGCCGTTGGCATCTTCCATCTGTACGCCGGAGTAGGAAACGTTGCTGGTGCTCTTGGTGAAGTTTGTCACGTCATTGTAGTGATCCTCCACGGAAAGCTGCACTGCTGCACCCGGAACGTTGACATACCAGATCTTGTCCACAACCTCACCGCGCTGGTCGTTCGAGCAGACAATGTCGTTTTCGGTGTCACCTTTGAACATTGCCCTGGTCATCAGGGACTTGCTGTTCCAGGATGGATAGAATCCTCCGCGGTACTTCTCAACCCATGGGTCGGATACGGTGTAGCCGCTCACGCCGTTTGCGTCGGTCCAGGATGCGACATAGTCGAGCAGGTTCTTCTGGATGTCGTGGCGGGTGTAGCGCATATTGGTGTCGCCCATAATCACTGCCGGTCTCTTGTTTGCCGCAGCTTTTGCGAGCACGTAGTCGCGGAGCTGGCGGAGCTGGCCGAGCACGGCTGCAACGTAGGAGTTGCTTTCGGTGTTGCCGCTGCCGCTATAGGTGTTCATGTGAGTGATATATACGTCGATGACAACGCCTTCGGCTATGGTCACCTCGTAGTAGCGGAAGCCTTTCTTGATGCAGGTGTTGGCGCCGCTGGTCAGTCCGCCGTATTCATCTTTGTACTGAACCATAGTCTCCGAGCTGGCGCTGACGCCGTTCTTTTTCCAGAAGAAGCACATACCGTCGGTGTCGGCGCGCTTGTAGAGCTGTGCGGAGGAGATGGAACCCCTGTAGGTGCCAGCATTGTAGTTCGAAAGTCCGGATGCGAGTTGTGAATGATATGCGAAGTCCTCGCTGGCTGCGATGATGTCCCAGCCGAGTCCGTTGGCTATTTTTGCCATAGTGCTGGTTCCGCTTGAACCTGGGCCGTCGGGGTTGATGGTAACGAAGGACACCTTGTTAGGAAGACCATCCACATTGAAGGCGGCAGCCTTGAAGGTTCCGCTCGTCACTACCGGAGCAGGTTCTGGTTCTGGGGTTGGCTCTGGCTCAGGTTCAGGAGTTGGTTCTGGTTCTGGTTCAGGTTCTGGCTCCGGTTCTGGAGTTGGTTCTGGTTCCGGTTCAGGAGTTGGCTCTGGCTCTGGTTCAGGTTCCGGGGTTGGTTCCGGTTCGGTGCCAGGGGCAACGCCGTCAACTACGAGCACGTCGCTGTACTTGCTCAGACTGAGGTCGAATACATAGCCCTTGCCCTTTTCGAAGGCCTTCTCGGCAGTAAGCTCGAGTACGGCATTGTGGCTCTCTCCGGTGATCTCGAAGCGTATTACGTCTCCGGCCTTGACAACAGGAAGTACGCTTATCCAGCGTGAAATGGTGCCGCTGAGTGCAACGCCCTCTTCCCAGTCCATCGTGATCGTGCTTTCGCTGCCAAGATTGCTCGATGCAATGCTTCCGTTTACAGCGCTGAAGTGGAAGCTTCCGGCGATCAGTACCTGGTCCTCTCCGCGCTTCACGCTGACTTTCACGGTCTTGAGTACATCATCCGCGAGAGCGGTACCGTCTGCGTTGAGGTCCACTTCCACCACGGAAAGGATGTGTGAGAAGGTCATCGTGTAGGTGTTGGAGAAGAAGGATGTCCTCTTGAGGGTTCCGGTCTTGTAGGCCCCGTGGAGAACGCCGCTTGTCATTTCCTGGACTGCAGGCACGTTTCCAAGACAGTCGGAGCTGCTGCGTCCGGCATTGTCGCTGCCGTAAGGGTAGTAGGCATATTTCGGAGTGACATAGCCGCTTTCAGGATAGAACTTTGGATTGGTCTCATTCCCGCTGGTCTTGCGGAGGAAACGCTTGTGGTTGCCGTTTTTGTCGAAGACACCCAGTTCGTCACCCGCGGTCCATACGGTGGACACGTTGGCGCCGTCCGTAACACTCGAAACGCTTGTTCTGCTTTCTTCGAAAGGGGAAACGGTGGTTGCATCGATACAAGGCAGAGGTTCGTCATTGAAGACCTCCTTGTTGGTGCAGGCACAGCAGGCAGCTAAAATCATTGCCGCTGACAGGGTTTTGAATCTTTTCATATAATTGTGTATTTGGTGCGCAAATGTCAGTAGGTTATATCGAGTCGGGGAAGGGGATCCGGCTGCGCACAATGGTCAATTCCAAGTTTTTTGGCTAGTCTGCGCAGCAAAGGTAATCATATTGCATGAATATTCCAAATGCCTGATTATCCCCCGTTTATTCGATAATATCTGGGCATTGCACGGGAAAAATGTTATCTTTGCAAGATATATATACGTAGAGATTGATATATGATAACGACAGAGCAGATCAAGGGCCTGCAGCAGCGGGTGGAGGCGCTTCACAAGTGCCTGGACATTGAGGGGAAAAGGGCCGATGTGGCAGCCAGGGAGGAAAAGACCCTTGCACCCGATTTCTGGAACGATCCCAAGGCGGCGGAGGCCTTCCTGAAGGAAAGTTCTTCGGTGAAATTCTGGGTGAATGGCTATGACAAGGCAGCCGCAGCCGTGGCAGACCTGGACGTGCTTATGGAATTCGCAAAGGACAGCGGCGCTTCGGACGAGG
>JAQXRG010000033.1 GCA_029218405.1 Bacteroidales bacterium
GCGCAGCTCGAACTGGTCCTGCAGGTATTTCACTTTTCGGATTTTCTCCACCAGGATGACCTGGTGCTTGATTTGGTTCAGGTAGTTGATGATGTCCTGTTGTGCGCGGATGAGGCTGTGTGCGGAAAGCTGCAATTCCCGCCGCAGGTCGAGCAAGATGCGGGAGAGTTCCTCGTCGGTAGCCTGGCGGAAGAACTCGCGTTCCTCGTGGAGGATGAGGTGTTCCGTCTCATCGATGAGGCGCTGTATGTTGAGGCGTTTCTTGTCCAGGTTCTCCAGCTTGGCTATCTTGATGCGGTAGGTGGGCTCGTGCTTGAAGGCCCCTTCAATGCTGCTCTGCAGGTTGATGATATTGCGGAGGGTCGTGCGGGCCAGCTTTTGGAATGTCAGTTTGATATGGCGTACATAGCTCTGCTTGCGGGTGGGTATCCGTTCTTTCAGGTAGTAGTCCATCAGTTCGTGCAGGTAGCCGATGTTTTCTTCAATGGTGGCGGTACTGATTTCCTCGTTGGCTTCGAGCAGCAGTTCGAAGAAGTCCAGAAACCGGGTATCCATTTCCACCTGTCCGCCGTTCTGCCGGATGATTTCCTTCTCTAAGAGTAGTTTCAGCCGGTTCTCGTCGTCTTTCAGCAAGGCCAGCGCCTCGGAGTAGCGGATGCCCTCTGCCTTTCGTTGTTCGAACAGCTCCGCCAGCAGTCCCCGCGAGGCGTTGACCGTACTGATAATTTCATGAATGGATCGGAAAATGTACATAACACTCTTTTTCGTAATATGGGCACAAAGTTACGAAAAAAAATTTAGCATCCGATACTTTTCGTCTTCAATAGTGTGCCGTCCAAGCGATAGACCTGCAGTTCGCCGTCGGCGTACAAGGCAAAGGTGGGTACGTTGCCCCCTTTGGGAAAGGTGACAGAACCTGTGTTGCAGACCAGTGTGCCTCGCTCGTCCGCTTCGAGTTTCCACAGATGTGTGTGGCCATACAGGAACACGTCGAAGTGTCCTTTCGGCCGGCGTGTCTCGTCGTAAACGTGTCCGTGGGTGAGGAACAGGCGCCGTCCGTTGTCCACCACCAAGGCGTAGTCGGCCAGCATGGGGAAGTCGAGCAACATCTGGTCCACTTCTGAGTCGCAATTGCCACGGATGGCGATGATGTGGTCGGCATGAGCGTTCAACGCTGCGGCGATGCCTTGGGGGTCGAGGCCCTCGGGCACCCCGTTGCGGGGGCCGTAGTTCAGGATGTCGCCCAGGATGCAGAGCATGTCGCAGTGTTCTTTCTCGAAAAAATCCAGCACCTGCCGCAGGGCAGGCAGTGAGCCGTGAATGTCGGATACAATCAGGTATTTCATAGGGTGGTCTTCTGTAAAAAGTAAAAAAACGGCCACCCTCGCGATAGGCGGCCGTTTGGAAAGAGTTATTCAGTACAGTTCAAACACTTATTCTTCCGCTTTCTTGCTCCAGTCCATGGCAGCCATGCGCAGGTACGATTCGTAGCGCTTCTGAGCCATGTCCTGACAAGCCTGGAAGAGTTCGGCTGCTTCGCCCGGATACTGCTTGGCAACGGATGCGAAACGCACCTCACCCTTCAGATAATCCTGGAAGTTCGCCCAGTTCGGTTCCTTCGAGTCGAGCGAGAACGGGTTCTTGCCTTCAGCCTCCAATGACGGGTTGTAGCGCCACAGGTGCCAGTAACCACATTCAACGGCCTTCGCCTCTTCAGCCTGGCTCTTGCCCATACCTGCCTTCAAGCCGTGGTTGATACACGGAGCGTAAGCGATTACCAGTGACGGGCCAGGATAAGCCTCTGCCTCGCGGATGGCCTTCAAGGTCTGAGCCTGGTCGGCACCCATGGCAATCTGAGCCACGTAAACGTAACCGTAGGTAGTGGCAATCATACCCATGTCTTTCTTGCGTACGCGCTTACCGGAAGCGGCGAACTTGGCGATGGCACCGAGCGGAGTAGCCTTAGAAGCCTGACCACCTGTGTTAGAGTAAACCTCCGTATCGAGCACGAGGATGTTCACGTCTTCACCCGAAGCGATGACATGGTCAAGACCTCCGTAACCGATATCGTAAGAAGCACCGTCACCACCGATAATCCACTGGCTGCGCTTCACGAGGTAGTCCTTGAACTCGGCGATGGTAGCGCAAGCGCCACACTTGTCCTTGGCAGCTTCTACCAGCGGAACAATCTTCTCGGCAGCCGCCTTGCTCTTGTCGGCATCTTCACGACCGTCAATCCATTCCTGGAAGGCTTCCTTGTATTCAGCCGGAGTCTCTTCAGCAGCGATGGCTGTAGTCATGGCTTCTTCCAGACGGTTGCGCAGCTTCTTGTTGGCAATCTGCATACCCAGACCGAATTCGCAGAAGTCCTCGAACAGGGAGTTAGCCCAAGCCGGACCCTGACCCTTTTCGTTGGTAGTGTACGGAGTAGAGGGCACGGAACCAGAATAGATGGAAGAGCAACCTGTAGCGTTGGCCACCATTTCGCGGTCACCGAACAGCTGCGAAATCAGCTTCACGTACGGAGTCTCGCCGCAACCGGAGCAAGCGCCAGAGAACTCGAACAGCGGAGTAGCGAACTGAGAGTTCTTCACGTTGGCCTTGGTGTCCACCAAATGCTGCTTGGAAGTGACGTTGGCTACGCAGTAATCCCAGTTGGCGGCTTCCGGCAGCTGGCTTTCGAGGTGCTTCATGACCAAAGCCTTGCCACCCTTCTTCGGATTGCCCGGACATACATCGGCACAGTTGCCGCAACCCAAGCAGTCCATTACGTCCACCTGCATGCGGAAGGTCATGCCGTCGAATACCTTACCCACCGCCTTCAGCATCGTGAAGTTAGCGCCCTTCTGCTCTTCAGCATCGAGGACGAACGGACGGATGGCAGCGTGAGGACATACATACGCACACTTGTTACACTGGATACAGTTTTCGGCGTTCCATTCAGGAACAAAGGCAGCTACACCACGCTTCTCGTACTTGGCAGTACCAGCGTACCATGTACCGTCTTCGATGCCCTTGAAGGCAGATACCGGCAACAAGTCGCCGTCCTGTCCGTTGATGGGACGAACCACTTCGTTGATGAAAGCGGGATCGTTGTTTTCTGCCTTCGGATCGTCCGGCAGGTTCATCCATTCGGGGTCGATAGCCAGCTGCTTGTATTCGCCGCCACGATCCACAGCCGCATAGTTCTTGTTCACGACATCTTCGCCCTTCTTGCCATAAGACTTCACGATGAACTTCTTCATCTGTTCTACGGCGAGGTCAAC
>JAQXRG010000034.1 GCA_029218405.1 Bacteroidales bacterium
GGTAAGACGGCCTTTGTGCTGTCGATGGCCAAGAACATGTCTGTGGGCAATAAAGTGCCGGTCGCGCTCTTCTCGCTTGAAATGAGCAATGTGCAGCTTGTCAACCGATTGATTGTCAATGTCTGTGAGATTCCGGGCGAGAAAATCAAGAGCGGGCAGCTGGCTCCCTACGAATGGGGGCAGCTGGACTATAAAATCAAGGAACTGTACGACGCGCCGCTGTACGTGGACGACACGCCCTCCTTGTCGGTGTTCGAACTGCGTACCAAGGCACGCCGTCTGGTCCGCGAGCATGGCGTGAAGGTCATTATCATTGACTATCTGCAATTGATGAACGCCAGTGGAATGTCCTTCGGCAGCCGCCAGGAAGAGGTCTCCACCATCTCCCGTTCGCTGAAAGGGCTGGCGAAGGAGCTGGATATCCCCATCATTGCGCTGAGCCAGCTCAACCGTGGTGTGGAGAACCGCGAAGGCATTGACGGCAAACGCCCTCAGTTGAGCGACCTGCGTGAGTCGGGTGCCATTGAGCAGGATGCCGACATGGTCTGCTTCATCCACCGCCCCGAATACTATAAGATTTACCAGGACGAGAAAGGGAACGACCTGCACGGAATGGCCGAAATCATTATCGCCAAGCATCGTAACGGTGCGGTAGGAGATGTGCTGCTGCGTTTCCGGAGCGAGTTCGCCCGTTTCCAGAATCCGGATGATGAGATGATCATTCCGTTGCCGGGCGAGGGGGGAGGCACTGCCCCTGTGCTCAAGTCGAAGATGAACCGCCCTGCGGGTGGCGGAGCCGACAGCGTGCCGCCCCCGATGGAAGAGTTCCCGCCCGTGCCCGATATACCTGTCGGCCCTCCGGTTCTCGACGTGCCGTTTTGATTTTGAAAGCCTCCAAGCGAAAAAAACGCAAGGGCTTTCTTGTAAACCGAATATTTGTACTATCTTTGCACATCCAATCATTAGAAAGATAATAAACTTAACTGAATATGAATATTTCTTATAACTGGCTGAAAGAATACGTCAACTTTGACTTGACGCCCGATGAAGTGGCAGCCGCGCTGACCTCGATCGGTCTGGAGACCGGCGGGGTGGAAGAAGTTCAATCGATTAAGGGAGGCCTGGAAGGACTCGTGGTCGGCGAGGTGCTGACCTGCGAGCCGCATCCCAATTCTGACCATATGCATGTCACTACCGTCAATTTAGGACAGGGAGAGCCTGTGCAGATTGTATGCGGTGCTCCCAATGTGGCGGCCGGACAGAAGGTCATCGTGGCCACTCTCGGTACCAAACTCTACGACGGAGACCAGTGTTTCACCATCAAGAAGTCGAAGCTTCGCGGGGTGGAGTCGAATGGAATGATTTGTGCGGAGGACGAAATCGGCATCGGTACCAGCCACGATGGCATCATCGTGTTGCCCGCCGATGTGGTTCCTGGCACCTTGGCCAAGGATTACTACCACATCCAGAGCGAGTACGTGCTCGAAGTGGACATTACCCCCAACCGTTCCGACGCTTGCTCGCATTACGGGGTGGCCCGCGACCTGTACGCATGGCTCGTACAGAACGGCTACCCGGCCAGCCTGACCCGTCCGTCCGTTGACGCCTTCCAGGTGGACAACCACGACATGGACCTGCAGGTGGAAGTGCAGAACGCTGAAGCCTGTCCGCGTTATGCGGGAGTGGCCATTAAGGGAGTCACTGTGAAAGAGAGTCCCGCCTGGCTGCAGGACAAGCTCCGTCTCATCGGTGTGCGTCCCATCAATAACATTGTGGATATTACCAATTACATCCTCCATGCGTACGGACAGCCGATGCACTGCTTCGACGCGGACCATATCCAGGGAGGAAAGATTGTCGTACGTACCTGCCCCGAAGGCACGAAGTTTGTGACGCTCGACGAGGTGGAGCGTACCCTTAGCGAACGCGACCTGATGATTTGTGACGCTGAGTCGCCCCTGTGCATCGCCGGCGTGTTTGGCGGTCTGAACTCAGGCACCACGGAGACGACGAAGGATGTGTTCCTCGAAAGCGCCTATTTCCATCCTACGTGGGTGCGCAAGACGGCCCGCCGTCATGGACTGAGCACCGACGCCTCCTTCCGTTTCGAGCGTGGCATCGACCCCAACATCACGCTTTACGCCCTGAAGGCCGCCGCTTTGCTGGTCAAGGAACTGGCCGGAGGTGAGATTGCGTCCGACATCAAGGACTGCTATCCTGCCCCGATTGCCGACTTCCCCGTTGAATTGAGCTATGAGTACGTCAACTCGCTCATCGGCAAGAATATCCCGCAGGAGACGGTGAAACGGATTGTCACCTCGCTGGAGATGAAGATTACCGCCGAGACCCCCGAAGGCCTTTCGCTGCAGGTTCCGCCTTACCGGGTGGATGTGCAGCGTCCTTGCGACGTGGTGGAAGACATTCTCCGCATCTACGGATATAATAATGTGGAAATACCGACCTCGCTGAAGTCCAGTCTGAGCGTGAAGGGAGAGACCGACAAGTCGGTCAAGCTGCAGAACCTGGTGGCCGAGCAGCTCGTAGGCTGTGGATTCAACGAGATTCTGAACAACTCGCTGACGGCCGCCGCTTATTACGACGGACTCACCACGTTCAGCCCCGAGCACCTGGTGCGCGTGATGAACCCGCTGAGCAACGACCTCAACGTGATGCGCTCCACCCTGCTGTTCGGTGGCCTGGAGAGCATCCAGCACAACGCCAACCGTCAGAACGCCGACCTTCGTTTCTTCGAGTTCGGCAACTGTTACCATTTCAACGCCGAACGCCGTGATTCGGAGAAGGTGCTGGCCGCCTACTCCGAGGAGCTCCATCTGGGCATGTGGCTGACCGGCAAGCGTGTCAGCAACTCCTGGGCGCACCCCGATGAGGACAGTTCGGTGTACGAGCTGAAGGCCTACGTGCTGAACGTCTTCCGCCGGCTGGGCATCAGCTTGGGCAGCTTAGTGTTTGGCAACCTCACCGACGATATTTACGCCGCGGCCTTGTCCGTCCACACACGTGGCGGCAAGTTGTTGGCCACTTTCGGAGTGCTGCACAAGAAGCTCCTGAAGTCGTTCGACATCGCGGCCGAAGTCTGCTACGCTGACCTGAACTGGAAGGAACTGATGAAGGCCGTCAAGAACGTGTCTGTCACCTACAAGGAATTGTCCAAGTTCCCCGCCGTGAAGCGCGACTTGGCGCTGCTCATTGACAGGAGCGTCCAGTTTGCCGATATTGAAAAGGTGGCCTATGACACCGACAAGAAACTGCTGAAGAGCGTCGAACTCTTCGATGTGTACGAAGGCAAGAACCTGGAGGCGGGCAAGAAGAGTTATGCTGTCAGCTTCCTGCTGCAGGACGAGAACGCCACGCTCAACGACAAGCAGATTGAGAAAGTGATGCAAAAACTGGTCACCAACCTGCAGAACAAGGTGGGAGCTAAGCTGAGATAACCAATTTATACGATAAATCATTTAAAATATTTTACCCAATGGGAAGAGCGTTTGAATATAGAAAAGCTGCAAAACTGAAAAGATGGGGACACATGGCAAAGACCTTTACCCGTCTTGGTAAACAAATCGCCATCGCTGTAAAGGCGGGTGGACCGGAACCTGAAAACAACCCGACTCTCCGCTCGGTCATCGCGACCTGTAAGCGGGAGAACATGCCGAAGGACAATATCGACCGCGCCATCAAGAACGCGATGGGAAAGGACCAGAGCGAATACAAGGGAATGACCTACGAAGGCTACGGCCCGCACGGAGTGGCCATTTTCGTGGACACCCTGACCGACAACACGACCCGTACGGTGGCCGATGTACGTTCCGTCTTCAACAAGTTTGGCGGAAACCTGGGCACTACAGGCTCGTTGGCCTTCCTTTTCGACCACAAGTGTGTCTTTACCTTCAAGAAGAAGGACGGCATGGACATGGAGGAGCTCATCCTCGACTTGATTGACTATAATGTGGAGGACGAGTTTGACGAGGATGCGGAAGAAGGGACCATCACCATCTACGGTGACCCGAAGAGCTATGCGGCCATCCAGAAGCACCTGGAGGAATGTGGCTTCGAGGATGTCGGCGGTGATTTCACCTATATCCCCAATGACCTGAAGGATGTCACTCCCGAACAGCGTGAGAGCATCGACAAGATGGTGGAACGCCTCGAAGAGTTTGACGACGTGCAGACGGTCTATACCAACATGAAGCCGGAAGAAGAATAAGGCCGGTTGGCGAAAGGCACAAAGGCACCAGGCGCGGAGATGGTTTCTCCTCCTGGTGCCTTTTTTGTGCCTTTGTGCTTGTCCCTTTGTGCCTTTGGCTGTTCCGTTCAGTCGATGAAGCGGCGGCTGAGCGGGCCGAACTCCTCGATGCGCCGGTCGCGGAGGAAGGGCCACCAGCGGCGCACGTTCTCGCTGCGTTGCAGGTCAATCTCCACCACCAGGTTCTCCTCCTTCACATTGCTGGCCTGTGCCAGCAGTTCACCTTGCGGGCCGGCCACAAAGCTGTTGCCCCAGAACTGGATACCGTTGGTCTGTCCCGAAGGGTCGGGCTCCAGGCCGACGCGGTTGACGGCGATGACGGGAAGCCCGTTGGCCACGGCATGGCCGCGCTGCACGGTGACCCACGCGCCGAGCTGGCGCATCTTCTCGTCCTGGCTGTCCGTGCTTTCCCAGCCGATGGCGGTCGGGTAAATCAGCAGTTCGGCGCCGCGCAAGGCCATCAGCCGGGCTCCTTCAGGATACCACTGGTCCCAGCACACCTGTACGCCGAGCTTGCCCACAGAGGTCTGGATGGGCTCAAAACCAAGGTCACCCGGCGTGAAGTAGAACTTCTCGTAGTAGGCAGGGTCATCAGGGATGTGCATCTTCCGGTATTTCCCGGCAATGCTTCCGTCCTTGTCGAACACCACGGCGGTGTTGTGGTACAGTCCGGCGGCACGGCGTTCGAACAGGGAAGTGACCAGTACGATGCCGTAGGCGGCCGCTATCTCGCTGTAAAAGCCTGTGGAAGGGCCGGGGATGGGTTCGGCCAGGTCGAACAGCGAAGTGTTCTCCGTCTGGCAGAAGTACGGCGTGTTATGCAGTTCCTGCAGCACGACTAACTGCGCGCCCGCTTGGGCCACGGTGGCGATGTTGTGGTGCAGTTTCTCTAAGTTGTAATGGAGGTCGTTCGTGCAGGACTGCTGCACAAGGCCGACCCGGAGCGTTCTTTTCATATTCAGTTCAAGTTGTGGTTCGTCGGTGAGTAGATGGTTTCAGGAGCGGCTTCCGCTGGATATTGCATCGTGACGCAGTGCAGCGAGCCGTGCTGGCGGATCAGTGCCCGGCAGTCGATGCCTGTCACTTCGCGTCCGGGGAAGGCGGCGGCCAGCGCCTCGGCGGCCGCGGCGTCGGCGGCGGGTTGGCCATAAGTGGGATACAGCACGGCCGTGTTCATGACCAGGAAGTTGGCGTACGTCGCCGGCAGCCGTTCCCCGTCCTCGTCATAGATGGCGGCGGGCCAGGGCAGGGGCAGGAGGCGGTAGGGCTGGCCCTCAGGCGTGCGGAACGTCCGCAGCTGCTCTTCCATGCGCGCCAGTTCTTCGTAGTGCTCGTCGGCAGGGTCATCGCAGCGCACGTAGGCGATGGTGTGGTCCGGACAGAGGCGGGCCAGGGTGTCCACGTGGCTGTCCGTGTCGTCGCCCGCCAGGTAGCCATGGTCCAGCCACAGGACGTGCCGAGCGCCCAGTCGCCGCTTCAGTTCGTGCTCGATGTCCGTCCGGCTGAGAGTGTCGTTGCGGTTGGGCGCGAGCAGGCAGGCCGAGGTGGTGAGCAGCGTTCCGCAGCCGTCGCTCTCGATGGATCCCCCTTCGAGCACGAAGTCACGGCAGTTGACGTACGCGCCGCGCAGCAGGCCGGCGGCGTGCAGGCGAGTGTTGATGAGGTTGTCGTGGCAGGCGGCGAATTTCATGCCCCAGCCGTTGAAGCAGAAGTCGAGCAGGTGCGGAGTCCCCTCGGTGTCCACGGTGGTGAGGAAGGCATGGTCGCGTGCCCACGTGTCGTTCGTGGGGCAGGCCACAAAGCGGATACGTTCCGCGTAAGGCTTGTGGGCCAGCCGTTCCGGAAATGCCGGAGCTGCCACTAACAGGGGTTGGCGGGCAGCGATGGCGTCCGCCAGCCGTTCGAAACAGTCTTCCACCTCGGACAACATATAGTTCCAGTCCGTACCGGCGTGGGGCCAGGTGAGCTGGATATAGCTTTGCGGGTGCCATTCGGCAGGTAAAGTCATTTCTTTCATATACATAACTCAGTCTGTTGGGTTTTTCTTTCTTCGTTTGTGGAGCAGCAGCCAGTCCACCAGTTCGCGCCAATGGTTGAAGTCCTTCTGGTACAGCAGGCCGATGCCCTGGGTGGTCAGGGTGGACTTGGTGAAGTAGCGGTCGTTGGTCTGGTTGTAGCCCTTCAGCCGCAGGTCGCCGTTCTTGGTGAGCAGCCACAACGCCTCAAAGTCGCCCACGAAGTTCGTGTTGCGCATCGGGTTGTCCCGGTAGCCGAAGTTCCCGTTGATGATGAGCCGGTTGTTCAGCAGGCTGCCCGAGAGGATGGCTTCCGCCTCCACGTCGCTCCAGCCCTTTGCGCCCGTCGTGAGGTTGGTCCCGAAGTTCCAGTTCTGGTTGTTGATGACCTGCGAGAGCATGTTGTTCAGCTGCCCCGACAACGTGTTGAAGGCCAGCGAACTGGTCGCGTCGCTCTGGTTGGAGGAGTTGGCGTAGTCGTACGTGTAGAACTTGCCCACGCTCAGCAGGTAGATAATCTGGGTGTTCATCTGCTCCTCGGTGTTGGTCACGCTGCGCACCAGCTCGCGGTCTTCCTCGCTCACGGTAGGCAGTTCCAGGTCGAACTTCAGCTCCGGGTCCTGCAGGCTGCCCGTCATGTTGACCAGGCAGTTCACGCGCACGCTCCCTTTCGAGCTGGAGGCGTCTGCCACGAGGTCATTCAGGCTGGCCGAGTTGACCGTATAGACCGCCTGCACGTTGACGTTCGCGTTCAGCGGGTCCCCGTTGAAGGAGACAATGCCGCCCGGCTGGAGGGTGAAGTCCTTGCGGATGACGTTCTGCATGCTCATCTTGTAGATGCCCTTGGCCACGTTGTAGTTGCCGAACATCTGGAAGTCCCCCTTGTTGTAGTAGTTGGCCTGCAGGCTGCCGCTGCCTGTGGCGGTGATGTGGTCGCCGGCCACGGGGTCCATGATGATTTTCACGGTGGCGGCGGGGGTCGCTTCCACCAGCAGGTTGATGAAGATGTCGGTTTCCGGTCCGTCATCGTCATCGTCCTTCTCTTGCTGGTTCATGTGGTGGTACAGGTTCTCGTCGATGTCGTCAGCCTGCCTGCGGGGGGTCTTGTCCACGAACGTGATGAACTGTGTGCTGGTGGCCGCCGCCGCTGTGGTGGTGACGTAGGTGAACGTGGTCTTTTCGTTGCTCGTCAGGGCCCCGTCGATGTGGAGCTGGTTCCCTCCGCCGCGCAGGATCAGGTCTCCCGTGGCGTACACGCGGCCGTAGAACGGGAAGTCGGGGGTCTCCCGGTCGTACCGGAACACTTGCATCCCCTCCGAGCGGAAACGGAAGTTATACATCAGGTTCTTCAGCTTCGTGTGGGTCAGCGTGCCGTTCGCGGTTCCCGTGTGTCCTTCCGCGTCCGTCAGCTGGATGTCCTTGAAGCGGATGCTTCCCGACCGGAGCCGCACGGAGTCCCCCTCGGCGCGGAAGCGGGTGTTGAGGATATTGACCTTCACCTCTGCGCTGGCGCGCAGGTCACCTTCCAGGTCGAGGTCGGAGAACGGGCCATAGAGCCGTATGCGGCCCGTCCCCCTGCCGCTGAGGTCGCTGAAGATGCCGTCGATGAAGGGAGTCAGGAAGTACAGGTTGGTCTCCTGGGCCTGGATGTCCAGGTCCAGTCCGTCCTGTTGGGGCGACACATAGCCTTTCACCCGGGTGCGGCTGTGTTCCCCGTCGCGGATGTCGGCGGTCAGACGGATGCCGCCCACCTCCTTGTCCCATTGTCCGCGGATGTCGCCGCGGCCCAGGAGCCCGTCGTTGAGCGAGAAGTCCTTCACGTCGAGCCGGGTGTACATCACAGGGTCGTTGAGGACGTGGTGCAGGTGGACGCGCCCCGTGGCGAGCCCGCTGAATTTCACGGCCTTGAAGTGCACCATGTCAATCACATACTGCAGGTCGATGTTCTGCAGGTCCACCAGGCAGGAGTCCGTTTCCGCCTTCCCGATGCTCCCGTTGGCCCGCACGAACTTGTCGCCGTGCTCGAAGTGGAAGTCGCGGATGTCCACCCTTCCGTCGGCGATGGAGAGCGTGGCCGGGTGCATGTTCCACACGGTGTCGTTCAGGATGATGCGGCTGGGCTGCAGTTCGATGTGCGTCTGCAGCGACCGGTTGTTCTCGTCGTGGGCGAAGCGGGTGAGGGCGGACACCCGTCCGTAGTAAGAGTGGCCCGTGTTGTTGCCCCAGTCCAGCACGGTTTCCAGCCGGTCATCGGCGGCTTGCGTCCGCAGGGAGAGGCTCAGCATGGCGCCTTTCCCCTGCCGCTTGTTGGCGTGCAGCAGGCACCGCAGCCGCAGGCTGTCCGTCTGGCACAGCAGCGAGCCCGACTCATAGTACGTGCCCCCGTACACCAGTTCCGGGAAGTGGCCGGCCAGCTGGAGGCTGCGGGTGAGGTCGTCGAAACGCCCGCTCAGCTCCAAGGGCAGGTGCAGGTCCAGCGGGATGTCCAGCACCTTCGAGAGCAGGTCACTGTCCGTCATGCGCAGCCGGAACCGGAAACGGTTGTCGGTCGCCTCGTGCCGGGGAGGCTGGTTGACCAGCGAGGGCAGGTAGCGCTGGAGCAGTTGCGTCACGCTGGCGGGGAGGGTCTTGTACGAGTAGTGCCCCTCCAGCTCCGCGTTGAGGAAGGGCGACCGCACGCTCATTGCCTGCCGGCCGTCCTCGTGCCGGTCCGCCTGGACGACGAGTCGGGGCAGGAAATAACACTTCGCGCTGTCGGCTGCGGCCACGTCCAGGCTGTCTATCTGCAGCTGTCCGCGCAGGTTGTCGATGGAGTTGCCGCTGAAATCCGCTTTCAGCCGCAGGGAGAAGCGCGTGTCCTCGTAGCGCGGCGTGAGGTGGAGGGCATGGGGGCGGACATCCTGGAGCGAGGCCGTCAGCTGGTAGAGGGGCACAGGGCCTTGGGGGACAAACCGCCCGTCCAGGATGACGGAGCCGTTCGGGTCGTCCAGGGCGAGGCGGCCGTTGAATCCCCCCTGCCCGTATTGGCCGTCCAGCCGGATGTGCTGGTAGTGGTAGCCCTTGTATTCGATGGAGCCGATGTCCCCCTTCACGTACGATTCCGCCTGTCCGTTCTCGTAGCGGAGGGCGTTGAGCTGCAGGTCGAAAGTAGTCTTTCCCCAGACCTTCCGGTCGCCGGTCAGGACCCCGACGTCCAGCCCGTCCGTGGCGATGCGTCCCGAGTAGGTGCGGCGGCCCGGTTCCTGGTCGGTGTGCAGGGTCACGTGGGTGTTCACCCGGCCCGCGGCCGTGCTGACATGTCCCTGCAGGGTGAGCCGTTCGGGATGTCCCGACAGCTCGCCGCCCACCCGTACATACTCGTTGCTCAGCAGGAGAGGGGGGATGGAGGCCTTCCCCGTGAGGTTGTGGGTCAGCCATCCGATGCCTTCCGGTGTGGCTTCCGCCTCTTGGATGTGAGCGGACAGCCACCTGCGCTCGGGGTCGTTCCACCGCAGCAGCCGCCCCTTCGCCTGCAGCCGCAGGGAGGCCGGGTCGTTGTCCAGCAGGAGATAGTCCAGCTCCGTGTCAGTGCCCTGTCCGTGAAAGGCGAACTGCAGGCGCACGGCGTCCTGGAAATGCTGCAGGCTGGGGACCAGCGCCTGGAAGTCCGACGGGGTGATGTCCGCATGCAACCGTCCGCTGTAGGTCGTGTGCTCCGCCAAGGCCGTCAGGGCCGGCAGGCTGTCGTAGCGCGCCAGCAGGGTGTCCAGGCGGAAGATGCTCTGCGGCAGCTCTATCTGCACGTTGTCGGCCAGCAGCTGCCGGTGGTTGGCGCGCAGGCGGGCCGACAGCCGCTTCAGTTGCAGTCCGCTCGCTTCCTGGAAGCTCAGGCGGCGGATGTAGGCGTTCAGCGAGTCAGCGTTCAGCGCTTTCAGCGAGAGCGTCGCGGAGAGGTTGCTGATGTCCATCCGCTGCGGGTTGAACCGGTCGGGCGTGACCGGTGCGGACAGGAGCTGGTAGGACAGCTGCCCGCGCCGCACCAGCAGGGTGTTGACGCGCAGGTCGATGACGGGCGGCGCTTTCCGCACCGTGTCCTTCGAGGCGAAGGCGTCCAGCAGGAACTGATAGTTGGGGGCCGTCAGGGAGTCCTTCCGCAGGAGGTGGGCCTTCAGTCCGAACAGCTGGATGCTGCTGATGCGGATCTGGCGGTGGAGGAGGGGAGAGAGGTCAAATTTCGCCGCCAGCCGCGAGACCTGCAGCAGGTCGTTCCGCTCCTGGTCCTTCAGCCTGACCCCCTGGATGATGATGCGTCCCGGCATTCCCAGGTCAATCCGTTCGATGGAGACCTCGCTCTGCAGCAGGTGCCGCAGTTCCGAGGCGGCCAGTGCCGACAGCTTCCGCTGCACGAAAGGCAGGTTCAGCAGGGCGATGGCCCCGAAATAGCATCCCATCAGCAGGAAGATCAGGGTACGGACGATATGTTTGATGCGTTGGTAGTTCATGTTTTCGTATAATCCGCTCCAAAGATACAACAATTATTTGGATTATCCGTCGCTTTGTTTTCTCTTTTCGGCGGCGAAAGCCAGAAACACCGTCGCCTGCTCCCCCCGAACGGCAGCTGCTTTCCCGTTAAAAATTACAAAACATACAGGCCGTCTGGCGGTACTTTCAAATTTTATGCAGAAATTTGTAATTGATATACAATTAAACCCGATTGAAATGACCCAGAAAGAATCCTCCTGTCCCTCGCCCTTTGTCTCCATGCTGCCCATACTGGCCCTCATCGGCATGCTGTTTTTCACCATCCGCCTCTTCGGCAGCGACGCGCTGGCCGGCGGCAGTCAGATCTGCCTCTTGGCGGCCACCGCCTTGTGCGTCTGTGTGGGGATGGGCGGCTACCGCGTGCCCTGGAAAGACTTCGAGTACGCCATCATCAACAACATCGCAGGGGTCAGCTCGGCGCTCATCATCCTGCTGGTCATCGGCGCCCTTTCCGCCGTATGGATGCTGAGCGGCGTCGTTCCCACCTTAATATATTATGGAGTGCAGATCATCCATCCCCAGTTCTTCCTGCTGTCCACCTGCCTCATCTGTGCCGCCGTGTCGGTGATGACCGGCAGCTCCTGGACCACCATCGCCACCATCGGCATTGCGCTGATGGGCATTGGCAAGGCCCAAGGCTTTGAAGAAGGCTGGGTGGCCGGCGCCATTGTGTCGGGCGCCTACTTTGGCGACAAGGTGTCGCCCCTGTCCGACACCACCGTGCTCGCCTCGTCGTCCACGGAGACCCCCCTGTTCACCCACATCCGCTACATGATGTTCACCACCGTCCCCTCCCTGTGCGTCGCCCTGCTCGTCTTTCTCGTGGCAGGCTGGCTGCATGGCAGCGGTTCGCCCGCCGAGATGGCCAGCTTCACCGGCGCGCTGGCCGGCCGCTTCCACATCTCCTTGTGGCTGCTCGTCGTGCCCGTGGTCACCGGGACCCTCATCGCCCGCAAGGTGCCTTCGCTCATCACCCTCTTTGTCTCCGCCACCCTGGCCGCCGTGTGCATGCTCGTGTTCCAGCCCGACGTGGTGCGCGAGGTCGCCGGAGCGGGCCTGTCGGCGGGCGAGACGTGCATGAAGGGCGTATGGACCGCCCTCTCGTCCGGCACCTCGCTGGAGACGGGCCATCCTGAGCTGGACGAGCTGGTGGCCACGCGCGGCATGTCCGGAATGATGGACACCGTGTGGCTCATCCTTTGCGCCATGTGCCTCGGAGGAGCGATGACCGCCAGCGGCATGCTGGAGAGCATCACCCGTATGTTTATCCGTTTCACCCGCCGCCGTGCCGGCATGGTGGCCTCCACCGTCAGCTGCGGCCTCTTCCTCAACCTCGCCACCGCCGACCAGTACATCTCCATCATCCTGACGGGAAACATGTTCAAGAAGATTTATACCTCCAACGGCTACGAGACCCGCCTGCTGAGCCGCACCACCGAGGATGCCGTCACGGTCACCTCGGTGCTGATACCATGGAACACCTGCGGCATGACCCAGGCCACGGTCCTCAACGTGCCCACCCTGACCTACCTTCCCTATTGTGTCTTCAATTACGTCAGCCCCCTGATGAGCATCCTTCTGGCGGTGCTCGGCTTCCGCATCTACCGCACCGTGAAAAAGCAGTGACCTCCGTCCCGCTTTCAGGGAGCCCGGAGCGGGTCTTCGGGTTCCGTTAACGAGCACGGTTGATTTTTCGTGAAATTTCCCTATAATTACTGTCGATTTTCTTATTGCCATACGGCATAAATTATTAAATTTGCACGCAGAATACAAAAAACATTTTTTTGCAACCTAATATGGCTAATTTAATTAAATTACGTAAAGGCTTGGACATAAACCTGAAAGGCAAGGCTGCCGCCGAGGTCGTGTCTGTCAAGGAGCCGGGATTCTATGCTTTGTGTCCCGACGATTTCACAGGCGTGACTCCGAAAGTGGTCGTGAAGGAACAGGAATATGTGATGGCCGGGGGACCCTTGTTCATTGACAAGAATCATCCCGAAGTGAAATTTGTATCGCCCGTTAGTGGCGTAGTGACAAGCGTGGAGCGTGGAGCACGCCGTAAGGTGCTGAGCATTACGGTCGAGGCCGCCGCCGAACAGGACTTGGAAGACTTCGGTAAAAAGAACGTAGCCCAGATGGACGCCGCCGCTGTCAAGCAGGCGCTGCTCGATGCGGGCATGTTCGCCTTCATCCGTCAGCGACCCTACGATGTCATCGCCGACCCGACCGTGGCTCCCAGAGCCATCTTCGTCTCTGCCTTCGACTCCAGTCCGCTGGCTCCCGATTTCGAAATCGCCCTGAAAGGCGAGGAGGCCAACTTCCAGACCGGTCTCGACGCGCTGGCCAAGCTGGCGAAGACCTGGCTCGGCATCAGCGCCGCCCAGAAGGCACCCGCGCTGACCAGTGCCAAGAACGTCGAGCTGACCGTGTTCGACGGCCCGCATCCTGCCGGCAACGTAGGTGTGCAGATCAACCACACGGCCCCGGTCAACAAGGGCGAGACCGTATGGACCATCGACCCGCAGGCCGTCATCTTCATCGGCCGCCTGTTCAACACCGGCCATGTGGACCTGACCCGCACGGTGGCCCTCACCGGCTCCGAGTTCAAGAAACCCGCTTACTGCAAGCTCAAGGTGGGCGCCCTGCTGACGAACGTCTTCGCCGGCAATGTCACCACCGGCCGTGAGCTGCGCTACATCAGCGGCAACCCCCTGACCGGCAAGCAGATCAAGGCCAACGGATTCCTCGGCGCGTTCCACTCGCAGCTCACCGTCATCCCCGAAGGCAACGACATCCACGAGATGCTCGGATGGATCATGCCCCGCACCAACGAGTTCAGCACCAGCCGCTCCTACTTCAGCTGGCTGTCGGGCAAGAAGGAATACACGCTGGACGCCCGCGTGAAGGGTGGCGAACGCCACATGATCATGTCGAACGAGTACGACCGGGTGCTCCCCATGGACATCCTGCCCGAATACCTCATCAAGGCCATCATCGCCGGCGACATCGACCGCATGGAGCAGCTCGGCATCTACGAGGTGGCTCCCGAAGACTTCGCCCTCTGCGAGTTTGTCTGCTCGTCGAAGATGGAACTGCAGCGCATCGTGCGCGAGGGACTGGACATGCTCCGTCGTGAAATGTGCTAATCATTAACCAAATAGATAATAGAATAAGAATGAAAGCGTTAAGAAATTATCTCGATAAGATAAAGCCGAACTTTGAGGAGGGAGGCAAATACCAGGCACTTCGTTCGGTGTTCGACGGATTCGAAACCTTCCTGTTCGTCCCCAACGCCACCTCGAAGACGGGTACGCACATCCACGATGCGATTGACAGCAAGCGCATCATGTCGCTCGTGGTCATCGCTTTGATACCGGCCTTGCTGTTCGGTATGTACAACGTGGGCTACCAGCACTTCACCCATACGGGTACCGAAGGCAGCTTCTGCGAAATGTTCATTTACGGCTTCCTGGCCGTCCTGCCCAAGATCATTGTCTCCTACGTGGTCGGACTCGGCATCGAGTTCGTCGTGGCACAATGGAAGAAGGAAGAAATCCAGGAAGGCTTCCTCGTGTCGGGTATGCTCATCCCGATGATTGTTCCCGTGGAATGCCCGTTGTGGATGCTCGCCGTCGCCGTGGCCTTCTCCGTCATCTTCGCCAAGGAAGTGTTCGGCGGCACCGGTATGAACATCTTCAACCCCGCGCTCATCACCCGCGCGTTCCTTTTCTTCGCCTATCCCGCCAAGATGTCGGGCGACGCTGTCTGGGTTTCGGGCAGCAGCATTTTCGGCATGGGAGGTTCGGTGGACGGACTGACCGCCGCCACCCCGCTGGGACAGGCAGCCACCAACACCGAGATTACCTACAGCCTGAACGACATGATTGTCGGCCTCATCCCGGGCTCCATCGGTGAGACCAGCGTCATCGCCATCGCCCTGGGCGCCATCCTCCTGCTCTGGACCGGTGTGGCCAGCTGGAAGACCATGCTCTCCGTCTTCGTGGGCGGCTCCGTGATGGGCCTCATCTTCAACGCCATCGGCCCCGACACCGCCATGGCCCACATGCCCTGGTACGAGCACCTCTGCCTCGGAGGCTTCTGCTTCGGTGCCGTGTTCATGGCCACCGACCCCGTCACCTCTTCACGTACCGAGAACGGTAAGTTCGTCTATGGCTTCCTCATTGGCGCCATGGCCATCATCATCCGTGTGCTCAACCCCGGTTACCCCGAAGGCATGATGCTGGCCATCCTGCTCATGAACATCTTCGCTCCGCTGATCGACTACGTGGTGGTGCAGAACAACATCTCCCGCCGCGCCAAGCGTGCATTGTCTAACCATTAAAAACCGAATTGAATATGAATACCAATAGTAACGCTTATACTATCATCTACGCTTCGGTAATGGTGGTTATCGTAGCCTTCCTGCTGGCCTTCGTCAACTCATCGTTGCGCGAGACCCAGAACAAGAACATCGAGCTGGACACCAAGAAGCAGATTCTCTCCTCGCTCGGCATCAAGGGCGTGCAGGACGCTGACGCCGCCTTCCAGCAGGCGGAGGCGCAGGACATGATCGTGGCCGAGGACGGCACCCTGACACCCTACGAAGGCGCCTTCGTGACCAACTACGCCAACGACGCCAAGAAGCACGTCTTCATCTGCAAGGTGGACGGACAGACCAAGTACGTCATCCCCGTTTACGGTGCCGGCCTTTGGGGCGCCATCTGGGGCTATGTGGCCCTGAACGAAGACAAGAACACCGTCTTCGGCACCTATTTCTCCCACGCTTCGGAGACCCCGGGCCTGGGCGCCGAGATTGCCGCCGACTGGTTCCAGACCCAGTTCCAGGGCAAGCACGTGATGGACGGCACCACCGTCGCCCTTGGCGTTGAGAAGAACGGCAAGGTGGAACGCCCTGAGTTCCAGGTGGACGGCGTGTCCGGTGGCACCATCACCTCGAAGGGTGTGGACGACATGCTCAAGAAGTGCATCGCCAACTACGCTAATTTTTTAACAACTAACGAATAATAAGGAGGAGCATCTAACATGGGAAACTTATTTTCAGCTAAGAACAAGGAAGTATTTTCTACTCCTATCAGCATGAACAACCCCGTCACCATCCAGGTGCTGGGTATCTGTTCCGCGCTGGCCGTCACCTCCAAGCTCGAGCCGGCCATCGTGATGGGACTCTCGGTGACCATCATCACCGCCTTCGCCAACGTGGTCATCTCTTTGCTCCGCAAGACGGTGCCCAACCGCATCCGCATCATCGTCCAGCTCGTGGTCGTGGCCGCGCTCGTGACCATCGTCAGTGAGCTGCTCAAGGCCTTCGCCTACGACGTGAGCGTGCAGCTGTCCGTCTATGTGGGCCTCATCATCACCAACTGTATCCTCATGGGCCGCCTGGAGGCGTTCGCCATGGCCAACGGACCCTGGGAGTCCTGCCTCGACGGTATCGGCAACGGTCTGGGCTACGCCAAGGTGCTGGTCATCACCGCCTTCTTCCGCGAGCTGTTGGGATCGGGCACCCTGCTGGGCATCAACATCCTCAACTACGACTTCCTGAAGTCGGCCGGCTACATGAACAACGGACTGATGCTCATGCCGCCGATGGCGCTCATCATCGTGGCCTGCCTCATCTGGTACCAGCGTGCCAAGCACAAGGAACTGCAGGAGAAATGAGGAATGACTTTCCGGATTTGAAACGTACAATCAACAATTAAAGGAAATTATGGAACACTTTTTTAGTTTGTTAGTCCGCTCCATCTTTGTGGACAATATGATATTCGCGTTCTTCCTCGGCATGTGCTCCTACCTGGCCGTATCGAAGAATGTGAAGACCGCCCTCGGACTGGGCATCGCGGTGACCTTCGTGCTCGTGGTCACCCTGCCCGTCAACTATCTGCTCCAGACCAAGGTGCTCGGGGCCGATGGTATCCTGGGCATCGACCTGAGCTTCTTGAGCTTCATCCTCTTCATCGCCGTCATCGCCGCCATCGTGCAGCTGGTCGAGATGATTGTGGAGCGCTTCAGCCCCTCGCTGTACGCCTCCCTCGGTATCTTCCTGCCGCTTATCGCCGTCAAATGCGCCATCATGGGTGCCTCCCTGTTCATGCAGCAGCGCATCACGCTGGCCGAGACCGACCCTAAGTTCATCGGCGGCATCACCGACGCGCTGGCCTACGCCTTCGGCTCCGGAATCGGCTGGCTGCTGGCCATCGTCGGCCTGGCCGCCATCCGCGAGAAGATGGCCTACTCCGACGTGCCGGCTCCCCTGCGCGGCCTGGGCATCACCTTCATCACCGTAGGCTTGATGGCCATGGCGTTTATGTGTTTCTCTGGTTTGAACATCTAATAAGGAAAGGAATATACAATGGATATGAATTTTATTTTAGCAAGCATTGGAGTATTCCTCGTGACTATTCTTGTGCTGGTAGTCATCCTGTTGGTGGCCAAGAACTTCCTGGTAGCCTCAGGTAAGGTGAAAATTACGGTCAACGGCGAGAACCAGCTGGAGGTGGAATCCGGCTCGACGCTGTTGAACACCCTGGCCGTGAACAACGTGTTCCTCCCCTCCGCCTGCGGTGGTAAGGGTTCTTGCGGCCAGTGCAAGTGCCAGGTAGTGGAAGGCGGCGGCGAGATCCTCCCCTCCGAGGTGAGCCATTTCAGCCGCAAGCAGCAGAAGGACCACTGGCGTCTGGGCTGCCAGGTGAAGGTGAAGGGCGACCTGTCCATCAAGGTGCCCGAGTCCGTGATGGGTGTCAAGGAGTGGGAGTGCGAAGTCATCTCCAACAAGAACGTGGCCACCTTCATCAAGGAGTTCATCGTGGCGCTGCCCAAGGGCGAGCACATGGACTTCCTGCCGGGCTCGTACGCGCAGATCAAGATTCCTACCTACGAGATGGACTACAACAAGGACATCGACAAGGACCTCATCGGTCCCGAATACCTGCCCGCATGGGAGAAGTTCGGTCTCTTCGGCCTCAAGTGCAAGAACACGCAGGAGACCATCCGTGCGTACTCCATGGCCAACGATCCCGCCGAGGGCGACCGTATCATGCTGACCGTACGTATCGCCACCCCGCCGTTCAAGCCGAAACCCCAGGTGGGCTTCCAGGACGTGATGCCGGGTATCGCCTCGTCCTACATCTTCACCCTCAAGCCGGGTGACAAGGTGACCATGAGCGGCCCTTACGGCGACTTCCACCCCATCTTCGACTCGAAGAAGGAGATGATCTGGGTCGGCGGTGGTGCCGGTATGGCTCCGCTGCGTGCGCAGATCATGCACATGACCCGCACCCTGCACACGACCGACCGCGAGATGCACTACTTCTACGGCGCGCGTGCCCTGAACGAGGTGTTCTACCTGCCCGACTTCCTGCAGTTGGAGAAGGACTTCCCCAACTTCCACTTCCATCTGGCCCTCGACCGTCCGGATCCCGCGGCCGATGCAGCCGGCGTGAAGTACACCGCAGGTTTCGTTCACAACGTGATGCTGAACACCTACCTCAAGGACCACGAGGCTCCCGAGGACATCGAATACTACATGTGTGGTCCTGGCCCGATGTCGAAGGCCGTTGTCGGCATGCTCGACAGCCTCGGCGTAGAGGAAAGCTCCATCATGTACGATAACTTCGGCGGATAAGGCACTGCTCCCGCATCCGACGAAAACTGTAAGCCAGGAAGCCACTGTTTTATTGCAGTGGCTTCCTTTTTTCGGGTACCGCCTCTTCGTCCTTCCGCCTCTTCGTCCTTCCGCCCTCTGTCCTTCCTCCTCTCCGGCCTTCCGCCCCTCCGTCCTTCCGCCTCTCCGGCCTTCCGCCTCTCCGGCCACAATTTCTCCGCCAAAGAAGGGTTCCTCTTAATAATAATAATACTTGTGTTACAGCCTTGTCAAGGAACGCCTGTCGGAGCATCCTTCCGGAATCGACACCACAAAGATATAGGCAAATGGTGTAATCACAAACGCCTCCCGTTTGTGATTCTTCCTAAAAGTTTGATTCTTAGAATAATAGTACATTTTCGTAGGCAATTCCCTTCATTTAGTGATAGCGGAGCAGCAGCCTACGTTGTCAAGATTGTCATTGTCACGATTGTCAAAATACCCCCTCACTTTGTACATGCCTCGGACGTGGACGGACAAAAGGACGAAAACAGTATGTATGTAAATATATTTCTAATATATAATATAATATATATAAAAATATATATAATATATTATATATTAAATTGAGTAGGGAGTGTGAGCAGGGGTATTTTGACAATCTTGACAATGACAATCTTGACAACGTGCGGCTGGCTGGAAGGCAGAAGAGGGTACCGAACGCATGAATGTTGTTCGGTCTGCGACCTTGCTTATCGCATTGGGAATTAGTGGCTTTGCGATAGGAGAGAGGTGCCGTCCTTCAGGATTCCCGGATGCAGTCGGACGGAAGATGTCCGCCGCCGATCCTACGGGTACCGTCCTCAGTGGGGGAGGATTTGCCTTGTCGGAGGAGGCTCTGTGGCTGCCTTTTCCACCCGTTTTCACTCCAAAAACACTCATTTTTCGCCCAACACACCTGTTTTGCCTATGTAAAGAAAGGACCTGTCGCGGAGATTTCCCCGGACTTGCTGTCCGACGCAGCGGCACAAAGGTGGCAGACGGCCATCCTCCGCTGCCCTGAACTGCTGGTAGAGCTTGCCGCCGAGGAACTGTCCTTCGACCGTCGGCACCTGCCGGCGCAGCGTGAGGTCCGGCTCATCCGCCGCTACCTCTGCTAAAACGGACGTGCGCGCACGCGAGCAGGTGCATCGCGGGCGGCAAGATACGCCCGTACCAGGAACCGCAGATCATCGGGCGAGTGCCCGCGATGCGCGTACCGCCGGAAGAAGCGATTCCTTCCCCCATTGGAAAGGGTTCCCTCTTCCTTCTAAAACCGCATTCCTTCCCCTGCGAGAAACGCATTTCTTGCAACACAAAAAATGTGATTGTTGCTCTTCTATAATGCTTGTTCTTAATGAGTTACAAACGCATTTCGCGTAATTTCGGCCCGAGTTAACGACACGGAACGACACATAACGATATCCGGGTCGGACGGAAGCCGTATCTTTGCATCGTGAGGTGAGGGAAAGTCCTCCGAAGCCGCCCCCGGAAGCTCTCCCGCTGTTTTGCCAGCCTGAAGCGGAGACTGCCGCCCACTCCGCCAGGACGGAGAAACGCACCTTTACAATACGATATAATAATGAGATAAACTGACGGTCAAATCTCTCAAACTGATGATGAATTTTGCACGCACCCGCATGGGGTGCGATCACGGTGTTCCGGCGGACGAATACAGTGGACTGGTTTCAATCCACGCACCCGCATGGGGTGCGACGCTGACGAGCTGCTGGTACTGGCCGGACACG
>JAQXRG010000035.1 GCA_029218405.1 Bacteroidales bacterium
GTTGACCTGGTTAAACATTACTTTTATATTTGGTTGATACGTTTGCGGCTTAGTCACGATTGAGGTTGACACGACCGCAGCGTTAGCAAAAACAAATTTACAGGACAAGAGAGGGGTAATGGCGGAGACCTCACCTCCTTCTCTAGTCACATTGCTGTCGTGACGATTGGATGAAACTTTTTAGGGCATTGGTTCCTGTTCCTATTGATATTATGCTTATCTTTGCACGCTCTTCCGGTTTTCTGCTTTTATTGCGACACTAGAGCAGTCGAAAACCGTTGAGGCAACAAAAGTTCGGACGGCTGTGTAACGCTCGAATTTTTACAAAGAGGAAGTGAAAGATAGTGTCGTAAACAAAAGGTTATGTAGGATTGCATTATGAGAAGATCTATGATGTTGTTATGCCTGCTGTTGGTGGCTGCCTGTTCGCTGTCGGCGCAGCACCTTGTCAGTGGCATTGTGACCGACGTGAACGGCCAGCCACTCGCAGGAGCGAAAGTGGACGTACGTCTGGTGGGAGCGTCCCTGTCCATCAGTACGGGAGCGGATGGAAAGTTCCAGTTGCAGACTGTGGCACCGGTACAGGAGGTGTGGGTGATGTACAGCGGTATGCAGACCCAGGTTCAGGCACCGGCTGTCGATATGGTGTTTCGGATGGAACGTATCAGCCGGTGGCGGCTGGAGCCTCAGACTTATACTTGGATAGTCAGCCCACAGGTGGCGTTCCCCGAAAGTGATACGTCCAATCCTGCTTTCGGACTGATGGCGGCTATCGTAAAGCAGTGGGGAGTCTATGCGAAATGTGTCTATTCGCCTTCCGAAAAGACACATGGCGTTTATACCGCTTCTTCTGGCGTGTTGCCGTGGACTACAGGAAAGGATAAGCGCAGCTATATGGCGTTTACGGCTGGAGCGATGTATCGTCTGAAGTGTCCTGTTTATGCGTATGCAGGTTTAGGGTATGTGAACCGGAAGGTGGCTTGGCAGCTGACGGATGGGACGTATGTCAAGAACAAGGAGTATTCCTATTCAGGTCTGACGGCTGATTATGGCTTGATGCTTCAGGTGGGCCAGTTTACGGTCAATGCAGGTGCGATGATGAGTGTGTCCGATGGAGTTAACTTTGCGGCGAATGCCGGAGTCGGATATAGTTTTTAACCTTTTAATCGACAATGAATATGAAAGGAATTCATGTGATATTGACTTTGTTGTTCTCCTGTTTGTGGGCAGTGGCCTGCCAGTCGGTGGAAGAGCCGGTACGGACAGAGCCTACAGTGCGCACGGAGGAAGTTCGGGAGATTGGCCGTGAGGAAGCGAAGGTCACAGGTAGTGTTAATGTGGCTTCAATCTGCTCGTTTTTGTTGTCCACTTTACCGGATCTGTCGGATGCACGGCAGGTGGAGGCGCGGTTGACGGATGCTGCTGCCGGCAGTTACGAAGGAGTGTTGTCTTCACTGTTGCCTAACACCACTTATTACGTAGCGTTGAGTGCGTCGGACGGACAGACGAATGTGGTGGGTAATGTCCAGATGTTCACCACCCTGCCGGCAGTAGGCATCGGTAAGGTGTTCTTGTGGGACTGGACAGCGATAGGTGCGGAGTCCGGACGGCTTCCATATGTGGGTGGCCCGATGGGAGCGTTCCTCTACAGCTTGCCGGAAGGAGGAGATGCCTGTCTGGTGGAAGCGTCCAATTTGTATGTAAGCTATGAGAACGGTACCTGGACATTGCCGGTTTCTTTAGATTTGGAGGAGGCTGCCAGGTATTTTGCGGTGTACGCCCCCTATCAAGAGAGCTATGGGGAATTCCATCAGGTACGGGTGGCTGCCAATACGGATTTTTTGGCGGGAGTCAGCGGACCTGTCCATTCTCAGTCACCGTATGCAGACATTGACTTACATCATCGCATGGCGAAGGTGACACTGGAAGTGCGGACTTCCGAAGCAAGTAATGTGGATTATACGTTGGGAGCCGTGGCTTTACAGAACGCCCAGCAGAGCTCCGCCATCGTGCGATGTGCCGATTTTGATATGTGTACGCAGAAGATGACTCCGGTGGTAGATGAGAACCATGATGGGCTCTCGGTTGATTGCGATGTGCGTCTTGGTTCCGAGAAGGCAGCCGTCATCGATTTTTATGTGGTTCCCACTTCCTTCCACCAAGGTGAAGTGGTGTTGTCGCTCACGGAGAAAGGGAGTCTGGAGAATCGGCTTGCCGCTCCGTTCGGTGACGCGGCCTGGGAGTCCGGCCTACATTATGTTTATCCTGTGACGGTCACTTCCAGTGGCCTGCAGATAGGAGATGTCCGTCTGGAGGATTGGGAGAACAACGAAGGAGGTACAATCATCATTAAGTAAATCTACATCATTATGAAGCTAATCAACTCAATACTGGCTTTGACAGGTTGCCTTCTCCTGGGGACGGCCTGCAGCGGTGAAGCGGGAACACAGGAGAATGACAGGAAAGTCCCGTTGGAAATCCGTGTGGCCGGCGGGAACGACCGTTCGGTCATTGAAGGGACGACAATCCCATATCAGACATCGTTTGGAATATTTGGTACCACGGCTTATCCGGAAGGTACGGTGGACGAGGCGATTCGTAACTTGTCTGTCTTTTACGATGGGAGTTGCTCGATGTCATCTCCGGTGATGTTGGATGCCGAGCCCCGCTACCTGAAGGCCTATTATCCGTATTCGGAAACCCTTTCCGAGGGAGTGATGGAAGTCGATATCCGTGACCAGGTGGACCTCTTGTATGGAGAGAGTGTGGACGAGGACCAGCCCGCATGGGTCAATGATGAACATCCGGTGGCAACGGTGGCTTTCCGGCATGTCTTGGCCCGGCTTACATTCCGGATGAGGCATACTGAAAATCTGGAGGCTGATTTCCAGCTGTCCGGATTGCGTGTGTCACCGTTGTATCAGTCGGCCACCTGGAATGTGCTGGCTCAAGATCTGACACCAGACCCGTTTACTGAGCTGACCTTTCCTCTCTCGCAGGAGGTGACACAGGAGTTCGCCTCGTTCGATCTCCTCGTGATTCCCATGGGAACGGATGAGCCTGTCCGTGAACTGACGTTCTACGATGCCGATGGGCAGGGAAGACAGGTACAGTTGCCCGCCGGTGAATGGAAGGCTGGCCAGCAATATACCTACGATGTTCTTTTCGATGCGGATACGGTACACATCAGTGAGGCCGTGATTCTTCCATGGGATCCTGTCACCGACGAAGAGACGGTGATTACGGACGATGATAATGTGATGAACGACTAATTGACAGCTGAGTTTATGAAAACAATACTATCTTATTTATTTCCATGTCTGCTGACGGCAGGCATGATGGCTGCCTGTTCGGACGATGTGACTTCGGCCGTAGAACAGTCAGCTACTTATCTGACCATTGAGGCGAAGGTAGAAGAAGGGGGTGTCAACCGTGCGGCGATGGATGCCACAGGCTTTCAGGAAGGTGACCGGATTGGCATCTTTGTCAGGGATGCGGAAGGTAATCCGTACTTGTCGGAGCAGAATTGCTCGAACCTTCTTGCTACGTTCGATGGCCACCAGTGGGTGATGGATGCCCGCATCGCACTGCAGGCTGATAGAGAAGCGATGGTGTATGCCTATGCTCCTTACGATGAGCAAGTGATGGTGAGTGGCGATTCTATTACCATTGATCTGACTCGTCAGTTGGATATCTTGTATGGGAATGCAGAGGGCGTTACTCCTGAACATCCTATGGCCAGCATCAGCTTCCGCCATGCATTGGCACGGATTTCTGTGTCTGTCACCCGTGATGCGGAGGATACTGGAGAGGGAAGGCTGACTTGTGTACGTGTTCGGAACGGTGGAGTGAGTGACTGCGTCTCTTTGGCAGGGAAGATGAATCTTGCCAATGGAGGCATCGAGAAAGAAACTGGTGATGAGGCCTGTGTCGTTGCCGAGATGGATTCACTGCTTTCTTTGGAGGCAACTGACATTGACTTGCTGGTGTTGCCTACCGACAACGGCATAGAAGAAGGGGAGGAAAGTCCTTCTGTGGACATTCTGTTGACCATTGACGGAAAAGATTATATAAAGACGGTCAGTCGCCCCGTTTGGCAAGGAGGGTGTCAATACATTTATCCGTTAAAACTTCGCCGTACGTCAGCTCAACCCGTTGACCCGGAGGCTCCTGAGAATCCTGTTGACCCGGAGGATCCTGAGAATCCTGTTGACCCGGAGGCTCCTGAGAATCCCGTTGACCCGGAGGCTCCGGGGAATTCTGTTGATCCTGTCGAACCAGAGGAAGGAGAGTGAGATTCTTTCTTTAGATAGATTATTGTGTCCAGAGGAGACGCTTCTTCGTAGGAGTACAAAAAGCGGGTGACTATGACTGAATCTACTTTACAGGTTATTTGTTTACTTCTGTACTTCACAAGAATGCCTGTTATCACCTTCTAATCCGGAGGCGTAGAGGCTGTCGTTACTGGTGCGGATGAGACCGTTGCTCATCGGACTCAGCAAAAGAGTCCGATGAGCAACGGTACAGAAATTTCAAGAACCAAGCCGTGGAACAGCGCGGCAGGAATCAAGCTGTTGTCCTTTTGCCCTATGGAGATAAGTGGCAGACAAACATCCATTGAGTTGATGCCCGCTACTGAGATGGCTGCATACGTTTTACAGCGGCGGGCCATCGCACCGCAAAGCAATAGTGCGGCGACCTCACGGAGGATGTTTGACAGTAGTGCTGTAGTGGCCAGGACTGTGGCTGCTTCTGTACCTGCACTGGCAGCCTTCATGTCCTGGATGAGGACGGATGATAACGAATAGTATCCGAAGCCGCTTCCAACGGCCAGCACATCACTGAAAGCCATTTGAGGAAGAAGAAAGAACGCCAGCCCCGAGAAGGCCAGTGAGCCTGTAATGGTGAACAGGGGAAAGACGGCCAGTTTCGGGCGAAGGGAATTCAGCATCAGTCGGGCATCGGGACGACATCCTATGCCAAAACCTACTTGGAAGACGAGTGCGGCTAGCAGTAAGAAGGTCAGATTGCCCTGCGTTAACCATTCAGGGATGCCGCCACTCAGGCCGATGATTACCCCTATGACCAATAATGTCGGGAGAAACAGCGGATGTTTCATGACTGCCCTCCTTTCTTCAGGAAAAGCCGGTCGTAACAATGGGCTGCCAGAAAACTGCCGATTGTCGCGAAAAGGGCAATGAGTAATGCCGGTAGGCCGAGGCTGGTTATTTGACCCATCACTTCCTGATGGGAACCGATGGAAAGTCCGAATGTGAAAATCAACAATGCGACGGTGGCCGAAGTGGATGTCTCGGTCTTTTTCGTACAGTCATGGTGGCGGAATACGCATCCTGTGGCAATGCCGAGGACGAGAAAAACAAGTATTGTAAACATATAATATAGAGTGTGTTTAGTGGCAGCTGGCCTTGTCTGAAAAAGGTCGGCTGTCGGATGAATGAAACAAGAATAGCTCCGGTATCCGTAGGACAGGGGCACTGTACGGATTACTGCATTCGCAGGAACACACTGTTTATTAGATGAATCCGCTAAACCTATGTACAAACACAATGCGGCAGAGCCGTTCTTCGGCCCGCTGGTTATTCTGTCGGATATGTGATGTTCGTTTGTACATGATGAGTTGTATAATGGATTTCGGCTGCAAATTTACTGCATTTTTATGTATCCACCAACTAATATAGCCATTATTTTATCTTGTCCAGCGGAGATGCCTCTTCGTAGGAGTACAAAAAAAGCGGGTGTGCCAGTACCTGAATTCGGGTATTGGCACACCCGTTTCGGGTGTTTAGGAAGGAATGGGTTATCCCTTTACAGAACGTGCAGGATGCCCATCAGGTAGAGCAGTGCATATCCCAGTACCATGCTGATGACACCGACAATGCAGCCCATTTTGGCCATATCCTTCTGTTGTACCAGGTTCGTGGCGAAAGCCAACGCGTTAGGCGGTGTGGAAATAGGCAGCACCATGGCGCTGGAAGCGGCGATGGCCACCCCAATCAGTACGGTAGGCGTTCCACCGATGGCATCCAACTTGTCCCCCATGGCGGCGCAAACCACCACAAGGATGGGCATCAGCAGGGCGGCAGTGGCCGAGTTGCTGATGAAGTTGGAGAGGGCGTAGCAGATGATGCCGGAGAGGACGAGGATGAACAGCGGCGAGAACGAACCGAAGGGGATGCTCTCCACCGCCCGTTCGGCCAGGCCGGAAGCGTTCAATCCGTACCCCAGGGCAAAACCGCCGGCTACCATCCAGATGACCGACCAGTTGATTTCTTCCAGGTCCCGGCGGGTGATGATGCCTGTCAGCGAGAAGATGACAAAGGGGATGAGGGCCACTGTATAGGAGTTGATGCCGGTTACGGAGTCGAGCAGCCAGAGCAGTACGGTCAGCACGAAGGTGACAATGACGATGTACGTGTGCGCGTTCTGTTTCATCTCACCCTCGATGTGCAGTTGGATGGTCTTCTGCTTGAAGGGGAAGATACGCTTGAGCAGCATCCAGCTGATGAACAGCAACAGGGCCACCAAGGGGAACATGAACATCATCCATTGTCCGAAGCCTAAGCCTAGGTTCAGTCCTTCCGGGTCATTCAGGTATTTCAGCGCGATGGTATTGGGCGGTGTTCCGATGGGTGTGCCCATACCACCCAGGTTGGCGGCCACGGGAATCGAGAGGGCCATGGCGATGCGGCCCTTTCCTTCGGGGGGCAGTTGCTTGAAGACGGGGGCGAGGAAAGTCAGCATCATGGCGGCGGTGGCGGTGTTCGACACGAACATCGAGAACAGTCCTGTGATGAGCAGGAAGCCCAGCAGTACGTTCTCGCTCTTCGTGCCGAAGGGGCGCAGCAGGATTTTCGCTAACTGGGCGTCCAGTCCTGTCTTGCCTGCGGCGATGGCAAGGGTGAAACCGCCGATGAACAGCATGATGACCGGGTCAGCGAAGGTGGCCATGACCGCTTTGTAGCTCAGCAGTTGGCCTACCTCCTCCGGGTCGCACATCCATTTGATGCCCGAGTTGGAGGTGAAGAGTAGCAGCAGACCGATGATGGCCACACTGGTGGCCCACGATGAGGCTACTTCCATCACCCACATCAGGGTGGCGAAGGCGAAGATGGCGATGATGCGTTGCTGCACGACGGTCAGTCCGTCGATACCGAAGAACGTGATGGGCGCGTTCCAAAGCAAGAGGGTGACAACCAGTACGACGCATGCCTGAATGAGTTTCTTGATGATTCGTTCGCGTTGCGCTTTCTTGAGCGAGCGCATCTTGTGGTACGCATCCAATACGTGGAAGCCGTGGAAGTTTTTAAACATAAGTCAAGTCTTTTTTTTAAAAATGAATATAGGTAATTGTTGATGTTATTTCTTCAGTTCGGGGTAGCTGATACGGGTATGGTACATGGTCTTCAGCTTCTCCTTGAACACGCTCTTCACGGTGGCGATGTCGCGGAAGGTGATGGGGCATTCCTTGAAGTAGCCTTCGTTCACCTGGCTGTCGATGAGTTTCTCCACCAGCTGGGAGATGCTTTCTTCGGTGTACTCATGCAGGCTGCGTGAGGCGGCTTCCACGGCATCGGCCATCATCAGGATGGCCTGCTCCTTGGTGAAGGGGTTCGGTCCCGGATAGCGGAAGAGGGAGGTGTCCACTTCCTCGTCCGGATGCTCGTTCTTGTAGGAGATATAGAAGAACTTGGTGAGTCCGCAACCATGGTGGGTACGGATGAAGTCTTTGATGACCTGCGGCAGGTTGTGCTTTTCGGCCAGCCGCAGCCCGTCAGTGACATGGCTGATGACCACCTGCGCGCTCTGTTGGTAGCTGAGCTGGTCATGCGGGTTGAAGCCCGACTGGTTCTCGGTGAAGAAGGCGGGGTTCATCATCTTGCCGATGTCGTGGTACATGGCACCGGTACGTACCAGCTGACTGTTCGCTCCGATGCTGTTGGCGGCCGCTGCGGTCAGGTTGGCCAGTTGCAGGGAATGCTGGAAGGTGCCGGGAGCCTCTTCCGACATCTGCCGCATCAGCCGCGTGTTGATGTTCGAGAGCTCTACCAGTGTCACGTTCGAGGTGAACCCGAATGTCTTCTCCAGGATGAACAGCAACGGGTAGGCGAAGAGCAGCAGGATGCCGTTGATGATAAAGTTGATGTACATGTAGGTGGTCAGTTGCTCCACTTCGCTCACGTGAATCAGGTCGATGGCTAGGTAGAGCAGTGAGTAGGCCACGGTCACGAGCAGGGCACTGCGCAGGAGCTGGGAGCGCTGGGACAGCTCACGCAGGCTGAAAATGGCCGCCATCCCCGCCACCAGCTGCAGCAGGATGAACTCGTGCGGGGAGCGGAGGGTGATGGAGCAGAGCAGTACGGTGATGACATGGGCCATGAAGGCCGTGCGCGAGTCGAGGAAGATGCGGATGATGAGCGGCAGCATCGCAAAGGGGACAATGTAGATGCTCATCAAGGCATGCTCGACGATGAGGCTGGACAGCACGCTGAACAGCAGCATCAGGCTGAGCAGCAGGGTCACACTGCCCCGTTTCTGGTAGTAGTCACTGCGGAACAGCTCCAGGTAGATGAAGAAGACACCGATGAAGAGGACGACGAACAGGGACT
This sequence comes from Bacteroidales bacterium, assembly GCA_029218405.1. Lineage (GTDB taxonomy): Bacteria > Bacteroidota > Bacteroidia > Bacteroidales > Bacteroidaceae > Phocaeicola. The sequence continues at coordinate 8,628 of JAQXRG010000035.1, forward strand.
GTCCGGCCAGGGTGAGCCGCCGTTCGGTCACGGTCTCGCCCCGCCTGTTCGACTCTTTTTCCAGCGACCGGAGGATGTTGTAGGTCAGTTCGTCCACGATTTCTCCCCGGTCGATGATCTTCTGCCCGTTCATGACGAAACCGTTGGCCCAGGAAATGCTTTCCAGCAGGTCTTTCTTGGCACTTTCCGACTTCTTGGTGTCATAGACCAGATTGGGCTGGAGGTAGGTGTGGAGGTTGCAGAGCTGGAGCAGCCGCCGGCTGTAGTGGATGGTATCGGCGTTGATGAGCTGCTCGTAGGCCTGCTTGTAGGTGTTCACGTCCTGCAGGTCCTGCAGGCGGGAGGTGTTGTGTTCCACAATGCGAAGCTGGCGGAGGGAGTCCTGCTGCAGTTGGTTGAAGTCGGTGGGCGAGATGAGGCCTTCCTGATAGACGAGGCGCAGCAGTCGCTCGATGTGGTGCTGGTAGGCGGGCGAGGGGATGATCTGCTTCAGTTGTTCGTTGTAGTCTTTCTCGAACTTCTTGAGCATTTCCGTCTCAATGGCGGCGTCGTGGGTGAAATAGGGCGCGTACAGGCGGAGGATGCTGTCCTGCTCCTGCTGTATCCGTTCGTCGCTCTTGTAGATGGGGAAGTCGAACGAGGCTTGCAGCAGCCCGTACTTCCAGGGCTTATTGATGTCAAATTGATAGTTGAACTTCCCTTCGTGTGGCAGAAAGTAGACAATAATGGCAACTGTTGTCACAAAAATGGCGGTCCGGTAAACCCATTCCCGGAGTACTGACTGACTATGTGGTTGGAAACTTTTCATCTGTTTTGCAAATTTGCCGCCAAAATAAGAAAAAAAACGGGAAATTTGACTTACTTTTGCGAAGTATTTTTTAGATAATCGACGAATATGGCTGAAAGAAAAGTAAGAGTCCGTTTTGCACCGAGTCCTACCGGTGCGTTGCATATCGGCGGCGTGCGTACCGCCTTGTATAACTATCTGTTTGCCCGCCAGCATGGTGGCGATTTGATTTTCCGTATTGAAGATACCGATTCCCACCGTTTTGTGCCGGGGGCGGAAGAATATATCCTGGAATCCTTCCGGTGGCTGGGCATCACCTTCGACGAAGGGGTGTCCTTCGGCGGAGAGCATGGCCCGTACCGCCAGTCGGAACGGCGCGACATCTACAAGAAATATGTTCAGGTGCTCCTTGACAACGGCAAGGCGTACATCGCTTTCGACACGCCGGAGGAACTGGAGGCCAAGCGCAAGGAAATCGCCAATTTCCAGTACGACGCTTCCACCCGTGGGGCGATGCGCAACTCGCTGACCCTGCCCAAGGAGGAGGTAGAGCGGCTGATGGCGGAAGGCAAGCAGTACGTGGTGCGGTTCAAGATTGAGCCGAACGAGGAAGTGCATGTGAACGACATCATCCGTGGCGACGTGGTCGTCAACTCGTCCATCCTGGACGACAAGGTGCTCTACAAGTCGGCCGACGAGCTGCCTACCTATCACCTGGCCAACATTGTGGACGACCATCTGATGGAAGTGTCGCACGTCATCCGTGGTGAGGAATGGTTGCCCTCGGCGCCGCTGCACGTGTTGCTCTACCGTGCCTTTGGCTGGGAGGACTCCATGCCTCAGTTTGCCCACCTGCCTTTGTTGCTCAAGCCGGAAGGGAACGGCAAGTTGAGCAAGCGCGACGGGGACCGTCTGGGATTCCCTGTCTTCCCCTTGGAGTGGCACGACCCGAAGACGGGTGAGGTGTCTTCCGGGTACCGCGAGTCAGGTTACCTGCCCGAGGCGGTCATCAACTTTCTGGCTTTGTTGGGATGGAATCCGGGCAATGACCAGGAAATCATGTCGATGGACGAGTTGGTCCGGCTGTTCGACCTTCACCGCTGCAGCAAGGCAGGCGCGCGCTTCGACTTCGAGAAGGGCAAATGGTTCAACCATGAGTATATCCTGCTGAAGAGCGACGAGGATGTGGCCAAGCTGTTCCTGCCCATTGTGAAGGAGCAGGGCATCGACGTGCCGATGGATACCCTCGTGAAGGTGGTCGGCATGATGAAGAGCCGCGTGAACTTCGTCAAGGAACTGTGGGATACCTGCAAGTTCTTCTTCGTGGCTCCCGACAGCTACGACGAAAAGACCGTGAAGAAACGTTGGAAAGAAGACTCGGCCCAGTGCATGGCGGCCTTGGCCGACCTGCTGGAGTCGCTCGATGACTTCTCGCTGGAGCACCAGGAGGAAGTGGTGATGAAGTGGATTGCCGACAACGGCTATCACACGGGCAACATCATGAACGCCTTCCGTCTGACCTTGGTGGGCGAGGGCAAGGGCCCGCAGATGTTCGACATCTCGTCCGTGTTGGGCCAGGAAGAGACCATACGGCGGATGCGCCGCGCCATCGAGGTGTTGAAATAATAGCGGAGTGATGGTGTACAATTTCTTCATCTATCTGTATGTGAGTGCGGTCCGGTTGGCCGCACTCTTCAGCAAGAAGGTAGCGACGATGGTGAAAGGCGAACAGGAGGCCTTCGCTGTCCTGCGGCAGAAGGTGGACCCTTCCGCCCGCTACCTGTGGTTCCACGCCGCCTCGCTGGGCGAGTTCGAGCAGGGGCGTCCGCTGATGGAGGAAATCCGTCGGTTGCATCCGGAGTATAAGTTGCTGCTGACGTTCTTCTCGCCTTCGGGCTACGAGGTACGGAAGGATTACAAGGGAGCCGACGTGGTGTGTTACCTGCCGCTCGACACGCCTCGTAACGTCCGGCGTTTCATGGACCTGGCCCGTCCCAGCATGGCGTTCTTCATCAAGTACGAGTTCTGGAAAAACTATCTGTGCGAGCTGCGGCGCCGTCAGGTTCCTACGTACAGCGTGTCGTCCATCTTCCGTCCGGGACAGGTGTTCTTCCGTTGGTACGGACGTAATTATAAAGAGGTGCTGAAATGCTTCACCCACTTGTTCGTGCAGAACGAGGAGTCCGTACGGCTGCTGCGGAGCATTGGCGTGACCCATACGACGATTGTCGGTGACACCCGCTTCGACCGGGTGCTGGACATCTGCCGACAGGCCAAGGAACTGCCCTTGGTGGAATGCTTCAAGGGCGGCAATGAGTGCACGCTGGTGGCAGGCAGCTCCTGGGCGCCCGATGAGGACTTGTTCATCCCTTACTTCAACCGTCATCCGGAGATGAAGCTCATCATCGCTCCCCATGTCATTTCCGAAAGCCATCTGCAGGAAATCATCGGCAAACTGGAGCGTCCGGTCGTCCGTTATACACAGGCGACCGAGGCGAACGTGCGTCAGGCGGATTGTCTGATTATCGACTGCTTTGGCCTGCTGTCCTCCATTTACCGTTACGGCGAGATGGCTTACATCGGTGGCGGATTTGGCGTGAGCATCCACAACACATTGGAGGCGGCGGTCTATGGCATCCCTGTCATTTTTGGTCCCAACAACCAGAAGTTCATGGAAGCGCAGGGACTGAAGGCTTGCAAAGGTGGTTTCGAGGTGAAGGGTAAAGAAGACTTCGACCGTCTGATGGACCGTTTCCTCTCGGATTATGGCTTTTTGGACAAGGGAGGCAAGAAGGCGGGTAACTATGTGCGCGACCATGCCGGGGCGTTGGAGAAGATATTGAATACGATTGTATTTTCGTGAAGCATCATTGTTGAACCCTAAGTAGTGTAGAATGAAAAAGAAGTTGCTGTATGCCATTGCCCTTGTAGGGGCAGGACTGCTGTCGTGTGGCCGTCCTGCCACGGAAGGATGGACATCCCCCGATGGAACCTTGTCCGTGGCGCTCTTCTGCGCTGACGGAGGGGAGTGGATGTATCGGTTGGAGCGCGAGGGAAACGTGCTGATGGATTCTTCCCGGATGGGATATTGCTTGGCGGATGGCCGTACGTTGCCTGCCGCCGACTGGAAGATGACGGTCGGACCGGCCGCGTCGGTTGATACGGTCTGGCGTCCTCTCTGGGGAAAGCGTTCGGTAGTGGCCGACCGTTACAAGGAGTGGTCCGTTTGCTGGCAATCGCCGGACGGGCAGGAAGGCATCCGAGAGTTGTGGATGGATGTCCGTCTCTACGAGGACGGCTTGGCGTTCCGCTACCGGATTCCCGAGGGACAGCCGGCGCAGAGGGCGGAAAAGGAGCTGACTCAGTTCCGGTTTGTCAATGACCCTACCGGGTGGTTCTACAACGGCGAGCACGCCAACTACGGGCCGGTCCGGCTGAGTGAGGTGGATACCCTCCGTCCTGCCAATGTCACCTTGCAAGTGGACGGACAGGTGTTTGTCAACCTGCACGAGGCATGTCTGGCCGTCGGCGACCCGTTGGTGTTTGCGTCCCGCAAAGGGGAGTCGTCCTTGAGTGTCGCTTCTTCGGCCGGCGTGGGCGGCGAGCTGCAGCCGGGCTACGCCTCGGCCTGGCGGACCGTCATGGTGGCGGACCGTCCGGGAGGACTGGTGGACAGCCATCTGCTGGAACTGCTGAACCCCGACCCGGCTCCCGACCGTGACTTTTCGTGGGTCAAGCCCGGTACGGCGGTATGGGACTGGCGCATCAACGGTGCCCGGTGGGAAGGGTTCACCTATACCATGTCTTATCCCTCCTGGATACGGATGGTCGATTTCGCGGCTGCGCACGGCATCCGTTACCTGGTACTGGACGCCAACTGGTACGGTCCCGAATTTGAAAAGGATTCCGACCCCGTGAAGGGCGACAAGGCGGACGATGTCCGGCGGCTGCTGGCATACGCCAACGGGAAAGGCGTGGGCGTGTGGCTTTATCTGAACGATGTGGGCGGACGGAAATTCCCCATTGAGGAAACATTGAGACAATATGGGGAGTGGGGAGCCGCCGGGGTGAAATACGGCTTCATGGCCGGTACGCCGGAAGAGAAGAACCTGTGGACACAGCAGATTACCCGTCTGTGTGCGGACAACCATTTGCTGGTGGACTTCCATGACGGGCCGGTGCATCCTTACGGACAGTCGCGCACGTGGCCGAACGCCGTCACCCGCGAATACTGTCATGCCCAGCTGGACGCGCACCGTGTCTTTACACCGTCCACCTTCTGCACTTCGGTGTTTGTCAACATGGTGGCCGGTCCAATTGATATGAACAACGGCATGTTCGACCTTCGTCAGGGACCTACGACCCGCGTGGACGAGAACACGCCCGTGCCTTCTACCCTTGTGTCCGAGGCGGCCCGCACCTTGATTGTCTATTCCGGCGCGACCATTCTCCCCGACATTCCGGAGTATTACCAGAAATACCCTGCGTTGCTTGATTTCCTGACAGTCGAACAGATGCCATGGAAGGAAAGCCGCACATTGTCCGGTCAGATAGGCGAGTACATTGTCATGATGCGTCAGTCGGCTCAGGATGTCTATTTAGTGGGCGCGGCCACCAACGAGTCAGCGCGTACGCTCACTATCCCGCTTTCCTTCCTGGCAGACGGCACATACGAGGCCGTTGTGGTGGAGGACGGGGAGGAGGCCCACTACCTCACGAACCGGGAGACATGGAAAGTCTCCACCACTCAGGTCACCCGTGCCGATTCGGTCTGTGTGCACCTGGCGCCCGGTGGTGGAGCTTGCCTGAAGTTGAAGCTTATCCCTCCTTCAGCACATCGTCCTTGTCAGGAGCCGTCGGCTCAGGAGTAGAAGAGGGGTCGAAAGGATTGAAGTAATAGATGCCCATCTCGTCCAACAACGGAAGGTACTTGGCCAATTTCCGGAGGAAGTTGCCATAGTCCTTCCGATGGGGGAGGGTCCAGGCCGCTTCAGCGACGGCAAACAGCCGGGGGAACGTCATGTAGTCCAGCCGCTTCGCGTCGGCAATCCGTTCGGTCCACACAGAGCACTGCAGGCCCAGTAACCGTTGTTCGTAGCCTTGGGTGAGATCACGACCCGGTACCCTCGTTCGAGGGCTTTCAGCAATTGGTACTTGCGGTCGTGCCGCCACCACATGACAACGGCCTTCTGGGGAGAAACACCTGCATCCACTATCTCGTCCCATCCTACCATGGTCTTTCCTTTCGCGGCAATCATATCTGCCACGCGCCGCACGAAGTAGTGCTCCAGTCCCGCCTCGTCGCCCAGCCGGTGCTGCTGGATAAACGCCTGTATGCCGGGATCCGTAAACCAGTCCTGGTTGCCGTAATGCACCTCGTCGCCCCCGATGTGGATGTAGGGCGCGGGGAACAGGCTGACAATTTCGTCCAATACATCATTGATGAACTGGAAGGTCTCTTCCCGGCAGGGATGGAACGTGAAGCCTTTCCATTTCCCCTGGCCGCCTCCCGACAGGTTCGGATAAGCGCGGCAGGCGGCGGTGGCATGGCCGGGCATGTCAATCTCCGGTATCACCATGATGTCCCGTTCGGCTGCGTAGGCCACGATTTCCCGGATGTCATCCTGTGTGTAGAAGGCCGCTTTTGCGTTTGGGTCGTGCCAGTTCCCTTTGGCGCCGACGGTGGTAAGGAGCTGATAGCGCTTGATTTCAATGCGCCAGCCCGGCTCTTCGGCTTTCGCATTGCCGACGAAGTGCTCCCACTTCCCCTCCTGCAGGGAGGCAGGCGAGGAGGGGGCAGTGGATTGTGCGAGGCTCTGTCCGATGATGATCAGGAAGAGCAGGCTCAGTAAGAATTGCTTGTTCATATCCGAAAGTTATTAGGTGGTTGATGGTATCAGAATCCGGAATGCACATTCTTGTTCTCGTACGAGTCGGTGCCGCGGTCCTGTTCGCCGTGGTAGAACCAGGTGATTTCATCGCTGTATTCCTGGCCGTCCTTTACGGAAACGGCCTTCAGGATGTTCTTGCCGTCGGCCAGAGTCAAACGGTCGAATACGAAGTGGACGGCGGTATAGCCCTGCCGGATGCCCTGCAGTTCGGTGCCGTTCAGGAAGACCCGGGGTGTTCCGATGTTCGAATAGACAGTGACAGCAAACGGCGTTCGAACAGTGTTCAATCCCTGTTCGAACGCCGTTGGTCATCAGCGATGACCCATTAGATTTGGTCCATCGCCTGCTGCAGGTCGGCGATGATGTCGTCGATGTTCTCGATGCCCACCGACAGGCGGATGAGGTCGGGAGCCACACCGGCTTCCTTCAGCTGCTCGTCCGTGAGCTGGCGGTGCGTATGGCTGGCCGGATGCAGCACACAGGTGCGGGCGTCGGCCACGTGTGTCACGATGCAGGCCAGCTTCAGGCTGTCCATGAAGCGGATGGCTTCCTCGCGGGTGCCGTGAAGGCCGAAGGCGATGACGCCGCAGGAGCCGTTCGGCATGTATTTCTGGGTCAGCTCATAGTAGGGGCTGCTCTTCAGGCCGCAGTAGTTCACCCACTTCACCTTCGGGTTGGCTTCCAGCCATTCCGCCACTTTCTGGGCGTTCTCGCAGTGGCGCTGCATGCGCAGGTGCAGGGTTTCCAGTCCCAGGTTCAGCAGGAAGGCGTTCTGGGGCGACGGGATGGAGCCGAGGTCACGCATCAGCTGCGCGGTGGCCTTCGTGATGTAGGCCATCTTGCCGAAGGCGGTGGCGTAGGTCAGTCCGTGGTACGACTCGTCGGGGGTGGTCAGGCCGGGGAACTTGTCGGCATGGGCCATCCAGTCGAAGTTGCCGCTATCTACAATGACACCGCCCACACAGGTGGCATGGCCGTCCATGTACTTGGTGGTGGAGTGGGTCACGATGTCGGCACCCCACTCGAAGGGGCGGCAGTTGATGGGGGTGGCGAAGGTGTTGTCCACGATGAAGGGCACCCCGTGCTTGTGGGCGATGCGGGCGAATTTCTCCAGGTCGAGCACGTTGATGCTGGGGTTGGAGATGGTCTCGCCGAACAGGCACTTGGTGTTCGGGCGGAAGGCCTTCTCGATTTCCTCTTCAGGAGCGTCGGCATCGATGAAGGTGCACTCGATGCCCAGCTTCTTCAGGGTCACGCCGAAGAGGTTGAAGGTGCCGCCGTAGATGGTGGACGCGCAGACGAAGTGGTCGCCTGCCTCACAGATGTTGAACACGGCATAGAAGTTGGCCGCCTGTCCGGACGAGGTCAGGATGGCTCCCACACCGCCTTCCAAGGCGGCGATCTTCGCGGCCACCGCGTCGTTCGTGGGATTCTGCAGACGGGTGTAGAAGTAGCCGGTGTCCTTCAGGTCGAACAGCCGGGCCATCTGCTCGCTGTCATCGTACTTGAAGGTGGTGCTTTGGTAGATGGGCAACACACGAGGCTCGCCGTTCTTGGGCGTCCATCCGCCTTGTACGCAGAGGGTCTCTCTGCTGAAGTTCTTTTCCATATAATGATGTAGTTTAAGTTGAATGTCCTTTTCTGGGTTGCAAAATTAAGAAATATTCCTGCAATCGTACGGATTTGTCGGAAAATCTTTATCTTTGGACACTTTAATGATTCAACCGTTCAAACAATAATTGCAGTATGGATATGGAAGAGATACGATTTCGGCATACCTTGCCCGTGCAGATCCGCTTCAGCGATGTGGACCAATACGGCCACATGAACAATTCAGTGTATTTTTCCTTGTACGACCTGGCCAAGACCTCGTACCTGCGTGACGTGTTCGGCACCTTGGTGTGGGACAAGCTGGGCATTGTGGTGGCCAATATCAACGCTGATTTTCTGGCGCCCGTGTTCTTCACGGATCAGTTGGAGATAGAGACGGCGGTGACCCACCTGGGGCACAAGAGCTTCACGCTGGTGCAACGCGCCATCGACCGGGTGAGCGGCCTCCTGAAATGCCAGTGCCGCACGGTGATGGTGGCGTATGATACAGTGGCGAAAGTCCCCGTGGAGCTGCCCGAGGACTTCAAGCGGACCGTATGCGCCTACGAGGGGAAGACCCTGGAGGAGCTGTCGCTGCAGGGATGAGGCCGCTCCTCATTCCTGCAGCCTGACCCGTACCAGCTTGACAGCCCGCAGGTGATATGTCTTCTGTGAGCCCGCTTTCGTGATGGAGCCGCTCTTTGTGGGGCACATCGTGAAGCTGTATTCGCAGTTCTCGCAGAGGTAGCGGTCGTCTTCCCCGGCTATGATGGCGGCCAAGCCGTGTCTGCCCAGCTGGTCGTTCAGGGCCATGAGCTGGCTCATGGTCTCGCCGAACCGGCTCCGGAACCGTTTCGCCTCGTCCTTGCTGAAGGTGCGCCAGTTCCCGATGCCGTTCACCGTATAGTCGGCCAGTTCTGTCGCTCCCTGGGCGGCCTGGCAGCTGAAGCTGGCAGGGCTGAGGAGGAGCAGGTCGCGCCCGCCGTCCTCGGCATCCTCGGTCTCCCACACATAGCAGCCGTTCCAGACCTCCCCTGGCTCCGGCAGTCGGGTGACGGTGAAGGTGGTGGAAGGGTCGTCGGGCAGGGTGGCGCTGCCTCCTTCGAAGGTGAACTCGATTTCAGTGACCGGTTTCCAGCCTTCGACGGAGAAGGTGCCCTCCAAGGTCATCTTGTTGTCGCTCAGGTTCCCTTTCAGCCGGTAGGGCTGGCCGGCCTCCAAGGCGTTGGGGAGGGAGTACGACTGTGTCTCCACACCGGCGGGAGTGGTCACCTGCACGCTGAGCAGGGTATAGGTCGATTCCGAGGGCAGCAGGTAAAGGGTGGGGACGGTCCATTGGTCCGTCTCCCGCTGGCAGGCGGCACGGCAGGTCTGCTGGTCGTTCTTGTACTTTCCCGAGAAGGAGTACGCCGAGCTGACCGGCGACAGGTGGAGCGTCACCTCGGTGGCGTCCTGGGGCACCTGGTGGAGCGTGGCCTGTACGGAGCTCATGGCCGGGCTCAGTTGGACGGTTATCTGGGTGTCCTTGCTCAGCTGCACGTCGCTGCGTCCGGCCAGTAGTGGGGTCGTGCTGTAGAGGTCCGACGGCAAGGTGAGGAAGCTCTCGTACGTGAAATCCTTGGGGAAGCTGTACGCGTCGGTCAGTCCGGCAAAGGCCGTGAGGTGGTAGCTGCCTTGGCGGGTCTGGAACCGGTAGGGAGTGTCGGTGTTTTCCAGCTGGGTCTGGTGGACGCACCGCTGGTCATCGAACAGGCAGACGGTAATGGGGGAGGTGATGGGACTGTTGTCCGTCCCTCTCACTTGCAAGGCCAGCTGCCCCTGTTCCTGGGTGGAGGAGACAGTGGTGTCCGGTTCGGTATCGTTGTCCGTTTCGGCCAGTTGGTACGGAGAGCATCCAGTGGCCAGCAGTCCTGTCAGGCAGGAGGCGAGGGAAAGAAGCAGGTGTTTCATGGTAAGGCTGTTTTATGGAATAACCCTAACGCACAGACGATATCTACCTGCCGGGACAAATAATCCTGCCCGCTTTCTCACAAAGCGGGCAGGCGCAAATTTAAGAGAGTTTATGAGAAGCGGTACGGAGGTCACTCCGTCCGCAGGTTCTCCGTAGGATTCGCACGGGCGGCGTTCCGGACCAGGAAGACCGAAAGCCCGGCCACTACCGCCAGGACCGCCAGCATGCAGCCGCCGAAGAGGAAGACGGTCAGCTCAATCTTCACGGCGAACATCTCCAACAGCCGGCCGCTCACGTTCCAGGCGACGAGCGCGCCGAGAAGGGTGGCGGGAACGGCAATCCGGAGCAGGTCGCGCTGGAACAGCCGCTGCACGTCGCCTGCCGTCGCCCCGTGGATGATGCGGATGGCGATTTCTGAACGGCGGCGGCTCACTTCGTCACGGATGTAGGCCACCAGTCCTATCAGGGCGATGAACAGGATACACAGGCCGGCAAAGAGGACGCTGTTGCGGATGAGCTTCACGCTGTCATACTGACGGCCCATCTCGATGTCCATGCTTTTCACGATGTGGTCTTCCGGATGCTGCAGGCACTGGTTGACGACCTCCTGTACCTCCTGCATCGTTTCGGGCGACAGCTCGCGCATCCGTATATAAAAGAGGTAGCTCGGGGTCGGATTGTAGAACAGCACCTGCGGACGATTGTCGGCCGCTTCGGCAATCTGCGAACCGAGGTGGATGTCTTCGAACACGCCGCAGATGGTCAGCCGGGAATCGACCCCGTTGTTGTCATGACCGGTGAGGAACACTTCCTTGCCGATGGGCGAGCCCGTCCAGCCGGCCAGTTCCTCCATCCGTCGTACAAAGCTGCGGCTGACCATGATTTCCTGGTTCAGCGTGTCGCGCAGGTGTGGGGTGAAGGCACGGCCTTCCACGATGGGGATGCCGAAGGTGGCGTGGTAGTCATCGCCCGCATCGTACATGTCGGCGATGTTCATGTACTCGTGCCCCGTCTTCTTGTCCATCACGTTGTTGCCGCTGCAGTGTTCCCACATTTCCTGGTAGCCGTAGGTGACACGCTCTACGCAGGGCAGTTTCTTCAGTTCCTGCAGGCAGGTGGTCCGCTCGCTGACGCTGCATCCCCGGGTGGATACGTAGAGCATCTGCTTGTATTCGAACCCGGTCGTGTAGTTCGTCAGCAGGTGGTATTCCGACCCGATGACCGCCAGCAGGCCCACGAAGAAGGTGGTCAGCAGGAACTGGGCGAACAGCAGGCCCAGCTTCCACTGCCGCTTGTTCTCCGAGTAGCGGCGGTAGGCGTAGGTCACGGGGATGCGGGTGTAGAGCCAGCCCGGCATCGCCCCGCAGACGAGGATGACCGCCAGCGTCACCAAGGCGCAGGTCAGGAGCGTGGAGGGCGGGAAGAGGCTCCGCAGGCTGTGCCCCAGCTGTGCCTGCAGGAAGTCCTGCAGGCCGAAGACGATGAGGACGGCGAGTGCCAGGCTGATGAGTCCGTGCAGCAGCGATTCGGCCAGGATGAGGCGGTAGATGTCGGCACTGTCGGCCCCATAGCAGCGGTAGGTGGCGATGCTCTTGGCCCGCTTCACCATCGACGAGATGGTGAGCAGGATGTAGTTGAGCACGGCGACCGCCAGCATCAGCAGGCCGAAGGCCAGGAAGACGATGTTCATCAGCCGGTTGTAGTCCGACGAGGTGTAGAGGTCGTCGAGGGGCAGGAAGCTGGTCCACAGCTCAAGTCCTGCCTTCCGCTGTTCCTCCAAGGGGAAGTGCTTGAGCAGGGTGCGGCGGGCGTCTTCCTGCACGGTGCTCAGGTCGGCGTGGGGGCTCAGGCGGACGAAGGTCTTGTAGCGGTCGTTGCCCAACCAGTTCTGGCTGCCGTCCCACATCACCTGGCCGATGGTGGGCATGGACACCAGGATGTCTATCTCCGGCAGGTTGGTGTTCTCCGGCAAGGCCTCGAACACGCCCACCACGGTGATGGTGAACTGCGGATAGGTCTTCCAGCGCACGCTCTTGCCGAGGATGTCTGTCCCCACGGCGGCCAGCATCTTGTCGGAGATGTAGGCGCAGCCCGGCCGGCTCAGTCCCTTGGCGGGGGCCTCGCCCATCAGCAGCTTCCGGGGAAAGAGGTCGAAGAAGCAGCTGTCCGCCAGCCAGGCCATGCCGTAGAACGACCGGTTGTCCTCGGTCTGCAGGGTCATGTCGCTGATGCCCGTGAAACGGGTGGCCGCCTCGATGCCGGGACTCTCGGCCTGGAAGCCGGGTCCCCAGGCGCCGGGGGTCTGGGTGTACTCGTGCGGCTCCTCGCCGGTCCGTCGGTACGACTCGCCCACCCGGTACGTCCGTTCCTTGGCCGGCACGAAGTCATCGTACGAGCGCTCGAAGAGGACCTCGGCGATGAGGGTCAGTCCGATGGCGAGCCCCACGCCGAGACAGAGTATCTTGGTGGGGTTGGCGTCGCCCTTGCGGAACAGGGAATGGAATGCTCTTTTCATACAGGGTCGTGTTTGGGGGGATTACATTTCGGTCAGGGTGGACACAATCTGTCCGTCGAAGAGGTGGATGGTACGGCTGGCAAAGCCCGCGTCGCGCTGGCTGTGCGTCACCATCACGATGGTGGTCCCCTCCTTGTTCAGCTCGGTCAGCAGCTGCATCACCTCCTGTCCGTTCTTCGAGTCCAGGTTACCGGTCGGCTCGTCGGCGAGGATGATTTTCGGGTTGCTCACCACGGCCCGGGCGATGGCCACACGCTGCTGCTGTCCGCCCGAGAGCTGCTGCGGGTAGTGCTTGGCGCGGTGGCTGATGTTCATGCGCTGCAGGATGTCGGTCACTCGCTGCTTGCGTTCGTCCACAGGGATGTTGAGGTAGGTCAGGGGCAGCTCCACGTTCTCGAACACGTTCAGCTCGTCTATCAGGTTGAAGCTCTGGAACACGAAGCCGATGTTGCCTTTGCGGACGTTGGTGCGGTCCTTCTCCTTCAGGTGGCCCACTTCCTGCCCGTCGAGGTAATAGTCGCCGCCCGAGGGATTGTCCAGCAGGCCCATGATGTTCAGCAGGGTGGACTTGCCGCAGCCCGAGGGACCCATGATGGCTACAAATTCTTGGTCGGCCACTTCTAAGCTGACATTGTTCAGTGCGATGGTCTCTACTTCCGTCGTACGGAATACTTTTCTCAGGTTCTCAATCTTAATCATAAGGATTCGTTTATTAAAGTTTTTCTGTTTTCTGTTGTTGGTTGATTGGTTCAGGGTGATGGGTGCGCTGTGCAGGCTCCGTTGGTTCGTCGCGCGGGCTATTCGGCCTTCAGGCTGTCGATGGGGTTCGCCGTCGCCGCCCGGTAGTTCTGCACCGTGATGGTCAGCAGGGTGATGGTGACGAGCAGGAGGCAGGCTGCCGCGAAGACCCACGGCGAGAGCGGCACTTGCTCGGTGAACGACTGCTGCCACTGCCGCACGCCGTACCAGGCGATGGGGGCGGCGATGAAGGAGCTGGCGACCGCCAGGACCAGGTAGGAGCGGCCGAACATCCACAGTATCTGGGCCGTGGAGGCGCCATATACCTTGCGCACGCCGATTTCCTTCCGCCGGTGTTCCGCCTCGAAGATGACCAGCCCGAACACGCCCACGAGCGAGATGAGGACGGCCAGCAGGCTGAACAGCGTCACTAATTGCTGCTGGTCGGTCTCCTGTTGGTACAACCGGCCGTACAGCTCGTCGAAGAACGTCAGCTCCGCAGGATATTCCGGGAAATACTCGTCCAAGGTCTGCCGGATGTGCCGCAACGCCGTATCGATGTCGCTGCCCGCCTGGATGCGGATATAGGCCGTGGAGAGGGGAGAGGAATAGAACGGGTTGGCACAGAACAGGTAGGGTATTCCCGTACTGGACTTGACGGAGGTGAACAGCACGTCGCTCACGTAGCCTCTGACCTGCATCTGCACGTCGGCCCAGGAGGTGAAGTCGGTGATGGCGCCTGCCGGCAGTTGGGTGGACTTGTAGAATGATTCCGTGGCGACACACTGCATCAGTCGGCTGCGGACCGAGTCGCCGGGCTGCAGGTCGGTGCCCATGACGGTGGGTATCCCCATCACCCGGCAGAAGTTCGGCGACACATGGATGACGTAGCAGATATGCTCTTCGTTGCGGTAGGTGATGCCGTAGGTGGAATAGCCCTCCGAGGCCCCCAACGCCCAGTCGGAGTAGGCCACGCCCTCCACTTCGGCGTAGGACTTCATCTTTGTGTCGAAGGCGGAGAGGCGTTGCTGGGTAGCGGCGTTGCCGTAGAGGCGGGCCACTATCAGCTGGTCCTGGTCGAAGCCCAGCTCCCGGTGGCGCATGTAGTGGTTCTGCAGGGCGATGAAGCCGGCGGTGACCATCAGGGCGAACGACACGATGTACTGGAAGCTGATGAGCGACTGGCGCAGGTGCCGTCCCTTGCCGCTCAGGGCATAGTTGCCTTTCAGCACGAGGGCAGGCGGGAAGGAGGTCATGTACCACGCCGGATACAGTCCGGCGGCCAGCCCTACCGCCACGGCGACGAGGCCCGTCAGCAGGACGTATTCCTTATAAAGGAGGAGCGAGGGGGTGAACCCGATGAACGACAGCACCTTCAGGCGGATGAGGATCTCCACGATGCCCAAGGAGAGCAGCCAGCCGAGAACCACCGTACAGACCGACTCGGCGGTCAGTCCCCGGCGCAGTTCGCCGTTGCTGCTGCCCAACACTTTCTGGGTGTTGATGCTGCGCATCCGCATCGGTGCCAGTGCCGTGCTGAAGTTGATGAGGTTGATGGCGGCGATGACGATGATGAGGAAAGCGATGCTGGTCAGTAGGGTGCTGACGCTGCGGCTGCCGCCCTTGAAGTGCCCCCAGCTGGTGTAGTTGTAATACACCTCCCGGATGGGGACAGCGGTGAAGACCGGACGGTGGTCTTTCCCGTGCCAGGTGCGTTCCTCGGCTTTCGTGGCGGCTATCTGGCGGTTCAGCTCGTCGATGCTCACGCCCGGTTTCAGGCGGAACACGGCATAGAAGTTCTGGCTGCCCCAGTCATCTTTCTGGGTCGGGCCGATGGGCACGTAGAGGTCGTTCTTGAACTGGCAGTTCTCGGGCAGGTCGCGGAAGATGCCGCAGATACGGTATTTCGTGGCCTCCGGGGTCAGCCAGTTGTACCCGTCCAAATAGAGGTAGGCTCCCAGTGCGTTGCCGTCGGGGAAGAGCTTCCGGGCGTAGCTTTCGGACACGATGGCGCTCTCCGGCTGGCGCATTCCCTCGGCGCCGCCTTCCACGAACTCCAGTCCGATGGTGCGGGCGAAGTCGGGATGCACCGCCCACGGTTGCTCATAGAAGCAGCGTTTGTTGTCCGGGTCGGTGTAGAGGCTTATAGGCCGCCAGGCCGGTCCGTAGATGCTGCCGCATTCCAGTCCCGGCACCTGTTGCAGGAGGTATTCGATAGGGCCCCGGGGGATGGCCATCAGGTGCGGGCTTTCTTTTTCCGCATAGTTCAGCAACGCGATACGTTCGGGCGCGTCGTAGCAGGTGTCGAAGTCTCGTTCATAGCTCACCTTCATCATGATGACGATGAAGGCGGCGAAGGCGGCGGACAGTCCAATCAGGTTCAGGAAAGAAGCGAGCCGGAACCGCTGCAGGGTGTAAAACAGGTTACGTAGAATGGTTCTCATGGTCACAGTTGCGTTATCATTTCGACCTTTCGGAATGCAAATGCCGTGCCAAAACTTCAAGTGGTTGTCAGCCAGCTGAATGCGGAATACCGCCTGTGGCCGAAACGTCTAATTATTAGACACCGCTGTCTAATTATTAGACACTTTCGCTGCTCTATGATGGTGTCCCAGGGTTCTTGGGCTGGGAGTCCCCTGTCCGTAGTAGAGGCGCGTGCCGCTGGGGATCCCTTCCCGACAGGAAAGGGGGTACCGGCAGGAAGCTGTTCTGACTCCGTTTGTTCCCTCGTTCATATAACTCCTGACCTTGGTCGCGAGTATCTCTGACGTAGGTCGAAAGTATCTCTGACGTAGGTCGGAAGTATCTCCGACCAAGGTCAGAAGTTGTAACGAAGCCTGTCGTAGCGGAATCCAGCAACCTGTCGAGGCATGTTAAGAAACTCGGCAAAGTATGTTAAGATACTTGGCTAAGTATGTTGACATACTCGGCCAAGTATGTCAACATACCC
>JAQXRG010000036.1 GCA_029218405.1 Bacteroidales bacterium
GGGTTCGAATCCCTCAACGCCCACACCAACAACTCTTTACTCTTCGTTTCACGAACGCACTTTTGGGCGTTTAGCTCAGCTGGTTCAGAGCATCTGCCTTACAAGCAGAGGGTCGGGGGTTCGAATCCCTCAACGCCCACATTTCTTCATAATACTTTTCCCCTTGTTCAGGGGGCGTTTAGCTCAGCTGGTTCAGAGCATCTGCCTTACAAGCAGAGGGTCGGGGGTTCGAATCCCTCAACGCCCACCGGAATCGAGAGCCTTATCCTGTGAAAGGATGAGGCTCTTTTCTTTTTGTCGGGAGGGCGGGCCTCCGTAGTAAGGTTCTTCGGAGGACACCCCACACCAATCGCGAGGAGTGTCCTTCCGTAGGATGCGTGGTACAACCGCCGTCAATTGGAGAACCGCTTGGCCTGTTCGGCAATCAGGGCCTCATCATCGAAGTAGTTGATCTTCATCGCGCGGCGCACCTCGTCAAGGGTCTGTGCCGCCGTCTCACGGGCCGCCTCACATCCTTTCTTCAGCATCTCATAGACAGCCGGAATGTCCTTCTCGAACTCCTTGCGGCGTTCACGGATGGGAGTCAGTTCCTCCTGCAGGATAGCGGCCAGGAACTTCTTCACCTTCATGTCACCCAGTCCGCCGCGGGTATAGTGCGCCTTCAGCTCGTCCAGGTTGGCATAGTCGGTCCAGTAGCGTCCGAAATGCTCCTCCTTACAGAACGCGTCAAGGTAGGTGAACACACAGTTGCCCTCCAGCTTGCCCGGGTCGGACACGCGCAGGTGAGTGGGGTCGGTAAACATGCTCCGCACCTTCTTCTCCACCTCATCGGCCGAGTCGGACAAGTAGATGCAGTTGCCCAACGACTTGCTCATCTTCGCCTTGCCGTCGGTACCCGGCAGTCGCAGGCAAGCCGCGTTGTCGGGCAGCAGGATTTCCGGCTCCACCAAGGTCTCGCCATAGATGTAGTTGAAACGGCGCACAATCTCGCGGGCCTGCTCCAACATCGGCTCCTGGTCCTCACCCACGGGGACGGTGGTCGCCTTGAAGGCGGTGATGTCCGCCGCCTGGCTGATGGGATACGTGAAGAAGCCCACGGGGATACTGGTCTCGAAGTTGCGCAGCTGGATTTCCGTCTTCACCGTCGGGTTGCGCTGCAGGCGCGACACCGTCACCAGGTCCATGTAGTAGAAGCTCAGCTCGCAGAGTTCGGGAATCTGCGACTGGATGAAGATGGTGGACTTCTGCGGGTCCAGGCCGGCGGCGAGGTAGTCGAGTGCCACTTCAATGACGTTCTGCCGCACCTTTTCAGGATTGTCGATATTGTCGGTCAAGGCCTGTGCGTCGGCCTCGAACACAAAGATTTTCTTGTAAAGTCCAGAGTTCTGCAGCTCCACGCGACGGCGCAGCGAACCCACATAGTGCCCGATGTGCAGTTTACCGGTCGGGCGGTCACCGGTCAGTATTACTTTTTCCTTTTCCATGCTGAAAGTTATTACGTTTTTATATTTTAATGGTGCAAAGATAAGCAATTGCTTTGGATTTCTTCAAAATAAATCGTTTCTTTGCAGGTAGAAAACAACAATCCACCTTTGGAACAACTCAAGAAAGAAACAAAATATGAAAAAGCAACTCAAGAAAGTCCTTGTATTAGGCTCCGGCGCCTTGAAGATAGGCCAGGCCGGTGAATTCGACTATTCTGGCTCGCAAGCCCTGAAAGCCCTGCGCGAGGAAGGCATCCGTTCCGTGCTGGTCAACCCGAACATCGCCACCATCCAGACTTCGGAAGGCATCGCGGACCAAGTGTATTTCCTGCCGGTGAACACCCACTTCGTCACCGAAATCATCAAGAAAGAACGGCCCGACGGCATCCTGCTGGCCTTCGGCGGACAGACCGCGCTGAACTGCGGTACGGAGCTCCACCAGAAAGGCATCCTGCAGGAATACGGCGTGGAGGTACTGGGCACCTCGGTGGAGGCCATCATGTACACCGAAGACCGTGACCTCTTCGTGAAGAAACTCGACGAGGCGGAACTGAAGACCCCCATCAGCGAGGCGGTGGAGAACATGGACGACGCGCTGGCAGCCGCACGCCGCATCGGCTTCCCCATCATGATCCGTTCGGCCTATGCCCTGGGCGGACTGGGCAGCGGCATCTGCCCCAACGAGGCCGCCTTCGTGGAACTGGCGGAAAGCGCCTTCACCTTCTCGCCGCAGATTCTGGTGGAAGAGTCGCTGAAAGGCTGGAAGGAGATTGAGTTCGAGGTCATCCGCGACGCCAACGACCACTGCTTTACGGTGGCCAGCATGGAGAACTTCGACCCCCTGGGCATCCACACCGGCGAGTCCATCGTAGTGGCACCCACCTGCTCGCTCACTGAAGAACAGGTGACCTTCCTGCAGGAACTCTCGAAGAAGTGTATCCGCCACCTGAACATCGTGGGCGAATGCAACATCCAATATGCCTTCAACGCCGACACCAACGACTACCGCATCATTGAGGTGAACGCCCGCCTGAGCCGCTCGTCGGCCCTGGCCTCCAAGGCCACCGGCTACCCGCTCGCCTTCGTGGCCGCCAAGATCGGTTTGGGCTACACCCTCGACGAAATCGGCGAGATGGGCACCCCCAACTCGGCCTACGTGGCTCCCCAGCTGGACTATCTCATCTGCAAGATACCGCGTTGGGACCTGACCAAGTTCGCCGGCGTGTCCCGCCGCATCGGCTCCAGCATGAAGTCGGTGGGCGAAATCATGTCCATCGGCCGTAGCTTTGAGGAAATCATCCAGAAGGGCCTGCGCATGATCGGACAGGGCATGCACGGTTTCGTGGGCAATGACCACACCCGTTTCGACAACCTCGACGAGGAGCTGGCCAACCCCACCGACCTCCGCATCTTCGCCATCGCGCAGGCACTGGAGGAAGGCTATGACATCCAGCGCATCTACGACCTGACGAAGATTGACCCGTGGTTCATCGGCAAGCTGAAAAACATCGTGGACATGAAGGCGAAGCTGACGGGCTACAACAGCCTGGAAGAGCTGCCCGCCGACGTGCTCCGCGAGGCCAAGGCCATGGGCTTCTCCGACTTCCAGGTGGCCCGCTTCGTACTGAAGCCCGTCAACGGCAACATGGAAAAGGAGAACCTGAAGGTGCGCGAGTACCGCAAGCAGCAGGGCATCCTGCCCGCCGTGAAGCGCATCAACACCGTGGCTTCCGAACATCCGGAGCTGACGAACTACCTCTACATGACCTATGGCACCGAAGGCTACGACGTGAACTACTACAAGAACGAGAAGTCCGTCATCGTGATGGGCTCGGGCGCGTACCGCATCGGCTCGTCCGTAGAGTTCGACTGGTGTTCGGTGAACGCCATTCAGACCGCCCGCAAGCTGGGCTACAAGTCCATCATGATCAACTATAACCCCGAGACCGTATCGACCGACTACGACATGTGCGACCGTCTGTACTTCGACGAGCTGTCCTTCGAGCGTGTGCTCGACATCATCGACCTGGAGCAGCCGCGCGGTGTCATCGTCTCGGTGGGCGGACAGATTCCGAACAACCTGGCCATGAAGCTCTACCGCCAGTCAGTGCCCATCCTCGGCACCTCGCCCATCTCCATCGACCGCGCCGAGAACCGCAACAAGTTCTCCGCCATGCTCGACCAGCTGGGCATCGACCAGCCGGCTTGGCAGGAGCTGACCAGCCTGGACGACGTGAAGGCCTTCGTGGACAAGGTAGGCTATCCCGTACTGGTACGTCCGTCGTACGTGCTCAGCGGCGCCGCCATGAACGTCTGCTACAACGAGGAAGAGCTGCAGCGCTTCCTGCAGATGGCCAGTGAGGTGTCGAAGGAATACCCCGTGGTAGTATCGCAGTTCATGCAGGAGACGAAGGAAATCGAGTTCGATGCCGTGGCCCGCGAGGGTGAGGTGGTGGAATATGCCATCTCCGAGCACATCGAGTACGCCGGCGTGCATTCCGGCGACGCCACGATGGTGTTCCCCGCCCAGCACATCTACTTCTCCACCATCCGGCAGATCAAGAAAATCAGCCGCCGCATCGCCAAGGAGCTGAACATCTCCGGCCCGTTCAACATCCAGTACCTGGCCAAGGGCAACGACATCATGGTCATCGAGTGCAACCTCCGCGCCTCGCGCAGCTTCCCCTTCGTATCGAAGGTGCTGAAGTGCAACTTCATCGAGACCGCCACCCGCATCATGCTCGACGCTCCGTTCACCTTGCCCGACAAGTCAGAGTTCGACATCGACCGCATCGGCGTGAAGGCATCGCAGTTCTCCTTCGCCCGTCTGCAGAACGCCGACCCCGTACTGGGCGTTGACATGTCCTCCACCGGTGAGGTGGGCTGCATCGGCGACGACTTCAACGAGGCCCTGCTGAACGCCCTCATCGCCACCGGCTACAAGATTCCCGAAAAGGCGGTACTGCTGTCGTCGGGTGCGATGAAATCGAAAGTCGATTTGCTGGACGCCAGCCAGATGCTCGACAAGAAGGGCTACAAGATTTACGCCACCGCCGGCACCGCCACGTTCCTGAACGCGCACGGCATCAGCACCACTCCGGTGTTCTGGCCCGACGAGCGTCCCACAGCCGAGAACAATGTGATGAAGATGATTTCGGAACACCGTTTCGACCTGATCGTGAATATACCGAAGAACCACACGAAGCGTGAGCTGACCAACGGCTACCGCATCCGCCGTGGCGCCATCGACCACAACATCCCGCTGATGACCAACGCCCGCCTGGCCAAGGCCTTCATCGAAGCCTTCTGCAGCATGAAGCAGGAAGACATCCAGATCAAGAGCTGGCAGGAGTACAAGTAATCAAATCAAACTATACTATCCATAGAAAGACACAAAGGGGAAAAGGAAAACCTGATTCCCTTGTGTCTTTTTTACAAACAGACTACAACATGAAGACCATTACACTTTTCTATCAAGAGCGGTGCCCGTTCTGCAAGAAGGCTTTCCGCTACATCGAGGAACTGAAAGAGGAACCTTCTTCATAAGTTTCTCAACATATTTTTGCGGCATGTCATTATCTAATAACCAACTTATTAATTTTGGCTTTATCAGAGGTAATTCATCTCGATAATAATCTTCGATAAAATCATGTAAACGACCTAATAATACTAAGGTCGTGCCATAAATAGGTTCAAATGTGGTGTTGTCTATGTCAACGGCAATATTACTGATACTTAAGCCATGAACAAACTCACTGAGATATGAGAAGAAGGTTGGGTTGCATTGCAATTTTAGTTTCTCATACATTTCTAACCACGAGTAACTATTATTCTTATTCGCAGAGCCAAAGGTTTTAAATTTCCAATTTTGACTCTTAATAAGTTTGTCGATTACATACATTTGACCGTGGTATAGTGACAAAGAATGTATTTCTGAAACGCAATGATTTATCGTACCATAGCAATTATTCTTGCTGGATTCAATTTGTTTGCATAGAGCATCATATTCTGATTTCGATATTTTGTTGTCATAATCTATAGAATTAGGCAGGTATTTCAGCCTATTATTCACTCCATCCATTACATATAGATAGTGACGTAAATATAGTTTTTCACCTTCTTCTTTGTATATTAGATATAATGCAGAAAGTGTATCTGCCATAACGCGTAATATTGCCATAGCAGAGCAGAAATCTTTTTCACGTTCAATAATATTATGTAATGTCGCGGATTCAACTAGCAAGTGCAAATTTACGAAATCTTTTCGTAGAAGCACTCTTTTGGAGTTGAGAAATTGAGTTTCTCTCTTGGTCTTGTGTTAATTTTGTGCATAATCTTATTTATTTGCTGGTGACTGATATTCGAA
>JAQXRG010000037.1 GCA_029218405.1 Bacteroidales bacterium
CCCGCCAGCCGTAAGCCGCATCTGGGATGCACCTGTAGCTGTCCATGGCCCTTTCTCTGCCACCTGCCTTCTTCCCGTCTTGTCAAGAAATCCGCCCGTTCCCTTTTTCTTCGTAATTTATACGCCCTCCAAATAGCGCACCGCTGCTGGAGGGCTTTTCCATGCCCCTTCGGGCGGTTCCCCGCAACGACTTCCGTCCCTATTCCGTCCCTCCAATTGCAAAAAATCACCTTCAATACCCTGATTCATAGCCTTCTGATTTTTGGATGACAGTAACCGCCGCGGCTACTGAACTACCTGAAAAGACCGTTTCAATGGCGCTCGGGAGGTGAAAATGTACAAAAATCAGAAGGTCTCGTTTTTCAACAGGGACTTATTCCGTCCCTCGTCTGTCCCCCGATTTTAACACTTTTGGAAGGGAGGGGAAATTGAAAGAAATCCATTGTCAGTATATGGTAGTAATGTCCGGATTATTGATAGTTCCTCATTATCCTTGCCAGTAATTAGAATTATTCTCGCATATTTTTGCAGGAATCCATGCAAATGAGAGAAGGAATCCATTTATATCAGACGAGGATAAGGCCAATTGAATGAATTTTAGTTCTTTCGTACTGTCCTGTAAGTCAAAGAGTCCTATTTACAGGATACTTTCACGCACTTCATGGTGTGGAAAGGGGAACAGGACTCCAAATTAAAAAACAATTTTTATGGATAAGGCAACTACTATCCTTAGTTTTTTTTCCGAGAAAAGGAATCGGGAAATCGCGACACAGTTTCACAATTGCATTGACCCGTTGATGCGAGAATGTATTCACAAGGCGGGCGTTAGGAACGATGTAGAAGACTTCCACTCCCAGATGTGGGAAAAACTACTCACACTTCCGCCCACCATTTACAAAGACCAGGGCAAACCGTTCGAGGGTTGGCTGTACCCAGTGGTTAAAAACACCTTCTTTCACAACGTCAGAGACCAACGGCATGAACTGACAGAGTTCCTTCCCGAACTGCATGACCGGGTGGACGAGGAGAGCGATGTGTATGAACGAGAAAGGTTGTACCAGGCCTTGCATGATGCTATCTCTCAGCTGAAGGACATCTACCAGGATGTCATCCGGGAATTTTATTTCAACAATAAAACGCAGGCAGAGGTCTGTGAGACATTGGGCATACGGCTTTGTACGCTGAATAAAAGAAGAAGAGTGGCCCTTCAGCAACTGCGCCGCATCCTGAAATCAATGCTTGATTGATTCCCCTCGCCCCATACGATGAAAAACATGTCATAATGGGCAAAGAAGCGAAAGAAAGCCCCGCTTGCTTTGCCGAAACAAAGGCTGACATACACTGATACCTCTCTATCGGACAGGCCGGAGGCTTTCTTTCCTTCTGTCTTTTATCGTTTCCATCTAAGAAAAAGACAAAGATATTTCGCGGGAATAAAAGATATTTCTTATCTTTACACCCGAACTTTAGCTACATCTGAATGAACCTACTACTTGATGAACTGAGACAAAAGCCTGAGAAGCGCATCCTTTTCGTGTGCCTCGGCAATATCTGCCGCTCGTCCGCGGCGGAAACCATCATGAACGCCCTGGTACGACAAGCTGGGAGAGAAAGAGAATTCGTCACCGACTCTGCCGGACTCATTGACTATCACCAGGGAGAAATGGCAGACCCCCGCATGAGGGCCCATGCAGCCCGCAGAGGCTACTCCATCACGCATCTGTCGCGTCCGGTCCGGACCACCGACTTCTTTGACTTCGACCTGATTGTCGGTATGGACGACCGGAACATCGATACGCTCCGCGAGCGTGCCCCCAGTATAGAGACCGAGCAGAAGATTGTCCGTATGACCGACTTCTGCCAGCTCAAGGTAGCGGATGCTGTCCCCGACCCTTACTACGGTGGCGCGCAGGGATTCGAGAACGTGCTTGACTTGCTGGAGGATGCTTGCCAGGGACTGTTGCAACAACTGACCAATGAACATAAATCATAAATATTCACTATGAGAAAGACATGGATAGGGCTGTGTGCCCTGATAATGGCCTGCCTGTGTTCTGCAGCCCAGGCCCAGAAAGTGTATGAGGCCGCCCGGTTCGGGCTGAAAGCCGACAGTAAGAAAAATGCCGCACCCTTGGTGCAGAAAATGCTCGACCGCATCAAGCAGGAAGCCTCACCCGACGAGGCCGTCACCATCCGGTTTGAAGGAGGACGTTATGAGTTCCACGAAAAAGGAGCCACGCTGCGCGAGTATTACATTTCCAATCACGACCAGCCCAATCCCAAGAAGGTGGGACTGGCGTTGGAAGACTGGAAGAACCTGACGATTGACGGACAGGGAGCACAGTTCGTGTTCTATGGGCGTATGTTGCCTCTCTCTTTGCTCCGCTCCGAGAACTGTACCTTGAAGAATTTCAGTATTGACTTTGCTGTTCCCCATATCGCGCAAGTGACCGTGGTGGAGAACGACCCGGAGAAAGGCATCACCTTCGAACCTGCCCCGTGGGTCAACTACCGTCTCACCAAGGATTCCATCTTCGAGACTTACGGCGAAGGATGGTCCCTACAGCAGGGATGGGGCATCGCGTTCGACGGCAAGACCCGCCATGTGGTCTATCGCACCAGCGACATCGCTTGTCCTACAAAAGGAGCTGTGAGCGTAGGCGGGCGCCGCATTCTCGCTCCGCGTTGGAAGGACAGCCGTCTGTCACCGGGCACGGTAGTAGCCATGCGTGACTGGTACCGTCCTGCGCCGGGCATCTTCCTGAGCCATGATACGAACACTACTTTGGAGAATGTAAAAGTGCATTACGCCGAGGGGATGGGACTGCTGGCCCAGCTCTGCGAGAACATCACCTTAGAGAAGTTCGGAGTCTGCCTGAAAGGCGACAATGACCCTCGTTACTTCACCACCCAGGCCGACGCTACCCATTTTTCAGGATGCAAGGGAAAGATTGTTTCCTGCAACGGCCTTTACGAAGGGATGATGGACGATGCCATCAATGTGCACGGCACGTACCTGAAGGTGGTCCGTCGCGTGGATGACCGTACCTTGATAGGCCGTTACATGCACGACCAGTCTTGGGGTTTCGAGTGGGGTCGCCCTGGCGATGAGGTACAGTTTGTCCGTTCCCGTACGATGGAGCTGACCGGACAGCCCAACACCATCGCATCCATCCACCCTTACGGACAGGAACAGATGGCCGGCGTGCGCGAATTCGAGATTTCCTTCACCCGACCGATTGACCCGTCTATCAGTGAGAAGGAGAAATGTGGCATCGAGAACCTGACGTGGACCCCCGAAGTGCTGTTTGCCGGAAACATCGTCCGCAACAACCGTGCCCGGGGAGCCTTGTTCAGCACCCCAAAACCGACTGTCGTGGAGAACAACCTGTTCGACCACACCTCTGGAACTGCTGTCCTGCTGTGCGGCGACTGCAACGGATGGTACGAAACGGGTGCCTGCCGTAACGTCATCATCCGTAACAACCGCTTTGTCAACGCACTGACCAACCTCTTCCAGTTCACTAACGCCGTCATCTCTATCTATCCTGAGATTCCCGACCTGCAACACCAGCAGCAGTACTTCCACGGCGGAAAAGAGGGTGGCATCCTCATCGAAGATAATGAGTTCGAGATGTTCGATACCCCTGTGCTCTACGCCAAGTCCGTGGATGGGCTGGTGTTCCGCCGCAACACGATCAAGATGAACCAGGAATACGCCCCCTTCCACCCCAACCAGCGTCGTTTCTGGTTGGAGCGGGTGACGAATGTCAGCATCAGCGAGCCTTGACAGGCTCACTCCGCCGATGGATAGTTCAGGTGGGTGTCGTCCGCCACTTCCAGCACCTCGTGCAGGTATTTGGCGGCCTCCCACCGGGCCATCGGCAGGTTCATGAGCAGATAGTTGCCACAGTCCTTGGGCGAAGCCCCCGGCACCTCCCCCTCGTAGGTGGCGATGAAGCGGAAGGTCTCCACCATCAGCGGCAGCACATCGCGCGAGATAAGGTCGCCCTTCACCACCAGGTAGTTGCCGGTAAGACAACCCATCGGGCCCCAATAAATGATACGTTCCGCCCATACCGGGTGGTTGCGCAGGAAGGTGGCCGCCAAGTGCTCGATGGTATGGATGGCCGACGGACTGAGTGCCGGTTCCCGGTTGGGCTCCTTCATGCGGATATCAAACGTGGTGACCACCTCGGTGCCTACCGTATCCTGACGGGACACATAGATACCGCGCAACAGGCGCAGGTGGTCGATGGTAAAGCTGGGTATCTTCTTCATGTCATTCATTGTTTTTGGGGGAATAAGTTTGAGGGAAGTTGTTCCAGTATCTTCCGTGTCACCTGGAACGAGCGGTTCGCCAGTTCACCCCAGAAGTCGGTGTACTGCTCAAAACGCTGCTTGTCATCGCCCGGCGCGTCGCTGATGATGCGGATGCTCACGAACGGTACCTTATAAATATGGCACACCTGTGCGACGGCTCCCGACTCCATGTCCACCGCGATGCCCTCGTGCACGTTTCGCTTGATGTGCTCCACCTGTTCCTGATGCTGGATGAACTGGTCGCCCGAAGTGATGACACCGACCCACATCCGTCCGTCTTCCACGTAGCCCGGACGGAACGCAGCCTTGCACAAGGCTGGTTCGGAATGAAAGAACTGGGGACATCCCTGCACCTGCCCGAAACCGTTGCCCGGCCCGCAGTCCACATCGTGGTAGATGACCTGCTGGCCCACCACCACATCCATCACGCGGACACTCTCATCAATGGAACCGGCCACACCGGTATTCAGGATACAGTCCGGCTGGTAACGCCGGATAAGTTCCACCGTTCCTATGGCAGCATTCACTTTGCCGATGCCACATTGTGTCAGTACCACTTGGTTTCCGCCGATGGTACCTTCGATATACTTGAAGGGAGATTCCCTCCGTTCCGTCTTGTTTTCCAAAAGCTTCGCCAACTGTTCGTGTTCCACCGACAGGGCGACAATGATTCCTATTTTCATGTCAAATGTTGATTTTCGCGGGCAAAGGTACGTTTTTTCAGCCAGTAATGTGTTATCTTTGCCCCTCGAAATACGAACATAACCATTTTTTATTACTACACAGAATCATGAACCTGTTGAAGAAACTTCTCCCCGATGCGGTGGTGGTCGTACTGTTCGCCCTCATCGCGTTTGCCTATTTCTTCCCTGCCGATACGGAGGGACGTATCCTGGCGCAGCACGATGCCGTGGCAGGCATCGGTGCCGGAAAGGAGGCCAAGGACTATTACGAGCGGACGGGCGAGTCCACCCGCTGGACCAACGCGCTTTTTGGCGGAATGCCTACCTACCAGCTGGCTCCCAGCTACCCATCGAGCAACACCTTGGACTATGTGCAGACCGTTTACCGCCTGTTTCTGCCCACTTATGTGGGCTACATCTTCATCCTGTTGCTGGGCTTTTACCTCTTGCTTCGCGCCTTCGACTTCAAGGTGCATCTGGCCGCTTTGGGGGCCATTCTTTGGGCGTTCTCTTCCTATTTCTTTATCATCATCGCCGCCGGGCATATCTGGAAATTCGTGACCTTGGCATACATTCCGCCTACCATCGCCGGTATGGTATTGGTGTATAGAGGAAAATACCTCAAGGGCGGACTGGTGACGGCCTTGTTCGCCGCTCTGCAAATTACCGCCAACCATGCGCAGATGAGCTACTACTTCTTGTTTGTCATGCTCTTTATGGGCATCGCCTTCGCCGTGCAGGCTTACCGCGAGCAGCGGCTGCCTGCTTTCTTCCGTGCCACTGCCGTACTGGCCGTTGCAGGGCTGACAGGGGTCTGCATCAACCTTTCCAACCTCTATCACACCTACCAGTACAGTAAGGAGAGCATGCGCGGCAAGAGTGAGCTGGTGAAGCAGAATGCCGCTAACCAGACCGGTAGCGGACTGGAACGCGACTATATCACCCAGTGGAGCTACGGTATCGGTGAAACCTTCTCGCTGCTCGTGCCCAACGTAAAGGGTGGCGCGTCCGTACCCTTGTCGGGCAACGAAACCGGCATGGAGAAGGCCGACCCAACCTACTTCGGGCTGTACCAGCAGTTGGGCCAGTACTGGGGCGAGCAACCGGGCACGTCAGGCCCCGTCTATGTAGGCGCGTTTGTCTTGTTCCTTTTCGTGCTGGGATGTTTCATCGTGCAGGGCTCCATGAAGTGGGCGTTGCTCGGCGGTACCCTGTTCTCCATCCTCCTGTCGTGGGGCAAGAACTTCATGCCGCTCACCGACCTGTTCATCGACTACATGCCTCTGTACAATAAGTTCCGGGCAGTGTCCTCCATCCTTGTCATCGCCGAGTTCACCATCCCCCTGCTGGCTGTCATGGCACTGAGAGAAGTCATAGACCGTCCTTCCTTGCTGCAGGAACGGCGCAAGGCGTTCTATGCCAGTCTTCTCTTGACGGGCGGTTTCGCCCTGTTGTTCGCCGTGGCTCCCACGGTCTGCTTCCCCTCCTATGTGTCGGGCATGGAGCTGCGTGCCTTGCAGCAGGCGATACCCGCCGAGCACCTGGCACCGCTGTTGGCCAACCTCACCACTGTGCGCGAGGCCATCTTCACCGCCGATGCCTGGCGCAGCCTCTTCATCATTCTCATCGGTACCGGCGTATTATACGCTTACTCCCGAGGACGGCTCAAGGCTCCTCTCACGGTAGGGCTGCTGGCCCTGCTCTGCCTGACAGATATGTGGAGCGTGAACAAACGCTACCTGTACGACGGGCAGTTTGTCAGCCGGGGCACAGAGATGAAACCCTTTGTCCAGCCTTCCGAAACCGACCAGGAAATCCTGGAGGACCCGGCCTTAGATTACCGCGTGCTGAACCTCGCTTCGAACACTTTCAACGAGAACAATACCTCCTACTGGCACAAGAGCATCGGTGGCTACCACGCCGCCAAGCTCCGTCGTTACCAAGAACTGATTGAGGAACACATCGAAGAGGAGATGAACACGCTGTCGGCAGAACTGCCGGCAGTGGGAGGTGACATGGATTCCATAGAGTCCGCCCGCATTCCAGTCCTGAACATGCTCAATACCCGTTACTTCATCCTTCCCTTGCAGGGAGGCAAGACGCTTCCCCTCCGCAATCCGTACGCCTTGGGCAACGCCTGGTTCGTCCGTGAGGTTCTTCCGGTCCAAAACGCCAACGAGGAGATAGCCGCACTGCACCATATCGACCCGGCGGTAACGGCAGTAGTCGATGAACGGTTCCTGCCGGTAGTCGGGAAAGCCGTTCCGACCGACAGTACGGCGACCGTGGAGCTGACCGCCTACCAGCCGAACGACTTGCACTACCAGGTGTCGTCCCAGACCGGTGGGGTGGTGGTCTTCTCTGAAATCTACTACCCGGGCTGGAACGCCTTTATTGACGGGAAACCGGTGGAACACGGCCGGGCAGACTATGTGCTGCGGGCCTTGCAGGTACCGGCAGGTGAGCACACGGTGCGCTTCACCTTCGACCCCCAGTCGCTGCACGTCACCGAGGCCATTGCCTACGGCGCGTTGTTCCTGCTGCTCCTTGCCGCTTTGTCTGTCCTCTATCGTGCTGCGCGGAAGAAGTAAGTACGTTGCAGCTGCCGCATCGTAGGTATCCTTCTGTCATACCTGTTGTTAGCGTGTAACGACAGGTATGACAGAAGCTATGATGGGAAGTTCAATGATATATATTCAGGACAGGTATGCGGACATACGGGCAATAAAAAAGGGATTCCGCTGAATCCCAACCTTTGTTAACCTTAAATCTAATACTATGAAAAACACGATGCAAAGGTACGGA
>JAQXRG010000038.1 GCA_029218405.1 Bacteroidales bacterium
TTCTTCACCTTGTGCGAGACCTGCAAGAATTTTGGTATCAACTTCAAGGAATATATCGCGTATGCCGCTAAGGAATTAATTAGCGGTAACACTGACTATGAATCCCTGGCTCCATGGGCATACTCTTCTTCCGCACGGACAAATCGGCCCGCAAGCTTGCGGCCATCTGTGTGGTAACGGGTGGCTAATCGGCTATAGGGCTCGATTAATGACAAGAAATAAAGCGTCGCTCGGTCAAGGTTATTTGAAAATAATCAAGTATAGACTTGCATGTGAAGTGAATGTGGAGTATCTTTGTTCCCAGAAACTTTATCTTTTGCGCTATTAATTGAGATTCATAATGAGTAACTATCAATACATAGTTCATGACTATCAAGCCGTTCAGTCGGCAGATATTTCGTTGGAAGGCATAACGGTGTTAGCCGGTATTAACGGATGCGGTAAAAGTACCCTGTCGAGGTGGTTGTATTATCTGGTGAACGGCATCTCGAGATTCGAGTCGTTGCTGTTCGACGGCTATATCCGGCAGCTGACAGAACTGGTGAACAGGATGTATATGGCTTGTCTGGAAATGCAGATTCATGCCTCGAACGCAGGGGAAAGGAAAAATGGGGAGAGCCAGGCCGTCAAGACGGCATTCAACCGGTTAAACCAGCTGAGGTTTGTTTCGGAAAACAGCATCACAGAAGCTCAGGAGATATTTTTCCAGGCACTGTATGCCTGCTCCACAGCCATGGAGGCTTATCTGAAGAATGACGGTCGGATGACGCCACTGCACCAGAAGCGTATCATGAACTTCTTGCATCTGCAGAAGGCGGAAGGTGAGGAAGCGGGGGATGTGGCGGAAAGGTTTGTGGAAATGAATTCCCGTTTGGCGCAGAGGCTGACGGAGCGGCTGTCGGATTCGTTGGAACAACGGCCTGCCGCGGAATTCTTTCAGTTGGTCAGGGAGACATTTGTGGCGGATGAGGAGTTGCCTGCTGACATCCATCTGTCAGAGGATGGAGTGGACTTACTGTCCGATACGGTCATTTCTACGTTGTTCAATCTCAGAAGAGCCATTTATATAGATACGCCTGTTTCCATCACGGCCGGTGATGGTGAGAATGTGTTTTGGACGGAGGTACAGGCAATGATAAAGTCAGACCCGGAAACGGAGTTACCTGTCGGCGTGAAAAAACTCTTGAAAAGGGTTCGGGGATTGCTGGGCGGAAGTGTGGAATTGATGGATGTTGAGGGATTCGGCAACAAGGAACTGCGCTTCGTCTCGGATGATGGGGTGAATATCGGACTGTCGAAAGCCGCTACTGGATTCAAGACCTTTTCTTATTTGCAGCGTCTGTTGGAAAACGGCTATCTGACCAAGGAGACGTTGTTGCTGATTGATGAGCCTGAAGCGCATTTGCATCCGCAATGGATCATTGAGTTTGCCCGTCTGCTGGTCTTGTTGAATAAAGAAATCGGCACGAAGGTGGTCATAGCCAGCCATAATCCGGATATGGTCTCGGCCATCCAGGCGATAGCTGAAAAGGAGGGTGTCCTGGAGAAAACCCATTTCTACCAAGCGGTGTCCGCAGGGACCAGTCATCGGTATGTGTACAAAGACTTGGGACAGGACATTGAGGAAATCTTCCAGTCGTTCAATATTGCATTAGATAGAATCAGGATGTATGGAACCGGTGGTATTTGATAATGCGACGGTGAGAAGTCATTCCATCCATGCTTCTTGTCACAATACGCTGAACGCTGTGTCCAACAGGGATTATCCCAACAGTGATTTCTTCCGTCCGGACATTGAATGTCTGGATCTTGATGCGTATGAGAAGGAACATTGTGGCGGCCAGGCAGATTGTACGGTGGATGCCGTGTTGGGCATTTGCAGTTGTCACAACAAGCGGAAGTCCGCGTACCGGCTGCTACTGGTCGAGCTTAGGATGAACTACCAAAGCGAGAGGAACCTTTCGAAGACTGACATGGAAAGGAAGGTGCTTCATACGAGGGATATATTGGGAGAAGAGCTGGCCATCGAGCGGGAAAGTATTTTCATTTTCAACAATCGGATAGCCGAGCGTGTCAGGAACTGGTTTTCCCGACAGGCGCAAAGCGGCGGAGAGTTGCGCTTCTGCCGACCTTATGCGGTATCAGATTTTCCTACTGTCGTGAACTGCTACGAGGATATGCCTTATGTACCTGATACTGATGTGGAACAGGTTTTGAAAGAACTGAAGCAAAAGCCTTGGAAGGGTTTTATCACAGGTATGCAGTACTGGATAAGGCAAGCCGGTGAGTACAGCTATAGGAATCCTTTTGAGGAGCAGTGTATCCAGAAGATGCTGAAAGAGGCCTATCTATGGGTGAAGGACACAAAAGAAAGCTGGAATGATGACGAGCTGCTGGATATGGAAATCCTGAAAGAGGATGCTCCCTATTTAGGATAAGACCTACTTTTGGACTCAACGTGGTTCGTCGGCAGGGTTTAAACAAAGATTTCAAACAACAAGATAGGCTTCGTCTCGCCTGAAAGGCGATATGAAGCGTGACGAGCGGTCCGCATACTGAGCGATACGCAACTTTTTATCACAACGATAAATGCGGTTTTCCAATTCAGGCACAACCGCGCATGCCTTGTCTATGAATGTCTTAGACATGGTAATTCTGGTGAAGGGGAATTATGACGGGGGAGTTAGGGAAATCCTGTCATCTCCCTCCACCTTTAGAAAAAAGAGATAAATATAATAATAATTTGTGGAAAGCAGGAGCTGTAGTAAGTCTTTTGCTTTTTCACGCAGTGAAAATTAGTACAACAAATGCAAAGATGGTCAACATGCCCCTTGACAATCCGGACACCGAGAGAGGTATCCGTGACAGGGTCATGCTAACCAAGATTTACACGGGTTTCTTCCTGAAGAGTGGGAAGATGCATAAAGAATAGCATCAATAATTCTTATTCACATGGTAATCCCTTGCGGCCTCAATCCGGGCTGAAAGGCTACTGCTTGTATCGTTTATGATCAGAAAAAAGCTGAATACCCCCACTAAGGTATTCATAAGTCCAGGGATGGGCAATACAAAGGTCATCGAATACCTACGATGCTGAGAGACTATCAAATAGATATATGTGCACGTGTGCGCGAGGCGTTTCGTCTCCATCGCAGCGTGATGGTGCAGATGCCGACGGGGACGGGCAAGACGGTGGTGCTGGCCTCGCTCGTCGGTCAGTCGGAGGGTGTGCATGTGCTGGTTGTCGCGCATCGCCGGGAGCTGATGGAGCAGATCAGGGCGACCGTCCGGCGGATGAGGATAGGGGGGGATACGATGATGGTGGAATCCATCCAGACGCTCTCTCGCCGTGTGGGGGCGCTCGACTTCATCCCGTCGCTCGTGGTCATCGACGAGGCGCATCATGCCCTGGCCAGGACCTACAAAAGGATGTGGGAGGCTTGGCCGGAGGCGAAATTCCTCGGTCTCACCGCCACGCCCTGCCGGTTGAACGGTCAGGGTTTCACGGACCTCTTTGAGGTGCTGGTACAGTCGTGGGACATCCCTACCTTCATCCGGGAGAAATGGTTGGCGACCTACGACTTCGTGAGTATCAAGGCGGACAGCCGTACGCAGCAGCTCATCGGCTCGTTGAAGAAGAGGGGGGCGGACGGTGACTATCAGGTGAAGGAGATGGGGGCGGTGCTCAACAGGCGTCCGTCCATCGAGCGGCTCTATCAGGGCTTTGCGGAGTATGGCAGGAACCGGAAGGGGTTCGTCTATGCCATCAACATCGACCATGCCCGCAGCATTGCGGAGTACTACCGGGGGCAGGGCGTCGAGGCGGTGGCGATCGACGGCCGTACGCCTGCGAAAGAGCGGCAGGCGGTGATTGAGCGGTTCAGGGTGGGGGCGATTCAGGTGCTGGTCAACGTGGACATCTTCTCGGAGGGATTCGACTGCCCCGATGTGGAGTTCATCCAGTTGGCGCGTCCGACCCTCTCGCTGGCGAAGTACCTGCAGATGGTGGGGCGCGGGCTGCGGCCGGGCAAAGGGAAGAAGAACTGTATGATCCTGGACAACGTGGGCCTCTATCGGGTCTTCGGGCTGCCTTCGCAGCGATGGGACTGGGAGGGGATGTTCAGGGGAAGGCGGTCAGGGATGAGGGAGGATGTCCGGTTGAAGATGAAGGAGGACGGGTGGCGGATGATGGCGGGGAATTATCCATCGTCCTTCATCCTGCCTCAAGCCCTCCATGGCGAGATGTACTTGGTGGTGAGTCACGAGCAGCTGGACGCCACGTTCGAGCGGCAGAAGAAGGACGAGGAGCTGGAGAGGAAGCGGGCGAGGCTGCTGGACGGAGGGTATGGCCACGTGCGTATCGTCGGCAGGCAGCTGGCGGAGCTGAGGGACACAAGGAGTGGGCTCCCGTCGTACGTGGACCTGCTCAACATGAACTGGTTCTGTCACGTGGCCGGGGGCAGGCCGACGTTGGTGCGATGGGGCGATGTGGATTTCCTGAAATCCGGTTCAACTCTGGTCAGCCGGACAAGGGTTCCCATCCGTTTGTCGTGTTACAGGGAGAGCGTCAGAAAACACAGTTTCTACACGACCCATGTGGGGCCGGACAAGGCGAACGGGGACTGTATGTCCTTCTATGAGGCTGGATTTCGTTATGGCTCCAAGGTGGTGGTGTTCCTGCACGATGAGCCGCTGGAATATTTCTGGAAGAGCTGCAGGCTGCAGGATGGCGGGCTTGTGGTGATGGGCACTGACGGAGGTTACTACTATGTGCAGAAGGGACAGCCGAAGGTGTATCTCGGGTGTGCCGATACGGAGGAGGACAAGGCCCGCCTGACCCAGACCGTCCATGCCCTTATCCGGGAGGCGGGACAGCGGCGGGAGGCGAAGCGGCAGGAGTTCCAGCGGGATGTGGAGTCGCTCGAATACGTGAAGCCTTTCCGGACAGGCGCGAAATGGGGACTCCGTGGCAGTGACGGACGTGTGCTGGCCCTGCCCAGGTACAGAAGCATCCAGGAGGAGAACGGTTACTTCCTGATCGAGGAGCTGCCCCTGCACTGGGGAGTCATGGACAGGACTGGCAGGGTGCGGGTCGAGCCGAAGCACGACAAGGTGGAGATTACTCCCGACGGAAGGGCCATCCTATCCACCGTCACCGGCAGGCAGACGGTGGTGGAGTTGTCGGAAAGGAACGGCGATGGCTGCACCAAGAAATTACCTTGAAAGATAGTTTTTTTGAACGTAAATGACCGCAGATTTCTTTTTTTTCTGTACTTTTGCTGTCATGATGAATGCTAACTAATGAATAAGACGATGGAAATGAAAAAAACACTACTGTCTGCCGTGTTGCTGGCGGCTCTCGGAACGGGAAGCGTTATGGCACAACCGGCGGCAGTCAAGAAGATGATTGAAACGGCGAAGACCGACAATCAGGTGATGCGTCATCTCGACATCCTGACCAATCGATTCGGCGGCCGCCTGATTGGATCTGACGCGTATGAGAACGCGGCGGAATGGGTGATGCATGAATACCGGAAATGGGGACTGGAAACCTATGTTGAAGAGGCGGGCGAAGTGCCCGTGGGTTTCAACCGGGGGCCTTGGTTCGGCCGGATGATAGGCGGCGACCAACCTATGACCCTGCATTTTGTCACCCCGTCCTATACCTCAGGGACCAAGGGCTTGCAGCGTGGCCACGTATTGATGGAACCCCAGTCGGAAGGGGAGCTGAAACGCATGCGGCACGCGCTGAAGGGAGCATGGGTGCTCTTGGGCGGCACCAGCGGCGGTTGGCCCATCGACCGTTCCGCGAAAGGGGACTCTCTGCGCGAGGTGGTGAAGGCCGAGAACTCCATCATCGAGCAGCAGAACGAGGAGAAGAGAAAGGCGGCCTGGGGCACGGGCAAGCGCGCGGAGACCCAGCCCCTGAAGGAAGTCCCGGGACTGTATTACAAGGAAATGGTGGAGGCCGGTGTACTGGGCTTCATCCAGTCGGCCCCTGTCCCTTTGCGCGCGCTGTATGACCGCCCGATGGTGGACAATCCTGCCACCACTTTTGATGACCTGCCCACCGTGCCCGATATCAAGCTCGACGAACACCAGTTCGCTCTCATCCGGCGCATGGCCGAGGAACGCCGGGAGTTCCAGTTGGAGTTTGACATCCGGAACCACTTTAAGCTCGGTCCGGTGAAGTATCACAATGTCATCGCCGCTATCCGGGGGACAAAATACCCCGATGAGTACGTCATCGTGAGCGGTCACCTTGACGCCTACGATGTGGCTACCGGCGCCATCGACTGCGGCACGGGCATTGCCCCCATGATGGAGGCCGCCCGCCTCATCGCTCTGTCAGGGGCCAAGCCCAAGCGTACGATTCTGTTTATCGGTTTTGCCGGCGAGGAGTTCGGACTGCTGGGAGCACAGGCCTGGGCCAAACGCCACGAGCGGGAGCTGCCCAAGATTTCCAACCTGTTCAACCGCGACGGTGGCCCCACGCCGCCGGTCGGCATTGCGGTGCCGCAGGCCATGTACGATGATTTCGTGAAGGTCTGTGAGCCGGTAAAAGACATCCGCCCCGACTTCCCCTTCGAGGTCACGGTGGCCCAGCCCCGCAAGCGTCCTACACGGATGGGCGGTACCGACGCCAGTGTGTTTGCCATGAAGGGGGTGCCCACCTTGGGATTCCGTGAGGAGGATGTGAAAGGCTATAACTTCAGCTACGGAGAGATTTGGCATACGGAGCGTGACCGTTTTGACCACCAGATTCCGGAATACATGGAACAGACGGCGATTGTGACGGCGGTAGTGGCGTTGGGCGTGGCCAACCTCGACAAGCAGTTGTCGCGCGAAGGTTTGTATGAGGAATGAACGTGACGGACATAAATAGGAATACAATGGAAAGCATGAGAAGGACAGTTTTCCTGCTGCTGGCCTGTGTGGCGGTGATGGCCGCGCGGGCGGCGCGGGTGGATACGGTCTGGGTACGCAGTGCGGCCATGGACAAGGACGTGAAAATGGTGGTGATTGTGCCCGAAAAGGCCTTGGGACGCAACGCGCGGCCCTGTCCGGTGGTGTATCTGCTCCATGGTTTTGGCGGCAACGCCCGTACGTGGGTGGGCATCAAGCCCTCTTTGCCGGAAATCGCTGACCGGAAGGGCATCATCGTGGCTTGTCCCGACGGGAAGAACAGTTGGTACTGGGACAGTCCGAAGAACCCCAGTTACCGGTATGAGACGTTCATCTCGCAGGAGATGGTGGCCTATATCGACGCGCATTACAAGACGGTGGCCGACCGGAAAGGCAGGGCTATCACCGGACTGAGTATGGGAGGCCACGGAGCGCTGTGGAACGCGTTCCGACACACTGACGTGTTTGGAGCGGCGGGCAGCACCAGTGGGGGAGTGGACATCCGTCCGTTCCCGCAGAACTGGCAGATGAGCCGTCAGCTGGGCGAGATGGCCTCGAACAAGGACGTATGGGACCGTCACACGGTCATCAACCAGTTGGACAGTCTGAAGAACGGCGATTTGGCCCTCATCATCGACTGTGGGGAAAGTGACTTCTTCCTCGAAGTGAACAAAGCATTGCACCAGCGGCTGCTCGGTAAGGGGATTGACCACGACTTCATTACCCGGCCAGGCGCGCACAACGGCGCTTATTGGTCCAACTCCATCGACTACCAGCTGCTTTTCTTCGAGAAATTCTTTGCGGCAGGCGGTCTGGACGGAGCGGACCGCTGATTGAACACTGTAACGGTATCGTTACGCTACCGTCGCAGCGGTCTTTCTAATCATCATCGTTTGATCACTTATCCGTTATCGTGTCTGCATCACCGCCTTGCGGACAAACTGGGCAAAAGAAAGGACGGGCCATCGGCTCGTCCTTTCTTTTTACGGTATGCCCGGCATGAGCCTTGTACAAGGCATATCACCGGGGGTGTGTCAGGCGGTCAGCGCAGTGCGGCGATGCTTTCCTTCAGCGAGGCGATCTTGCTTTCGGCATCCGCCTGCTTCTTGCGCTCCATCTCGATGACGTTGGCGGGTGCCTTGCTCACAAATTTCTCGTTGCTGAGCTTCTTCAGCACGCTCTGCAGGAATCCTTCCTGGTATTTCAGGTCGGCTTCCAGCTTCTTCAGCTCTTCCTCTATGTTGATGAGGCCACCCAACGGCACGGCGTATTCCGTGGTGCCGACCATGAACGAGGCGGCGCCTTCCGCCTTGACGGCATTGGCGGCGATGTCGGACAGGTTGCACAGCTTGGCGATGACCGGATGGAAATCGGCGACGGGGCTTTCGCCCACCACTTGCAGGGTCAGGACTTCCTTCTGCGCGATCTGCTTCTGCAGGCGTACGGTACGGATGCCGCCGATGACCTCCTTCACGGTCTCGAAGCGGGTGATGAGGGCCTCGTCGAAGGCGGCAGGGGCGGGCAGCGTCTGGGTCATGATGCTCTCGCCGGCAGTGCGGTCGTAGATGTGCTGCCACAGTTCCTCGGTGATGAACGGCATGAAGGGGTGGAGCAGCTTCAGCAGGGTGTCGAAGAAGCCTAAGGTCTTGGCGTAGGTCACCTGGTCAATGGGCTGTCCGTAAGCCGGTTTCACCATTTCAAGGTACCAGCTGGAGAACTCGTCCCAGAACAGCTTATAGACAGCCATCAGGGCCTCGCTCAGGCGGTACTTGCCGAAGAGGTCGTCCACCTCGGCCTGTGTCTTGGCCAGCATGGATTCGAACCAATCGGTGGCCAACCGGGCATAGGCGGGCTGTTCGATGTCAGCGGTCTGCCATCCCTTTACCAGTCGGAAGGCGTTCCATATCTTGTTGTTGAAGTTACGGCCCTGTTCGCAGAGCGCGTCGTCGAACAAGATATCGTTGCCGGCGGGGGCGGAGAGCATCATGCCCATGCGCACGCCATCGGCACCGAAGCGGTCGATGAGTTCCAGCGGGTCGGGTGAGTTGCCGAGGCTCTTCGACATCTTGCGGCCCAGCTTGTCGCGCACGATACCGGTGAAATAGACGTTGCGGAACGGCATGTCTCCCATATACTCGTAGCCGGCCATGATCATGCGGGCCACCCAGAAGAAGATGATGTCCGGACCGGTCACCAGGTCGGTGGTGGGGTAGTAGTAGCTGATTTCCTCGTTGCCCGGGTGGTTGATGCCGTCGAACAGCGAGATGGGCCACAGCCAGGAAGAGAACCACGTGTCGAGACAGTCCTCGTCCTGCCGCAGGTCGGCCAGGGAGAGGCTGCTGTCGCCCGTCTTCTCCTGGGCCAGCTGGAGCGCCTGTTCCGGGGTTTCCGCCACCACGAACCCGCCTTTCGGCAAGAAATAGGCCGGGATGCGGTGTCCCCACCACAGTTGGCGGCTGATGCACCAGTCCTTGATGTTCTCCAACCAGTTCTTGTACGTGTTCTTGTATTTCGCGGGGTAGAACTTCAGCTCGTCGTTCATGACGGGCGGCAGGGCCATGTCGGCGAAGTGCTGCATCTTGAGGAACCACTGCATGGAGAGCTTCGGCTCGATGGGCACGTTGGTGCGTTCCGAGCAGCCCACCTTATTAGTATAGGCTTCCACCTTCTCCAAGAGGCCGGCGTTCTGAAGGTCCGTCTCGATCTGCCGGCGCACGTCGAAGCGGTCCATGCCCACGTAGAGGCCGGCGGCTTCGGAGAGGGTGCCGTTGTCATTGAAGATGTCGATGGAGGGCAGGTTGTACTTCTCGCCCAGCATGTAGTCGTTCACATCGTGTGCGGGGGTCACTTTCAGACAGCCGGTACCGAACTCGATGTCCACGTAGTCATCCTCGATGACCGGGATGACGCGTCCTACGAGGGGCACGATGACCTTCTTGCCGCTCAGCCAGCGGTTCTTGGGGTCGGCGGGGTTGATGCACATGGCCGTATCGCCCATGATGGTTTCCGGACGGGTGGTAGCCACCACGGCATAGCGGCGGCCTTCCGCGTCGCGGTGCACGATTTCTCCCTCTGCGCCGGTCTCGCCGCTCAGGTCATCTTCGGCCACGTAGTACTTCAGGTAGTAGAGCTTGCTGTGCTCTTCCTTATAGATGACCTCCTCGTCGCTCAGGGCGGTCAGGGCCTTGGGGTCCCAGTTCACCATGCGCACACCCCGGTAGATGAGGCCCTTGTTGTAGAGGTCCACGAAGACCTTGATGACGCTCTCCGAACGCTGCTCGTCCATGGTAAAGGCCGTGCGGTCCCAGTCGCACGACGCGCCCAGCCGACGGAGCTGCTTCAGGATGATGCCGCCGTGCTCCTCGGTCCAGTCCCAGGCATGGCGCAGGAACTCCTCGCGGGTCAGGTCCGTTTTCTTGATGCCCTGTTGGGCCAGTTTGTTCACCACCTTCGCTTCAGTGGCGATGGAGGCGTGGTCCGTTCCCGGTACCCAGCAGGCGTTCTTGCCCATCATGCGGGCCCGGCGTACCAGGATGTCCTGGATGGTATTGTTCAGCATGTGTCCCATGTGGAGCACTCCAGTCACGTTGGGCGGCGGAATGACGACGGTATAAGGCGCGCGTCCGTCGGGTTTCGAACTGAAAAGTTTGTTGTCCAGCCAATACTGGTACCATTTTCCTTCCACATCTGCGGGATTGTACTTACTTGCTAATTCCATTGTTTCGTATTTTGATGGTTTTTGTTTTAATCGCTTAAAACGGGGGGTCCCGTGCCGTCCGTGCGGCGTCTCGGAAGAGGCGGCCGCCAAGTTGGCGTGCAAAAGTACGAAAAGTAGTTGGATTTCGCCTGCTGTTTCAGACTTTTTTGCTACCTTTGCGCCATAAAACGTACAACTATTTAAAATATATATGAAGAATATCCGGAACTTTTGCATCATCGCTCACATCGACCATGGAAAATCGACCCTCGCCGACCGCCTGCTGGAGTACACCCAGACCATCCAGGTGACGGAAGGACAGATGCTGGACGACATGGATCTCGAGCGGGAGCGAGGCATTACGATAAAGAGCCACGCCATCCAGATGGAATACGAGTATCAGGGCGAGAAGTATGTGCTCAACCTCATCGACACCCCGGGGCACGTCGATTTCTCCTACGAAGTGTCGCGCTCCATCGCAGCCTGTGAGGGTGCGTTGCTGGTGGTGGACGCCTCGCAAGGGGTGCAGGCGCAGACCATCTCGAATCTGTATATGGCGTTGGAACACGACCTGGAGATTATCCCTGTGATGAACAAGTGCGACATGGCCAGTGCCATGCCCGATGAGGTGGAGGACGAGATTATCGACCTCTTGGGCTGCCGTCGCGAGGACATCATCCGCGCTTCCGGCAAGACCGGACAGGGAGTGGATGAAATCCTGCAGGCGGTGGTGGAGCGCATCCCTTGCCCCACGGGCGACGAGCAGGCTCCGCTGCAGGCCCTGATTTTCGACTCGGTGTTCAACTCGTTCCGGGGCATCATCGCCTACTTTAAGATTGTGAACGGTGTCATCCGCAAAGGCGACAAGGTGAAGTTCTTCAATACGGGCAAGGAATACGACGCCGACGAGGTGGGGGTGCTGAAGATGGACTTCGTGCCCCGCAAGGAGTTGCGCACGGGCGATGTGGGCTACATCATCTCGGGTATCAAGACCTCGCGCGAGGTGAAGGTGGGCGACACTATCACCCATGTGGCGCGTCCCTGTGTACAGGCCATCTCTGGCTTCGAGGAGGTGAAACCGATGGTCTTCGCCGGAGTCTATCCCATTGAACCCGAGGACTACGAGAACCTGCGTGCCTCCTTGGAGAAGCTCCAGCTCAACGACGCTTCGCTCACCTTCCAGCCCGAGTCGTCGCTCGCCCTGGGCTTCGGCTTCCGCTGCGGGTTCCTGGGACTGCTTCACATGGAAATCGTGCAGGAACGCCTTGACCGCGAGTTCGACATGAACGTCATCACCACGGTGCCCAACGTGTCGTACATGGTCTATGACAAGCAGGGAGGCGTGCAGGAGGTGCACAACCCTGGCGGGATGCCCGACCCGACGCTCATCGACCACATCGAGGAACCGTTCATCGACGCTACCATCATCACCCGGTCCGACTACATCGGCCCTATCATGACGCTCTGCTTAGGCAAGCGTGGCGAGCTGGTGCGGCAGACCTACATCTCCGGTAACCGCGTGGAACTGCACTACCGGATGCCCCTGGGCGAGATTGTCATCGACTTTTACGACAAGCTGAAGAGCATTTCGAAAGGGTATGCCTCGTTCGACTACCACCAGTCGGGTTTCCGCCCGTCGAAACTGGTCAAGCTGGACATCCTGCTCAACGGCGAGTCGGTAGATGCGCTGTCCACGCTGACCCACTTCGACAATGCCTACGACCTGGGCCGGCGGATGTGTGAGAAGCTGAAGGAACTCATCCCGCGCCAGCAGTTCGAGATTGCCATCCAGGCGGCCATTGGCGCGAAGATCATTGCCCGCGAGACCATCAAGGCGGTGCGCAAGGACGTGACCGCCAAGTGCTACGGGGGTGACGTGAGCCGTAAGCGGAAGCTGCTGGAAAAGCAGAAGCGGGGCAAGAAGCGCATGAAGCAGATTGGTACGGTGGAAGTGCCGCAGAAGGCTTTCCTCGCCGTGCTGAAGTTGGATTGATGAATCATGGATAAGACTATGTTATCGTTAGACTGTATGTACCGGGCGGCGTTTGCCTTGAAGGATGTCATTCGTCGCACCGACCTGATTTATGCTCCCCAGATCAATCCGGAGAGCCAGATTTACCTGAAGCCGGAGAACCTGCAGTACACC
The DNA here is from genome assembly GCA_029218405.1 of Bacteroidales bacterium. Lineage (GTDB taxonomy): Bacteria > Bacteroidota > Bacteroidia > Bacteroidales > Bacteroidaceae > Phocaeicola. Next base: position 12,750 of record JAQXRG010000038.1, read on the forward strand.
GGCTCCTTCAAGCTCCGTGGAGCCTGTTACAAGATTTCCCGTCTCACCGAGGAGGAGAAGGCGAGGGGAGTGATTGCCTGCTCGGCGGGCAATCATGCGCAGGGAGTGGCCTTGGGTGCCACCAAGCACGGCATCCGCTCGCTCATCTGCCTCCCCGAGGGAGCGCCCATCTCGAAGGTGGAGGCCACCAAGCGCTACGGGGCCGACGTGTGCCTGGTGCCAGGTGTCTATGACGACGCTTACCGGCGTGCGCTGGAGCTGAAGGAGGAGAAAGGGTACACGTTCATCCATCCCTTTGACGATGAGTTCGTCATCGCCGGCCAGGGGACCATCGGACTCGAGCTGGCGGAACAGCTGCCCGACGTGGAGGTGGTGATTGTCCCTGTCGGCGGAGGCGGCCTGATTTCGGGAGTGGCCTATGCGTTGAAATCGCTCAAGCCCAGCATCCAGGTCTATGGCGTGCAGGCGGCCGGCGCCCCCAGCATGTTGCGCTCGTTGGAGCACCAGCAGCGTGAGTGCCTGCCTTCCGTCTCGACCGTGGCCGACGGCATTGCCGTGAAGCAGCCGGGCGAGCGCACCTACGAACTGGTGAGCAAGTATGTGGACGGCATCGTGACGGTGAGCGAGGACGAGATTTGTACCGCCATCCTTACGCTGATGGAGCAGCAGAAGCTCATTGCCGAGGGAGCGGGCGCCGTTTCGGTGGCCGCCGCCATGTTCAACAAGGTGCCGGTGGCCGGCAAGAAGACCGTGTGCGTGGTGTCCGGCGGCAATATCGACGTGAACATCCTCAACCGTGTCATCGGCCGAGGCCTGGACATGTCGGGCCGTTCGTACAGTGTGACGCTCGACCTGCACGACCGTCCGGGCGAGCTGATGCGCGTGGCAGGCATCGTGGCCAAGCTGGGCGGAAACATCATTTCGGTGCTTCACGAGCGCAACAGCAACAGCTGCAATGTCACGGCCTGCTACCTCCGGTTGGTGATGGAGACCCGCAACGCCGAGCATATCACACTGATCCGGAACGCCTTTGTGGAGGCCGGTTACGACATCGTGAAGTAATGTTTGCGTTTTTTAAGAATAAAATCGTCGTTAACGCCAACAACGAATGATTTTTTTATCGTACTTTTGTATTGTAGTTGTAATGCGCAGTTTACAAAAATGGTAGATAAGATTAAACACCTTGGGATTGTGGAAAACATAGACGGTCCGCGGCTGAAAGTCCGGATTGTCCAGTCATCGGCATGTTCCGCCTGCAGCATCAAAGGGCATTGCAGCGCCTCAGAGCAGAAGGAGAAGCTGATTGATGTGTACAATGGGGAGAACGCGGCTTACCGGATTGGAGAGCAGGTCATGGTCGTAGGTGCCGCATCCTTGGGCAGGAAGGCCGTAGTGCTGGCTTTCGTGCTGCCCTTTGTGCTGGTCATCGCCGCCTTGTTCGTGGCCATGCGGCTGACCGGCGGTAACGAGGCCGTGTCCGCCTTGGTAGCCTTGGGCGTGCTGCTGCCTTTTTACCTTATTATATATATGTGTAGGGAGCGGCTGGGCCGTACCTTTACGTTTACGTTGGAATCAAATCAATAAATTAATAAACTAACTTTTTTTATGGACTTAATTTTGATTGCAGTAGTTTCATTGGGTGCCATCGGGCTGGTCGCAGCGATTATCCTGTACGTGGCTTCTAAGAAATTTGCTGTGTATGAGGACCCGCGAATCGCTCAGGTGGCCGAGGTGCTGCCCCAGGCGAACTGCGGTGGATGTGGTTATCCGGGATGTTCTGGCTTTGCCGCCGCGTGCGTGAAGGCCGGTTCGCTCGAAGGGAAACTGTGTCCGGTAGGCGGTCAGCCTACGATGGAGAAAGTAGCTGCCATTCTGGGCTTAGAGGCTGCCGCTTCCGAGCCGAAGGTGGCGGTAGTGAGATGTAACGGTACGTGTGCCAACCGGCCACGTGTTACGCAGTACGATGGCGTACGCTCGTGTGTCATCGCCAATTCCACTTACGGCGGCGAGACCGGCTGTACGTTCGGCTGCCTGGGTTGCGGCGACTGTGTGGCGGCTTGTAAGTTCGATGCCATCCGCATGAATCCGGAGACCGGGCTTCCCGAGGTGGACGAGGACAAGTGTACGGCTTGTGGAGCCTGCAGCAAGGCCTGTCCGCGTGCCATCATCGAAATCCGTCCCAAGGGCAAGAACAACCGTCGCGTGTATGTGCAGTGCGTCAACAAGGACAAGGGAGCCGTGGCCCGCAAGGCATGTGCGGTTGCTTGTATCGGATGCGGCAAGTGCGTGAAGGTGTGCCCGTTTGAGGCCATCACGTTGGGCGCCAACCTGGCCTACATCGATCCGGCCAAGTGTAAGTCGTGCCGCAAGTGCGAAATGGAATGCCCGCAGGGAGCTATCCTGGCGAAGAACTTCCCGCCCCGCAAGCCCAAGGAGGCTACGGAGACCCCTGCTCCCGCCAAGGCGGCTGCTCCCAAGGCGGCTACGGAGAACCCTGCTCCCAAGGCGGACACCCCCAATGAGTCCAAATAATAAAACAGTAAGCAGATATGAAGACATTTAAGAAAGGCGGGGTTCATCCCGCAGAGAACAAGTTGTCTGCTGGCAGTCCCATCCGTGAGGCTGCTCTGCCCAAGCAGGCTGTTTTCAGCATGTTCCAACACATCGGAGCCCCCGCCAAGCCCGTAGTGAAGAAAGGTGATATGGTGAAGGTCGGCACGCTCCTGGCTGAGGCCGGCGGTTTCGTCAGCGCACCTATTTACAGTTCCGTGAGCGGCAAGGTGGCCAAGGTCGATGTGGCACTGGACGCCAGTGACACCCGCCGTATGGCTGTCTATGTCGATGTAGAGGGCGACGAGTGGGAAGAGGGTATCGACCGTTCTGACAAGCTCGAGAAGCTGAGTGCCCATCCCGAACTGGACAGCAAGACCATCATAGAGAAAATAAAGAATGCCGGCATCGTGGGTATGGGTGGTGCTACCTTCCCCTGTCACGTCAAGCTCTGTCCTCCTCCTGGATGCAAGGCTGAGTGCGTCATCATCAATGCCGTAGAGTGTGAACCTTACCTTACCGCCGACCACAGTCTCATGATGGAGCATGCCGACGAAATCCTGGAAGGTGTGGAACTCATCATGAAGGCTGTTGATGTGACGCGAGGTTACATCGGCATCGAGAACAACAAGCCCGATGCCATCCGCCTCATGACGGAGAAGGCCCAGAGTCATCCCCACATCGAGGTGGTGCCCCTGAAGGTCAAGTAC
>JAQXRG010000039.1 GCA_029218405.1 Bacteroidales bacterium
ATATTTTCGGAAGAGACTCCCTGTCCGGTCGGAAGAAGGAGATTCGCGTCCCGGCAGAAGGGAATTTCTCCACTTGGTAGGAAAATTTCGGTTCCGCTGAAAGCTCGCTCCACCACCCTGTCCGAAAGGAAGCTCCGGACCGTTGGAAGGACGTTCCCCACCGCTCGGAAGGAAGCTCCAGCTCCGTAGAAAGGCGATGGCCGGCCCGTCCGAAGGGCGTTCCGACCCGGCAAAGAGGGCGTTTCCGGCCCGGCAGAGAAGGCGTTTCAAACCCTCCAAGAACCGCATTTCGTGCAACACAAGAAATGTGATTGTTGCTCCGCTATAATGCTTGTTATGAATGAGTTACAAACGCATTTCGTGCAATTTCAGCCCGAGTTAACGACACGGAACGACACGAAACGACATCGAGCCCCGATGGAAGCCGTATCTTTGCATCGTGAGGTGAGGGAAAGCCCTCCGGAAGCCGCCCCAGTCCTTGGATTCCGTCCCAGGGATTTCCACCGGAGAAGCCGACCCGAACGTTTCACCTGCTATCGGAGACCGCCGCCACTCCGAAAGGACACTCCGAAAGGACACTCCGCCAGCAACGGGAAGACACACCTTCACGACACAATAGGACAGCCAGAAAAAACTGATGAGTCAATTCCATCTGCGCCACACAGTTCCGGCAGTGGTTATGTAAAGCTGTACAGGATACCAGATTTCAAGCAATAAAGAGTTTTTCACATCTGAAAGCATATAATAAGCATTTTTCACATTTGAATGAAATACTTTCTATAACTTTGCGCCAACAAAATTTCAATGATATGAGTGAAGCTGAATTACAACTGAGAACAACGAAAAACAGGAAGACAATGAAAGTTTGTTTATCCGCATTGCTCATCTGCCTCCTTTCCACGATGGGAATGGTATCGTGTACTGACGATGATGAGCCCAAAGACAAGGTAATGGAAGTGACTGTGTTGGTGTCAGAGAACACCGACATCATGTATCCTCCTTTATTCGATGAAAACAAACAGCATCCCACGGAATGTATGCTCATTAAGGAAGAGGGCGTGGATGGGATATGGAGAACAATGGACTTCGCGGCGATAGAAGGATTCACGTACGAGAAAGGCCACAGGTACAAACTGAGGGCGAGAAAGACGGTACTTGCCAATCCCCCCGCGGATGGCTCGGCCTGGAAGTACGAGCTCATAGAGGTAGTGGAGGACAAGGAAATCACGGGACCGGAACTGCCGGTGGAGGACACGGTCAAGTCTGAGGCAGACATTGTCTATGAGGAGCTGTGCCCTATTGAGAAATACTCCGTGTCCTCTCCACAGTTCATAGATGGCAGCGGAAAAATATACAATTCTACAGGAGGAGAAAGGCCTTCCTACAAGAACTGCCGCATCTATCTGGACAATACGTTGGACCCAACGGCCCCTGATTGGGTTAAGTTCAGCAGTACCACGTACATGGCACGATATGCCTACGTCTTTTCCCCTCTTTCGGAACAAATACGTCTCGTGGTCGCATCCGGCGGCGGTCCTATGCTGAAATACATTGTGACGGAAGAGGACTTCCGCCACGTGACCCTCACCCTAAAGAAGGGAGAACGTCTCACCTACGTCCTCGTCCTTGCGAATGCCTACAAGAAGGGCATCCAAAGATTGGAACTGACTGTTGAGCGGATCTAAGGAGTGTGTCCGGCGACACTCCGTCCGCCTTACCTTGGCAGGGGGCAGAGAGCCGACAAGACCGGCCTCTCCCCCTCCTGCGTTGTCATCAGGTCTATTGTCATCAGGTCATTCAGCCGCCCCACAGTGCGGCCGCGGAGTCAGAACAGCTCGCAGACCTGGGCCTGGCACACCCGTATCAGGTCGGCGGGAGCGAGTTTCGCCTGCAGCCCGCGCACGCCCGCACTGACATATATGAACGGGAAGTCCTGGCACGTGGCGTGGATGTAGGTGGGGAACCGCTTCTTCATCCCGATGGGGGAACAGCCGCCGCGGATGTAGCCCGTGAGCGGCAACAGCTCCTTCATGGGGATAAGGTCACACTTCTTGTTGCCCGACACCTTGGCCGCCAGCTTCAGGTCCACCTCGTGCTCGCCGGGCACCACACAGACGAAATGGCCCGTCTTGTCGCCGTGGAGCACCAGTGTCTTGAACACCTGCTCGATGTTCTCGCCCAGCGTGGCCGCCACATGCTTGCAGCTCAAATCGTTCTCGTCCACCTCGTAGGGCACCAGCTCGTAGGGCACCTTGTCCTTGTCGAGCAAGCGTGCCGCATTGGTTTTCGCAATCTTCGTTTTCATCTTTGTCTCGTTTTCGTTTCAACTGTTTTCCTTCAGCGGGATGCCCAGCTCCTCGGCAATGAAGCGGGCGGTGTAGCCTTTCCCGCAGCGGGCCACCTCCTCGGGGGTGCCGCAGGCCAGCAGCCGGCCGCCTCCCCTGCCCCCTTCGGGACCCATGTCGATGAGGTAGTCGGCCATCTTGATGACATCGAGGTTGTGCTCGATGACCACCACCGTATTCCCCTTGTCCACCAGACGGTTCAGCACGGTGAGCAGCACCCGGATGTCCTCGAAGTGGAGGCCGGTGGTCGGTTCGTCGAGGATGTAGAGGGTCTTGCCCGTGTCGCGCTTGGCCAGCTCGGTCGCCAGCTTCACCCGCTGGCTCTCGCCGCCCGAGAGCGTGGTCGAAGGCTGCCCCAGCTTGATGTAGCCCAGCCCCACCTCCTGGAGCACCTTTATCTTGTGAAGGATCTGCGGCACGTTCTCAAAGAACTCCACCGCGCGGTTGATGGTCATGTCGAGCACGTCGGCGATGGACTTGCCCTTGAACCGCACCTCCAGGGTCTCCCGGTTGTAGCGCTTGCCGTGGCAGACCTCGCAGGGCACCAGCACGTCGGGCAGGAAGTTCATCTCGATGCTCTTGTAGCCGTTGCCGCCGCACGCCTCGCAGCGTCCGCCGCTCACGTTGAAGGAGAAGCGTCCGGGCTTGTAGCCGCGGATCTTCGCCTCGGGCAGGCCGACAAACAGGCTGCGGATGTCGGAGAAGACGCCCGTGTAGGTGGCCGGATTGGAGCGCGGCGTCCGTCCTAACGGCGACTGGTCCACGTTGACCACCTTGTCGATGTGCTCCACCCCCTCGATGCTGTCGTAGGGCAACGGGTCCTGGAGCGACCGGTAGAAGTGCTGGGAGAGGATGGGCTGCAGCGTGTCGTTGATGAGGGTGGACTTGCCACTGCCGGACACGCCGGTGACACAGATGAGCCGCCCCAGAGGGAACTCCACGTCCACCCCTTTCAGGTTGTTGCCCCTCGCGCCGCGCAGCCAGATGGAATGTCCGTTGCCCGTGCGCCGCTGTGCGGGCGGGACCATCCGCACCTCCCCGTTCAGGTACTGGGAGGTGAGCGTATGGGTCTGGAGCATCGCGGCGGGTGTCCCCTGGAAGACGACCTCGCCGCCCAGCCTTCCCGCCTTCGGGCCCATGTCCACCACATAGTCGGCCGCCAGCATCATGTCCTTGTCGTGCTCCACCACAATCACCGTGTTGCCCAGGTCGCGCAGCTCCTTCAGCGAATGGATGAGACGCAGGTTGTCCCGCTGGTGCAGCCCGATGCTCGGCTCGTCGAGGATGTAGAGCACGTTGACGAGCTGCGACCCGATCTGCGTGGCGAGGCGGATGCGCTGGCTCTCCCCGCCCGACAGGCTGACCGACGAGCGGTTGAGCGACAGGTAGTCGAGGCCCACGTCCAGCAGGAACTTCAGGCGCGTGCGGATTTCCTTCAGGATTTCGGCGGCGATGACGCGCTGCTTGTCGTCCAGGAAGTCGGTGACGTGCCCCATCCACTCGTAGAGCTCGCTGATGTCCATGACCGCCAGCTCGTGGATGTTCTTGTCGTGCAGCCGGAAATGAAGGGCCTCCCGGTTGAGCCGGGCCCCGCCGCACTCGGGACAGACATCGGTCCGCGCGAACTGGTCGGCCCACTTCTGCGCGGTGGCGGACGCCTCTTTCTCCTGCACCCACTGGATGTACTTCACGATGCCCTCGTAGGTGACGAAATAATCGGACGAGGCATGAATCAGCTCGCTCCGGATCCTCAGCCGCTCGTCGCTGCCGTACAGGATGTCGTTCACCGCCTCCTCGGGCAGCTCGGCCACGGGGGTCTTCAGCGTCGCCTCGTACTTCTCCAGGAGTGCCTCCAACTGCCAGAATATCATCGCGTTCTTGTACTTGCCCAAGGGCACGACCGCCCCTTCATAGACCGACAGCGTGCGGTCGGGGATGACCTTGTCCACGTCAATCAGGTTGACATAGCCCAGCCCCTTGCAGCGGGGGCACGCTCCCTGCGGGGAGTTGAAGGAGAAGTTGTGGGGCGCGGGCTCGCGGTAGGACAGGCCGGTGACCGGACACATCAGCCGCTTGCTGTAGTGGCGCACGCCGCCCTCCTGGGCGTCGAGGATCATCAGCAGGCCGTCGCCCTGGGTCATGGCGGTGGCGATGCTCTTGCGCAGGCGGTCGTCGTCCTTCTCGGCCACCACCATCTTGTCCACCACCACCTCGATGTCGTGGTTGCGGTAGCGGTCGAGCTTCATGCCGTGCATGATTTCCTGTATCTCGCCGTCCACCCGCACATACAGGTAGCCCTTGCGCCGCACCTGCTCGAAGAGCTCGCGGTAATGGCCTTTCCTCGCCCGCACCAAGGGAGCCAGGATGTAGATGCGCTTGCCCAGGTAATCGCTGCGGATGAGCTGGAAGACCTTCTCTTCCGTATATTTCACCATCTTCTCGCCCGAGAGGTAGGAATAGGCCGTCGCCGCCCGCGCGAAGAGCAGGCGGAGATAGTCGTAGATTTCGGTGGTGGTCCCCACCGTCGAGCGGGGGTTCTTGTTCGTCGTCTTCTGCTCGATGGAAATCACCGGGCTCAGTCCGGTAATCTTGTCCACGTCGGGCCGCTCCATTCCCCCCAGGAAGTTGCGGGCATAGGCCGAGAACGTCTCGATGTAGCGCCGCTGTCCCTCGGCGAACAGGGTGTCGAACGCCAGCGAGGACTTCCCGCTGCCGCTCAGGCCTGTGATGACGGTCAGGCTGTCGCGCGGAATCTCCACATCGATGTCCTTGAGGTTGTGGACGCGCGCGCCGAACACATTGATTTTTTCTGTTTCCTCTGTCATAATCTTACACTTCAAAATGGGTTTCTCACCTCCCTTTTCCCGTCTGTCCCCGACACGCGCTACTGCCCTTCCCCGGCGGGAGGCACAGGTCCTTCTCCGGCGGCAAACAGCGATTCTTCAGCAGCAAACACTGATTCTTCTCCGGCGGGAGCGGCGAACAACGCCAGCACTTTCTCCACGACCGGCGCCATGTCGTAATAACGGTATTCCGCCAGCCGTCCGCCGAACAGCACTCCCTGCTCGCGGGCCGCCAAGGCCCGGTAAGCGTCCGCCAGCGCGTTGTTCCGCTCGTCGTTGACCGGATAGTACGGTTCCATGCCCGGCTTGTACTCGGCGGGATACTCCTCGCTGACCACGGTCCGGGGACAGGCATCGACCTCGGGGCCGAAGCACTCGAAGTGCTTGTGCTCGATGACGCGCGTATAAGGCACGTCGTGGGAGGTATAGTTCACCACCGCGTTGCCCTGGTAGTTCGGGGTCTCCTCCACACGGGTGCGGAAGCTCACCGTCCGCCAGTCCAACCGTCCCAGCCGGAAGCCGAAGTACTCGTCGAGGGGTCCCGTATAGACCAGCCGGTCGGCGTGGCGGCGCCAGTCCCGGTAGTCGGAGTGGAAGAAGTCCACCCCCGTGCGGCAGTCGCTGCCGGCCAGCAGTCCCTCCACCAGCCGGTTGTAGCCGCCCACCGGAATCCCCTGGTAGCGGTCGTTGAAATAGTTGTTGTCGAACACAAAGCGCACCGGCAGGCGGCGGATGATGAACGCCGGCAGGTCCGTGCACCTGCGTCCCCACTGCTTCTCGGTATATTCCTGAATCAGCGTACGGTAGATGTCGTTGCCCACCAAGGTCAGGGCCTGCTCCTCCAGGTTCTGCGGCGCGCGTCCGCCCAAGGCTTCCACCGCCTCGCGCCGCTGCTCCTCTATCTTGCCCCGCGCCTCTGCCGGCGTGAGGGGGCCCCACATCTGGCAGAAGGTGTTCATGTTGAACGGCAGGTTGTAGAGCCGTCCCTTGTAGTTGGCCACAGGGCAGTTGGTGTAGCGGTTGAACTCCGTGATGGCGTTCACGAACTCCCACACCTCGCGATTGTCGGTGTGGAAGATGTGGGCTCCGTACAGGTGGACGTTGATGCCCTCCACGCACTCACACCGGATGTTTCCGCCCAGGTGAGGCCGCCGGTCAATCACCAGGCACCGCTTGCCCCGGCGCGTGGCCAGGTGGGCGAACGTCGCGCCAAAAAGTCCGGAACCGACAATCAGGTAATCGTATTTCTTGTTCATGATGGCTTGGTTTTCTCTCATTGAATCGTCTTGAATCCTCCGTCAAAGCGCTGCCATCTCCTGTTCCGTCAGTCCGGTGGCCCGCTGGATGTCGGCGGCACCGAGGCCCATGGCCTGGAGGTTCCTGGCAATCAGCAACGCTTTCTGCCGCTCCCCTTCCGCCCGTCCCTCGGCAAGACCTTCGGCCCGTCCCTTGGCGAGTCCCAGTCCGTATTTCTCGGCCATGACGGTGCGCTCGCGGCTTACGGCGTCCCAGTACTTGTCGATGGTGTAGAGCTCCTCCTCGTTGTAGGCGGACTCCTCCACGAGCTCGATGGCCTTCGACACGTTCTTGTCGGCCAGCAGCTCGGGGTCGGGCGCCTGCGTGTGCTCGTTGATTTCGGTG
>JAQXRG010000040.1 GCA_029218405.1 Bacteroidales bacterium
ACGTACGGTGGTGTGAGAGGAAAGGAAACGAAAGTAGGTCAGAAAACTTTCGTTTCCCGACCTACTCGATTGATTGATAGGGTTACTAATCTTACTCTCATGTCATAAAGAGTAAAACAATATCGAAAATGAGACAAGAAGAAATAGTGAATGAGATTAGAAAAAAAAGTGAGCACGTGGAAATGCTGCCATCCATGGGATGGCACTTCATCTATCACGCAAGGCATTTCTTTTACATGATGGGGAGGGATGATGACATGATACGTTTCAGTATCCCTCACCTTGTCAAGGCCAACGGGTATGACCCGGAATTAGTGTCGGAAGCCATTAATGAGACCAACAGGAATGTGAAGTTCATTAAGGCTGTCAGACTGGATTGTGGAAGTGTTTCCTTGGATTATTATGATCATAAAACGATACCGGATGAGGCGGCCGAAACAATCATCCCTCATATCATCAATGCCTTGGATTTCGCAGCTGTCTACTTGCTCAACAAATGTCAGGCTCAAAAGTGGACGGTTTGAACTGTGCTGAGTGGGTGGAAATGCTCCGTTTTCGCCAGGCAAGTGTTGCCTGAGCCAGTGGTATATGTGTCAGTTTGTCGTGGATGACGTGTGCTATAACTGTGCGGAGCAATACATGAAGGCAGAGAAGGCACGTATATTCGGTGACGAGTACGCGTGGTAAAACTAATAAAATGTTGGGTTATGGACAAGAATACAGTAAGAGACAGAATAAGAGGCTCGCTCATAGGAGGGGCCATTGGTGACGCGCTGGGATATCCCGTAGAGTTTATCTATTCCTTTTATGGAATTCAGCGTAGATACGGCAGCAAGGGTATCACCCGGCTGGACACCCGGCAATGGTGGTTAGAAGAGGAAAACGGCGCCGGAAAGGCTGTTGTATCTGATGACACGCAGATGACTCTTTTCACGGCCTGCGGCTTGCTGAATGCCAAGGCTTCGGATACGCCAGTGCTGCCTTCAATAGGCAAAGCGTACATCGAATGGTTGCTCACGCAGTCAGGACAGAAAAAGGAAGGATTTGACCAATGCTGGATCAGCAACGTGCCTGAACTGAATGTGCGCAGGGCTCCCGGTACTACCTGTACCACCTCCTTGAACAGCCTTTTCAGGGGGACTGAGCCCGTCAATGACAGTAAGGGATGTGGAGGCGTTATGCGGATAGCGCCCATTCCGCTGTATGGGGCGACAGAGAACAGGATGGAGATTCAGGAGGTCTGCCAGCTGGCTGCGGATGCCTCCGAATTGACCCACCAGCATCCCTTGGGGTATATTCCTTCTGCCTTCGTAGCTTACATCATCTACAAGTTGGCGCAGGACGAGGTTCCCGATCGGGAGAAATATATGGGCTACATTCTGGAAGGGCTGGGTGTGATAGCCGGGATGTTTCCTGCACATCAGGAAGCGGTTGGTCAATTCACTCGTCTGATAAAGACCGCCGTTTTCTGGTCGGGCCATTCCACGGATGATGTACGCACCATCGAGAGAGAGCTGGGTGGCGGATGGGTGGCAGAAGAGACCGCTGCCATTGCCATCTACTGCTCGTTGGCTTATTTCGATGACTTTGAAGGAGCCCTCATAGCAGCGGTCAACCATGGTGGCGACAGCGACTCCACAGGGGCTGTGACAGGTAACATCCTGGGAGCGGCCATTGGCTACGATGCCATACCGCAGCATTTCAAGGACGATGTGGAACTGCACGACGTGATTTTGCAGGTGGCCGATGACCTGTGGCGAGGAGAAGAAGTCTGCTCATAAACAATATGGAGAAATTATGTTAGTGATACATCCAAAAGACAAGACTACGGCGATGCTCTCCGCCCTGTATGAGGGGAAGGAGGCACGGGTAGTGGATGACTGCCGCTCCACCAAGGGGATGGAGCGACTGTTGCATCATGTCCCGACGCAAGAGCGCATCATGTTGCTGGGGCACGGTTCGGAGAAAGGGCTGTTCTTCCGTGCGGACGACAGCCAGGATGAGTTCGACAAGCTCATTGTCGGCCATCCTCACGCTTATCATCTGCGGAAGCATTGCGGCAACATCGTGGCCGTGTGGTGCCATGCCGACCAGTTTGCACGTGCGGAGAGACTGCATGGTTTGTTTTCTGGAATGATTGTCTCGGAGTTGAGCGAGGCGTTGCTCTACCAGATAGAGACCACACAAGAGGAGTTGGACCGTGAGAATGTGAAACTGGCCCAGCGCCTGCGGGCATTGCTGGACGAAGACATTCCGCTGCATGAGCTACCTGGCCGGATAGGGGCGATGGATGATGTGCGTTCCCCCTTGACTGTCTTCAATTACAAGAACTTCTATTATTTATAAGAATGAGAAACTATAGAATCTGCTTTGTATGCACAGGCAATGCCTTCCGGTCACCGTTCGCGGAATGTGTGACAAGAAACGAGCGGCATCGTGATGTCGTCACCCGCGTGTTGGACTACAGCCACTGGGACCGGATTGTGCGGTTCAGGAGTCTGCAGCCGCCAAAGCCTATCGGGTGACGATGACAAGTCGGCACTGGTTCTATCCCTTGGGCTTTGTATCCGTTGGCTCAAGGGATTTTTTTTTTCGGTAAAAATGAAATTAGATGATAGAGAACGGTTACCAATGACGCTCTATTCTCATGAATGGTAAACAATAAGTGAACATAAAGTTAATCGATAAACAGTTGAAAGTATGGAAAAAGGAATGGAAAAGAAAGAGACGAAGAAGACGCAGGTGTTCAATGTGATTATCCTCGACCGTAGCGGTTCGATGGAATGTATCCGCCAGGCCGCCGTGGAAGGCTTCAACGAGACCTTGGCAGGCATCCAGAAGGCGCAGGAGAAGTTTGCCGAGACGCAGGAGCACTTTGTGTCGTTGGTGACCTTCTGCGGGTGTGAGACCCGGCAGGTGTTCGACAAGACACCGGTGGGAGAGGCACGTCCGCTGAAGAGTGAGGACTTCCAGCCCTGTTGCACCACACCGTTGTATGATGCGATGGGCTTCACGCTGACTGCCATGCACCGCCATGTCCAGACCGTGGAGGACAGTGTGGCCGTAGTGACCATCATCACCGACGGTATGGAGAACGCCTCCCGGGAGTATAGCGGCAAGGCGGTCAAGGAACTGGTGGAGCGTCTGCGCGGCGAGGGATGGACGTTCACCTATATGGGTGCCAACCAGGATGCTGTGGAGGTGGCGTCGGAGCTCGCTATCCGCAACGCCCGCAACTTCGCTTACAGCGATGAGGGCACACGTGCCTCCATGAGCAAGGACAGCTGTACGCGCATGAACTTCTTCTCGCGTCTCTCGGACATGAAGCGGGCGGAGGCGGAAGGGTGCGCGGCGCCTATGTCGGTCGAGGAGCGGCGTAACCTATATACCAGTATGGCGGATGAGGCTTTTGATGAGGAGGAAGGGAAATGACAAAGATAACATCGATGAAAAGGGCTTATCTTGAATGGCAAAGGTGAACGGATCGGTCTGTGAAGCGTGAGGGGCGCGGCCATTGCTGAAAAAGTGTAGGCGAAATATTTGCAGCTTTGAAACAAACGTGATATCTTTGTAGCGTAAGTTTAACACGCAGTGTGATATGGATAGGAACAACAAGACAGAGGAAACATTGAACTACTGTTATAAGTACCCTCACCCGAGTGTGACGACCGACTGTGTCATCTTCGGTTTTGACGGTACGAAACTGAGGGTGCTGCTGGTGCAGAGAGGCATTGAGCCTTTCAAAGGCCGATGGGCGTTCCCTGGCGGTTTCATGAAGATGGACGAAAGTGCGGAGGAGGGTGCCTTGCGCGAGTTGCAGGAAGAGACAGGCCTGAAGGGGGCATACATCCGGCAGTTCCATACCTTCACCGCTCCGCACCGCGACCCTCGCGAACGGGTCATCACCATTGCCTACTATGCCTTGGTGCGGATGCAGGAGGTGAAGGGGGGCGATGACGCTGCCGACGCAAGGTGGTTCGCTTTGGACGAGGTGCCTCAGTTGGCTTTCGACCACGACCAGATACTCCGGAGGGCGGAGCAGGCACTGCGCCAGCAGATTCACTTCGAGCCGGTGGGGTTCGAACTCCTGCCCGAAAAGTTCACCATCAAGGAGTTGCAGAACCTTTACGAGGCGATACTCGATGTACGCTTCGACCGCCGCAACTTTTACAACAAGATGAGGCGGATTGAGATGCTGGAACAGATGGACGAAACGGTCAATCCGTCGAAGAAGAAAGAGGCCTTCCTCTTCCGTTTCAACAAGGCGAAGTACGAGGAGCTGAAGCAGAAGGGATTCAAGCTGGAGTTCTGATGACAGGGAGGAAACGGGTAAGATATCGCGACGGAAAGGGATACTTGGACGTTCGCGATGGGGGAGTGATGTGGAACTTTAAAAGAGCATACAAAAGATGAGCGAAGAAGAATTCAGAAAACTGGTGGAGAGACATGCGGAGGTCATCTCCCAGCTGCAAGAATGCGCGCATGCGCTGCATGCGCAGGTGGGCCAGACGTATGGTAATCAGCTTCCCTATGGGTATCACTTGGATAGGGTGGCCGATGGGGTCCGCCGCTACGGACATGCTGTCTGTGGCAGCGAGGAGGACATTGTCCCCTTGTTTTTCGGCGCGTACTTTCACGACAGCATCGAGGATGCCCGGCTGACGTACAATGATGTGATGAAACTGGCGAAGCGGTGGATGGACAACCAGCAGGCGCTGGCGGCGACTGAGATGGTGTATGCGCTGACCAATGAGAAGGGACGGACCCGGGCGGAGCGGGCCAACGAAAAATACTATCAGGGAATCCGTGAGACTCCCTTCGCGCCTTTCCTCAAGCTGGCTGACAGGCTGGCCAACATCACCTATTCCTGTTCCGGCTCCGATGGCAACGGCAGTCGCATGAAGCAGGTGTACCGCGCGGAGCTGCCCCATTTCTTAGCAGCCATCCGTTCGGAGGATACGTGCGTGTGTAAGGCGCTTCCTCCAGCGATGGTCAGCGAGGTGGAGCGGTTGCTGCTGGAGGACGGGCACGGCGAATGACGGGCACGGCTCCGTTGGCTATAAAGGTCGTATCGCGAGAAAGGCACCCAGTGCTTCGGAAGCTCGTCGCTTCGCGGAAGTCCGGGTGCCTTTCTGGCAAAAGGATAGTGGCGCAGGGCCTTATGTCGTTACGCTGCCAGCAGCAGGATGAGCAGCTGTGCGGTCAGGATGCGCAGGAACATGGCCAGCGGATAGACCGTAGAGTAACCTACCGCCGGAGCGTCGTTGCCGGCCAGCTGGTTTGAATAGGCCAGGGCGGGAGGGTCGGTCGTGCTACCGGCGATGAGGCCCATCAGGGTGAAGTAGTTCACCTTGTAGCGCAGACGGCCCAGCGTGCCGATGATGAGCAGCGGCAGCAGGGTGATGAGGAAGCCTACGCCTACGTAGAGCAGGCCGTCGCCGCCTACCACCGTCTCCCAGAAGTTGCCGCCCGCCTTGATGCCGACGCTGGCAAGGAAGAGGGCCAGTCCGACCTCACGCAGCATCAGGTTGGCACTCATGGTGGTGTAGGTCACCAACTTGAACTTGTAGCCGAAACGGCCGATGAGGATGGCGATAATCAGCGGTCCGCCTGCCAGACCCAGCTTCACCGGGGTAGGCATGCCCGGAATGGCGATGGGCAGGCTGCCGAAGAGGATACCCACGAAGATACCCACGAAAATGGTCACGATATTGGGATGGTCGAGGCGCTTCATCTGGTTACCCAGCAGGTCGGCGACCCGTTCGATGCAGTCTTGCGGACCCACCACCATCACACGGTCACCCACCTGCAGCTTCAGCTGGCGGGCGGCGAACAGGTCCATACCCGAGCGGTTCACACGGGTCACGTTCACGCCGTACATGCTGCTGAAGTGCAGCTGTCCCAGCGTCTTGCCGTTGATGGCGGGCTGTGTCACGAGGATGCGGCGCGACACCATGGCCTTCGCCTGCTTGCTCTCGTTGTCCCAGTCAACCTCCTCCTCGTAAATCGGGCCGATGAAGGCCGAGATGGCTTCCGCGTCGTCCTGGGCGCAGACCACGTTCACGATGTCTCCCATTTCCAGCGTCGTCTCACCGTTGGGGATGTGTATCTTGCCGTCGCGCAGCATGCGTGAGCAGACGAAGTCACGTCCCAGGAAGGTCTGCAACTGGCAGAGCTTCTTGCCGCAGAGAGCGGCGTTCTGCACCTTCAGCGGCACGTTGTGGGGAATCAGGTGCGGGTTGGCCGCTTCCTGCTGTTCGATTTCCTCCGTCTCCTTGTCCAGGTTGACCCGGCAGATGACGCGCACCAGGATGAGCGACAGGATGATGCCTACTACACCTAACGGATAGGCGCAGGCATAACCCATGGCAATCTGCGGACCTGTGTAGCCAATCTGTGACAATGCTTCGTTGGCGGCACCGAGACCCGGTGTGTTGGTGACAGCACCGCACAGGATGCCGACAATCATCGGCAGTTCAATGCGGCCTTGGAGGGCATAATACATCAACAGCGCCACGGTGACGTTCAGTGCCACGATGCCCGCCGCCAGCATGTTGAGCCGTACGCCCCCCTTCTTGAACGAGGAGAAGAAGGACGGGCCCACCTGAAGGCCGATGCAGAACACGAACAAAATTAACCCAAAGTCTTGGATGAAGGTCAGGGTGGGCAGACTGCCGGTGAAGCCGAGATGCCCCATCAGGATGCCGACAAACAAGACAAACGTGACCCCCAGCGAGATGCCGAAGACCTTGATTTTTCCGAGCAGCACTCCTGCTGCGATTACGAACGCGTACAACGCCACGATGTGGGCGATGGAGTTAGGGTTCGTCAATAAATCTTGTAGCCAATTCATAATGATTATTTTTAAAATATGGTGCAAAATTAGGCATTCTTGCAGAAATGGTCAACTCATGGGCTATTTTTTTTCGTCTTTTATGCTGTCTTGCGGAAGAAATGCGTATATTTGCCTTTGCAAGGGCCGCAAGGTCCTATGCGGCGAGAATATACAGATAATCTAATGATAAAAAAACACTGATTCACTATGGCTGACAACAAGGAAAAACTTTTTGCAGACTTCCCGCCCGTGGCGACACAGGACTGGATGGACAAAATCATGACCGACTTGAAAGGGGCCGATTTCGAGAAGAAGTTGGTGTGGAGAACCAACGAAGGCTTCAAGGTGAAGCCGTTCTACCGGAGGGAGGACCTGGAGGGGCTGAAGACCACTGACGCACTGCCGGGACAGTTCCCTTACCTGAGAGGCAACAAGAAAGACCATAACACGTGGTACATCCGCCAGGATATCCGGGTGGACAACCCGGTGGCGGCGAACGCCAAGGCGCTCGACCTCCTGAACAAGGGCGTGGACTCGCTGGGCTTCCGGCTTAAGGCGAAGGACCTGAGCGCGGACTACCTGCGTGTGTTGCTCAAGGATATCTGCTGCGATTGCATCGAGCTGAACTTCTCCACCTGCCAGGGGCACACGGTGGAACTGGCCGGACTGCTCGTGGCTTACTTCCGGGAGAAGGGGTATGACCCCACCCGACTGGTGGGTTCCATTCACTTTGACCCGATGGGCAAGCTCCTGGAAAAGGGGAAGAACACGCTCCAGCTGCTGGCGGACGCCCGGCGGATGGTGGACCTGCTGGCCCCCTTCCCGAAGTTCCGTTGCGTGGTGGTGAGCGCTGCCGCCTTGAGCGATTCGGGTGCCTACAGCTACCAGGAACTGGGGTATGCCTTGGCCTGGGGCAACGAGTACCTGCACCAGTTGGTGGAGGCTGGCGTGCCTGCCGCGCTGGCTGCCAAGAAAATCAAGTTCAATTTCGGGGTGGGCTCGAACTACTTCATGGAAATCGCCAAATTCCGCGCCGCCCGTATGCTGTGGGCGGACATTGTGAGACAGTACGCCCCGCGCTGCCCGCGCACGGACTGCCCGAACACCGCGCCCGACGGTACCTGCCTCTGTGCCTGCAAGATGAACGTGCATGCGGTCACCTCTACCTTCAACCTGACGCTCTTCGACGCGCACGTCAACCTGTTGCGCTCGCAGACTGAGGCCATGAGTGCCGCGTTGGCAGGGGTGGACTCGCTCACCGTCACGCCCTTTGACAAGGCGTACCAGACACCCGATGACTTCTCGGAGCGCATCGCCCGCAACCAGCAGCTGCTGCTCAAGGAGGAGGTGCACCTGGACCGCATCGTCGATCCGGCCGGCGGTTCTTACTATATCGAGAACCTGACCGTGGCCATCGCCCGGCAGGCGTGGGACCTCTTCCTGCAGACGGAGGACGAGGGCGGCTTCCTGAAGGCCATTGAGGCCGGTCGTGTGCAGACGGCGGTGAACGCCAGCAACAAGGCCCGCCACGAGGCGGTGTCGAGACGGAAGGAAATCCTGCTCGGTACGAACCAGTACCCCAACTTCAACGAGCTGGCAGGCGGCAAGACGCCGGTGGTCCAGACCTGTGGCTGTGGGGGTGCCCACCACGAGGCGTGCGAGAAACCCTTTGAGAAGTTGTGCACCGACCGTGCCGCGAGCGAGTTCGAGGCGCTACGCCTGCAGACGGAGCGTTCGGGCAAGCGTCCCAAGGCGTTCATGCTGACCATCGGCAATCTGGCTATGCGTCAGGCACGTGCGCAGTTCTCCTGCAACTTCTTGGCCTGCGCCGGGTATCAGGTCATCGACAACCTCGGCTTCAAGAGCGTGGAGGAAGGGGTGGACGCGGCGGTAGCAGCGGGTGCGGACATCGTGGTGCTGTGCTCCAGCGACGATGAGTACGCCCAGTATGCCATCCCGGCTTTCCAGGCGCTCCAGGGCCGCGCGATGTTCATCGTGGCCGGCGCTCCGGCCTGCATGGACGAGCTGAAGGCGGCAGGCATCGAGAACTTCATCCATGTGCGCTGCAATGTGCTGGAAACGCTGCAGGCATACAACGAGAGATTAGGTCTTTGAATATAGAATAGGAACACAGTATGAGACAAGATTTTAAGCATATCGATATATTTGCCGGTTTCCATCCTCAGGACGGACGGGAATGGCAGAGCGAGAACCATATCACCGCCGACTGGCGCACTCCGGAGCAGATCCTGGTGAAGCCGGTCTATACCAAGGAAGACTTGGAAGGCATGGAGCACCTGGACTATGCGGCCGGCGTGCCGCCCTATCTGCGGGGTCCGTATTCCATGATGTACACCTTCCGTCCGTGGACCATCCGCCAGTATGCGGGCTTCTCTACGGCCGAAGAGTCGAACGCCTTCTACCGCCGCAACCTGGCTTCGGGACAGAAAGGCCTGTCCGTGGCCTTTGACCTTCCCACTCATCGTGGCTATGACCCCGACCATCCGCGCGTAGTGGGCGATGTGGGCAAGGCCGGTGTGTCCATTTGTTCGTTGGAGAACATGAAGGTGCTCTTCGACGGCATCCCCCTGAACAAGATGTCCGTCTCCATGACCATGAACGGTGCCGTGCTGCCTGTCATGGCGTTCTACATCAATGCCGGCCTGGAGCAGGGCGCCAAGCTGGAAGAGATGGCGGGCACCATCCAGAACGACATCCTGAAGGAGTTCATGGTGCGCAACACCTATATCTATCCGCCTGCCTTCTCCATGAAGATCATTTCCGACATCTTCGAGTACACTTCCCAGAAGATGCCGAAGTTCAACAGTATCTCCATCTCGGGTTACCACATGCAGGAGGCAGGGGCCACCGCCGACATCGAGCTGGCTTATACGCTGGCCGACGGTCTGGAATACTTGCGGGCCGGGGTAGCGGCAGGCATTGACATCGATGCCTTTGCTCCGCGCCTCTCTTTCTTCTGGGCCATCGGCATGAATCATTTCATGGAAATCGCCAAGATGAGGGCCGCCCGTATGCTGTGGGCGAAGATCGTGCAGCAGTTCCATCCCAAGAACCCCAAGTCGCTGGCCCTGCGCACCCACTCGCAGACCTCGGGTTGGTCGCTCACTGAGCAGGATCCGTTCAACAACGTGGGCCGTACGTGCATCGAGGCCATGGCGGCCGCACTGGGACACACGCAGTCACTCCATACCAACGCCCTTGACGAGGCCATCGCCCTGCCCACGGACTTCTCGGCCCGTATCGCCCGTAACACCCAGATATACATCCAGGAGGAGACTCAGGTGTGTCGCAACATCGACCCGTGGGGCGGTTCGTACTATGTCGAGGCACTCACCGACGAGCTGGCGCACCGTGCCTGGGAACACATCCAGGAAATCGAGCGGCTGGGCGGTATGGCCAAGGCCATCGAGACCGGCATCCCCAAGATGCGTAT
>JAQXRG010000041.1 GCA_029218405.1 Bacteroidales bacterium
ATGAGGAGCTCCTTGTGCTCGCCGAAGACTCTCTTGAAGGTGAGGTCGGCTTTGGGGTCGAGGTATTTCTTGGCCATAGTCGTGGTGCTTTAGGGGTGGATGATTGCTTTTCACTACAAAGATACGTGTTTCTTTGCAGGCGGCAAAGGGAAGCGGCAGGTTTTTTCGTCCGTCGGCCCGATAGATATACATCCTGTATTCAATCTTGTGTTCGCAGATGGATTTTCCGCACTGATTTTTCGCATTTTCCAGCATTTGTTATACCTTTGCGCCCAAATAGAAGAATAAAGATGCAAAGCGACAACAGACCTATCATTGAGATACAGCAGGTCTCCAAGAGTTTTGGGGAGAAGACCGCGCTGGCCGACATTAACCTGTCGGTGAAGAAGGGGGAGTTCGTGACGATTCTCGGCCCCTCCGGATGTGGCAAGACCACGCTGCTCCGCCTCATCGCGGGGTTTCATGACGCCTCGTCGGGAACCATCCGCATCAATGGCGAGGAGGTGACCGACACGCCGCCTTACCGCCGGCCGGTGAACACGGTGTTCCAGAAGTATGCCCTGTTCCCTCACCTGAACGTGTTCGACAACATTGCCTTCGGACTGAAGCTGAAGAAGCTGCCGAAGTTGGAGATGGAGAAGAAGGTGAAGGCGGCACTCAAGATGGTGGGCATGACCGACTATGAGTACCGCGACGTGGACTCGCTCTCGGGCGGCCAGCAGCAGCGTGTGGCCATCGCACGGGCCATCGTGAACGAGCCGGAGGTGCTGCTGCTGGACGAGCCGCTGGCGGCCCTCGACCTGAAGATGCGGAAGGACATGCAGATGGAGCTGAAGGAGATGCACCGGAGGCTGGGCATCACCTTTGTGTATGTGACCCACGACCAGGAGGAGGCACTGACGCTGAGCGACACCATCGTGGTGATGAGCGAGGGACGCATCCAGCAGATGGGGTCGCCCACGGATATCTATAACGAGCCGGTGAACGCGTTTGTGGCCGACTTCATCGGGGAGAGCAATATCCTGAACGGGACGATGGTGGACGACTGCCGGGTGGTCTGCTGCGGCCATGAGTTCGAGTGTGTGGACAAGGGATTCGGCCGCGATGTGCCGGTGGATGTGGTCATCCGTCCCGAGGACCTGTACATCTTCCCGGTGTCGGACGCCGCACAGCTGACCGGGACGGTGCAGTCGTGCATCTTCAAGGGGGTGCACTACGAGATGGTGGTGCTCTGCGGTCGCTATGAAATCATGGTGCAGGACTACCATGCCTTCGAGGTGGGTGCCGAGGTGGGGCTCCTGGTGAAGCCCTTCGACATCCATATCATGCGCAAGGAGCGGACCTGCAACACCTTCGAGGGGAAGCTGAAGGACGCCACCCACGTGGAGTTCCTGGGCTGTGTGTCCGAGTGCCGGCCCGTGGAGGGTATCCCTGCCGGCAGTCCGGTGACGGTGGAGGTCGATTTCGACCGTGTGCAGCTGCAGGACGATGCCGATGACGGTATGCTGACCGGCGAGGTGAAGTTCATCCTCTACAAGGGGGACCATTACCACCTCACTGTGTGGTCGGACTGGGACGAGAATGTGTTTGTCGATACGAATGACGTGTGGGACGACGGTGACCAGGTGGGCATCACGATTCCTGCCGACGCGATACGCGTCCGCAAGCCCTGATTTTCTGATACCTATAATAAGAGAGAGACGCCATGAATCCGTTGAACGCTGTCTTTTCCACCCGCAAGAACTGGGTGGTGCCCTATGTGGTCTTCGCCCTGCTGTTCGTCGTGCTGCCGCTGCTGCTCATCGTGGCCTATGCCTTCACCGATGACGCGGGCCACCTCACCCTGGCCAACTTCGGGAAGTTCTTTGACCATCCGGAGGCGGTGAACACCTTTATTTATTCCATCGGCATTGCCATCATCACCACGCTGGGCTGTGTGGTGCTGGGCTATCCGGCGGCCTGGATCCTGAGCCGCAGCCGCAGCAACTACGCCCAGACGCTGATTCTGCTGTTCATCCTTCCGATGTGGGTGAACGTGCTGATCCGTACCCTCGCCACGGTGGCCTTGTTCGACTTCTGCCAGCTGCCGCTCGGCGAAGGGGCGCTGATATTCGGCATGATTTATAATTTCATTCCTTTTATGATATTCCCCATCTACAACACCCTGCAGAAGATGGACCGCAGCTACATCGAGGCGGCGGAGGACCTGGGAGCGAACGCCACACAGGTGTTCTGGAAGATCATCTTGCCGCTGTCCATGCCGGGCGTGGTGAGCGGCGTGATGATGGTCTTCATGCCCACGGTATCGACCTTCGCCATCGCCGAGCTGCTGACCATGAACAACATCAAGCTGTTCGGCACCACCATGCAGGAGAACATCAACAACAGCATGTGGAACTACGGGGCGGCTCTGTCGCTCATCATGCTCTTCCTCATCGCCGCCACCTCGCTCTTCAGCGGTGACGGCAAGGACAGCGAGAAAGGGGGTGGCTTATGGTAAGACGCTGGATGGAACAACTGTACCTCTGGATGCTGCTGGCCCTGCTCTATGCGCCCATCCTCATCATCGTGGTCTTCTCGTTCACCGAGTCGAAGGTGCTGGGCAACTGGACGGGCTTCTCGCTGAAGCTCTATGGCTCCATCTTCCAGACCGGGGCGCACCACTCGCTGCTGAACGCCTGTGTGAACACCGTGGCCATCGCGCTCATCGCCGCCACGGTCTCCACGCTCCTGGGCAGTATGGCCGCCATCGGCCTCTTCCAGCTGCGGGGCGGACGGCGCAAGGCGGTGGAGCTGGTGAACACCGTGCCCATCCTGAACGGCGACATCATCACGGGCATCTCGCTCTTCCTGCTCTTCGTCTCGCTGGGCGTGACGCAAGGCTTCGCCACCGTGACGCTGGCGCACATCACCTTCTGCACGCCCTACGTGGTGCTGTGCGTGATGCCCCGCCTCAAGCAGATGAACCCTAACCTCTACGAGGCGGCGCTCGACCTCGGGGCGACCCCCCTGCAGGCCATGCGGAAGGTCATCCTGCCCGAAATCCGCCCCGGCATGGTGACCGGCTTCCTGCTCTCGCTCACCCTCTCGGTGGACGACTTTGCCGTGACGGTGTTCACCATCGGCAACCAGGGACTGGAGACCCTCTCTACGTATATCTATGCGGACGCGCGCAAGGGCGGACTGACCCCGGAGCTGCGGCCGCTCTCGGCCATCATCTTTGTGGTGATACTGGTCTTGCTGCTGATTATGAACCGGCGTGCCGGACAACTGAAAAAGAACGGATAGGAAAGTGTTATGAAGCATCGGATACTCATGCTGCTGATGGCCTGTGTGGGCCTGAGCGGCTGTTACAACGCGAGCGAGTCGCGCGAAGGGATACTGAAAGTGTACAACTGGGCCGACTACATCGGCGAGGGCGTGCTGGAGGACTTCCAGGCGTACTACAAGGAGCAGACCGGGAAGGAGGTGCGCATCGTCTATCAGACGTTCGACATCAACGAGATCATGCTCACCAAGATTGAGAAGGGGCACGAGGACTTCGACGTGGTGTGCCCTTCGGAATACATCATCGAGCGGATGCTCCACAAGGGACTGCTGCTGCCCATCGACACGGTGTTCGCCGCATCGCCCAACTACATGGGCGGCGTGTCGCCCTACATCCGCCAGCAGATGGACCAGCTGAGCGTGTCGCCCGGTGACCCGGCCTCCCGCTATGCCGTGTGCTACATGTGGGGAACGGCGGGCATCCTCTACAACACCGCGCTGGTGCGTCCGGAAGAGCTGGATTCCTGGGGCTGCCTGTGGGACCCGCACTTCGCCGGGAAAATCCTGATGAAGGACGCTTACCGCGACGCGTACGGCACGGCCATGCTTTATTCGCACCGCCGCGAGCTGGCAACGGGAGCGGTGACGGTGCGCGAGCTGATGAACGACTATTCGCCTGCCGCCATGGACTCGGTGGAGAAGTACCTGAAACTGCTGAAACCCAATGTGGCGGGCTGGGAGGCCGACTTCGGCAAGGAGATGATGACCAAGGGAAAGGCCTGGATGAACGTGACCTGGAGCGGTGACGCGCAGTGGGCCATCGAGGAGGCGGCCGAGGTGGGGGTAGATTTGGCCTACACCATTCCCCGTGAGGGCAGCAACGTGTGGTACGACGGGTGGGTCATCCCCAAGTACGCCCGCAACCGCGAGGCGGCGAGCTACTTCATCAACTTCCTGTGCCGTCCCGACATCGCCTTGCGCAACATGGAGGAGACGGGTTACGTGAGCGCCATCGCCGCGCCGGAGATTCTGGAAGCGTTCGCAGACTCCACGCTGGAAGAAACGGTGGATGCCAGCTATTTCTTCGGGGAAGGGGCGGAAGCGGTACCGCTGTCGGTCACTCAGTATCCCGACCGGTCCACCATCGCCCGATGTGCCATGATACGTGACATCGGTGACAAGACGGCGGAGGTGCTCGACATCTGGTCGCGCGTGAAGGGGGACAACCTGAACAGCAGCATCGTGGCCATCATCCTCGTGGTGGTGTTCGCCTTGTGCGTATGGCAACTCCGCCGCCGCTGGCGGGCGTACCGGCGCAGGCAGGCCCAACAACGGCGGCGGAGGAGAAAAGGGGTACGCCGCTAATCCTTCCCCGGAAAGGAGGAAGGGACCCGCTTTTCCCGGAAAGGAGGGAGTTCTCTGCTTTTCGGAAAGAGGAGGGTTGCTTTCGCAGGAAGGAAGGGACCCGCTTTCCCGGGGGACAGGCCGTCGCCCGGGGAAAGTGGACCGTAGGAATCATCGCTTCATCTTCTTGGCCACAATCGCGTCGATGCAGGCGATGGCGGTAATGTTCACGATGTCGCGCACGGAGCTTTCGAAGTCCGTGAAGTGGATGGGCTTGTTCAGCCCCATCTGGATGGGACCCAGCACCTCCGTGTCGCTCATGCTCTGCAGCAGCTGGTAGGTGGCGTTGGCGGAGCTCAGGTTGGGGAAGACCAGCGTGTTCACTTCCTTGCCCTTGAGGCGGGTGAAGGGGTATTTCTCGTCGCGCAGCTCGTTGTTGAGGGCGAACTTCACCTGCATCTCGCCGTCGATGGCCAGTTCAGGATAATGTTCCTGCATGTAGTCCACCGCCTCGTGTACCTTGGCGGGACTGCCGTCCGAGTCGGAGCCGAAGTTGGAGTAGGAGAGCATGGCCATGACCGGTTCCTGGTTGAAGAAGCGCACCGACTTCTCGGTCAGCCGGGCCAGGTCGATGAGGGTCTCCGTGTCGGGATGGCGGTTGATGAGGGTATCTGAAATGAAATACGTTCCTTTTTTCGAGTTCAGGATGTGCATGGTGCCGAAGTGCTGGTAGCCCGGCTGGATGCCGATGACTTCCTTGGCCACCTTGATGGTGTTGGAATACTTGGTGTACAGACCGGTGACGAAAGCGTCCGCCTCGCCCGTCTCCACCATCATCATGCCGAAGTAGTTGCGCTCGAACATCTTGTCGTTGGCTTCCTGGAAGTTGGCACCTTGGCGGGCCCGCTTCTCGGCCAGTATGTGGGCGTAGCGTTCGCGGCGTTCGGCCTCCCGGTCGTGGCGCAGATTGACAATCTCAATGCCTTCCAGGCTCAGGTCCAGTTCCTTGGCCAGCTTCTCGATGCGCTCGTCGTTGCCCAGCAAGATGGGCTGGCAGATGCCTTCCGCCTTGGCCTCGACCGCCGCTTTCAGCATGTTGGGATGGATGCCTTCGGCGAAGACCACGCGCTGCGGGTTGCGGCGGGCGGTGGCGTAGAGCTGGCGGGTGAGCTTGTTCTC
>JAQXRG010000042.1 GCA_029218405.1 Bacteroidales bacterium
GCCGTTGGATGACTTCCTCTTCGTTATAATTGCTCATGGTGTTGACTGTTGTTTGTAACGTTGGACGGCATTCCCTGCCGTCCGTTTAATCCGTTAAGACTCTTTAACGCCGCCGCGCGTCACTTCCAGGCACAGGTTCTCCTGGGCCAGCACCGTGTGGGGGAACACGGCCTGCGCTTCCTCCAGCAGGGGCAGCTCGTCCTCGTAGCGGGCCGAGTAGTGGCCGATGACGAGCTGTCCCACGCCTGCGTCGCGGGCGATGGTGGCCGCTTGTGCGGCGGTGGAGTGCTGGGTCTGTTTGGCCCGTGCCTGGTCGGTGCTGAGGAAGGTCGCCTCGTGGAAGAGCAGGTCCACGCCTTTCAGCTGCTCCACGATGCGGGGCTGGTACGAGGTGTCCGAGCAGTAGGCGTACGCCCGCGGTGGGTCGGCGGGAGTGGTCAGCAGCCGGTTCTCGATGGTCCGTCCGTCGTCCGTCACGTAGTCCTCGCCGTTCTTGATGCGGTTCAGCCAGCAGATGGGAATCTGGTAGAAGTCCATCATGTCGCGCCGGATGTGGGGGAGGGCCGGCTTTTCGCGGAACAGGAAGCCGCAGGTGGGCATCCGGTGGCGCAGGGGGATGGTCTCCACCGTCAGCGACCGGTCTTCGTAGATGACGGACGCCACACCCGGCGGGTAGGGGTGGAACACCACCTGGTAGGACATTCCCTTGCAGAAGAAGGCGATTTGGGGCAGAAGGAGCCGCTCCAGCTCTTCAGGGCAGTGGATGTGCAGGTCGGCGGTGCGTTCCAGCATGCCGAACGTGGAGATGAGTCCGATGAGCCCGAAGCAGTGGTCGCCGTGCAGGTGGGAGATGAAGATGTGGCCCAGCCGGCTGAACTTGAGGCGGGAACGGCGCAGCTGCACCTGGGTGCCTTCGCCACAGTCGATCATGAACAGCTTGTCGCGCACGTTCACGACCTGCGAGGTGGCCTGGTGGCGGGTGGTCGGCAAGGCCGACCCGCAACCGAGGATGTTGACTTCAAACTTTTCCATAAGCAGTCCGTAGCAGTGGGTCAGAAAACGGGGATGACATATTCCAGTCCGAGGGAGATGCGTTGGGTGTCGTGGTCGGTCGCGCCCAAGGTCCGTGCCAGGTGCGTCGTCCTCGACTGTTTGTGGAGGACATGGAGGAAGAAGCGGAAGTCCTCGCCCTTGATGGGGAAGTATTCCACGCAACCCTGCACGCTCCAGGTCCGTGTGTACAGGCCCTTCCGGTAGCAGCCGTTGGAGCGCAGCACGCGGGCGGTCTCGTACGCCCCTTTCACGTAGAGGTTCCACTGGGGATGGATGCGGTAGTCCAGGTTGGCGATGGTGGAGAGGTACGAGGCGTACTGGGCGGTGGTCCCTCCCTCCGGCCGGTTGGCCGAGAGCTGCGAGATCAGCCCCTTGGAGTCAATCCCTTCGTAGGCGTACATCACGTCCAAGTAGGCCAGTACCCGTCCCTTCTCCCACGTGTTGCCGGCCGTGACGAAGTATTGGGGCCGTCCGTTGGCCAGCGGCGCTCCCGCCACGGCGTAGCGCAGGTTCAGGGCCCGGTCGGCGAAGTAGCCGTCGTAGTTCAGGATGCCGATGAAGGGAGCCTTCGTCAGTTCCATCCCCTCGGGCAGTCCGTACGTGTAGTAAGCGGCCTCTGTGGCGGGCCGGTAGTTCAGGGCCTGGAGGTTGAGCGTATGGTCGGGAGAGAGGTGCACGCCGAAGTTCACGCCCGTCTGGTAGCTCGACATGGTGCTGTTGAAGTCGGAGTAGAAGCGCACGCGGTTGGCGGCCACCCAGAACTCGTAGCCGCCCAGCAGCATGCACTGTTTGCCGATGTCCAATGTCAGGCGCCGGCTGGGTTTCCAGGTGAGGATCATCTGTTCGAGGGCCATCGACACGTCGTCCGTCTCAGTGGGCGAGAAGTTGCGCGTGTACGACTGGCGGAAGTAATAGCTGAAATTCTCGTGGAACTGTCCCTGTATGACCATCCGCACACCGTTGATGGAGAAGCGGGCGCGTTCCAGCTCGCCGTCGGTGAAGAGGGCAGAACCCATGCTGTTGAGTTGCAGTTTCAGGTGGCTCGAAAGCGGGGAAGTTTCCTTGCCGCTGATGCGTTCCACCAAGGTGGGTGGCTCTGTTGCAGTTTCCTGTAACGCTTGGGCGGCCGCTGACAGTGGCAGGCTGGCGGCTCCCATCAGCAACAAAATGTTATTCATTGTATTGTTCATAGGATAATAGGTTACTTTTATCCAGCAAATATAACCATTTTTTTAATATAGAGTCACAAGTGTGCAAAAAAAATGGCACAGGCGCCAGGTGAGTTCCATAGCGTCTGTGCCTTCCGATAGGTAATGAGGACCTAATTATTTCTTGCCTTCCAGCTGCAGCTTCAGTGCTGCCAGAGCGTCAATGTCGCCCAGGGTGGTCGAAGCGGCCTGGTTCTGGATAATCACAGTTTCTTCCTTCTTGTTGTTCTGCTTCTTGGCCTTCTTCTCTGCCTTTTCTTCAGCCTTGGCTGCATCTTCGAAGATACGGCTGTGGGACAGGATGATGCGCTTAGCGTCCTTGTTGAACTCAATCACCTTGAACTGCAGCTTCTCATTGAGCTGAGCCTGAGTGCCGTCTTCCTTCACGAGGTGCTTCGGAGTAGCGAAGCCTTCCACGCCGTAAGGCAGTGAGACTACCGCACCCTTGTCCAGCATTTCGATGATGGTGCCTTCGTGGATAGAACCTACGGTGAATACGGTCTCGAATACATCCCAAGGATTGTCTTCCAGCTGCTTGTGGCCCAAGCTCAGACGACGGTTTTCCTTGTCGATTTCCAGTACCATCACGTCGATGTCTGCGCCGATTTGCGTGAATTCAGAGGGGTGCTTGATTTTCTTGGTCCAAGACAGGTCAGAGATGTGAATCAGGCCGTCAACGCCTTCTTCGATTTCAACGAACACACCGAAGTTGGTGAAGTTGCGTACCTTAGCCACGTGCTTGGAGCCTACGGGGTACTTCTGCTCGATGGTTTCCCACGGGTCAGCCTTCAGCTGCTTGATGCCCAGAGACATCTTGCGCTCTTCGCGGTCGAGGGTCAGGATGACAGCCTCTACCTCGTCGCCCACCTTCATAAAGTCCTGAGCGGAGCGCAGGTGCTGCGACCAAGACATTTCAGATACGTGAATCAGACCTTCTACGCCCGGAGCAACCTCCACGAATGCACCGTAGTCTGCCATAACCACTACCTTGCCGTGAACCTTGTCGCCCACCTTCAAGTTAGCGTCCAGTGCATCCCATGGGTGCGGAGTGAGTTGCTTCAAGCCGAGTGCGATACGCTTCTTCTCCTCGTCGAAGTCAAGGATAACAACATTGATTTTCTGGTCAAGCGCAACCACCTCTTTCGGGTCGGATACGCGTCCCCAGCTCAGGTCGGTGATGTGAATCAAACCATCTACACCGCCCAAGTCGATGAATACACCGTAGGTCGTAATGTTCTTGACAGTACCTTCCAGCACTTGACCCTTCTCGAGTCGGCTGATAATCTCTTTGCGCTGTGCCTCGAGTTCTGCCTCGATAAGCGCTTTGTGGGAAACGACAACATTGCGGAAGTCGGGGTTCAACTTCACAATCTTGAACTCCATCGTCTTGCCTACGAACATATCGTAGTCGCGAACGGGCTTCACATCAATTTGGCTGCCGGGCAAGAATGCCTCCATGCCGAATACATCCACAATCATACCGCCTTTCGAGCGCCACTTGATGTAGCCGGTTACGATCTCGTTGTTGTTGAATGCTTCGTTCACGCGCTCCCAACTGCGAGCAGTGCGAGCCTCTTTGTGCGAAAGTACCAACTGACCTTTCTTGTCTTCTTGGCTCTGAATGAATACCTCCACTTTGTCGCCTACTTTCAGGTCAGGGTTGTAGCGGAACTCGGCAGCGGGCACGATGCCGTCGCTCTTGTAGCCTACGTTCACTACTACCTCGCGTTTGTTAATCGCCATTACTGTACCTTCCACTACCTCGTTGTCCTTGATGGTGTTGAGGGTGTTGTCGTACTTTTGGGTTTCTACTTCGTTTTTGCTGCCTTGTTGTTCTGCTTCATAGGCATCCCAGTCGAAGTTCTGGAGAGAAAGATTTTCTGCCATAATGGTAGAGTAAGTCTTAATTATGAATTATGAACCATGAATTATGAGGCATTGAAACTGATTTATCAGAGCAGGTGTCCTCTTAATCCTTAATTCTTAATTCTTAATTAGTTTTTTTAGGGGTTAAACAATATAGTTATTCGCTTTTCTCGAAAAAGCGTGCAAAGTTACAACTTTTTTCTGAAACAACCAAATTTATGGGGCATTTTTTCCAAAATTTTGCTCATCCTATTCCCCAAAAACCTCTGTTAGTCTCAAAAAATCCCTCCAAATCTTTTCGAGAGACCTGCGGAACACTTACGATACATGA
>JAQXRG010000043.1 GCA_029218405.1 Bacteroidales bacterium
CGAGCCCCGCCTTCGCCAGGTCGTATTTCTTCTCGTGGATGCGGCACAGCGTCAGGTTGTGCCACACGGGCACATTCTCCGGATCCATGCGCAGCGCCTTCTCGTAGTCCTCGATAGCCCCCGCATAGTTCTGCTGGCGGATGCGCGACAAGCCGCGTATCTGGTACGAGTTCACCACGAACGGGTTGCGTTCGATGGACTCCGTGCAGTCGGCCTCTGCCCCCTGGAAGTCCTCCAGGTTCATCTTCGCCAGTCCCCGGTAGAAATAGGGTTCGGCCAGGTAGGGCTTCACGCCGATGACCTGGTTGAAGTACTGGATGGACAGCACGTAGTCCTCGAAGTAGAGCGCGTTCTTCCCGATGGTCATCACCTTCTCGGTGTTGATTTGCGCGGTGAGTACCCCCGGCAGCAACCCGCCGGCGGCCAGTATGCCAATCAGCTTCCGAATCATTTCACCGTCTTCACCTTGTAGGCGCAGCGTGTCTTTCCTTTCAGCATATTGCCCAGTTTTCCCTTAATCATCTGCTTGCGCAGAGTGGACAGGTGGTCGATGAACATCGTACCGTCCAGGTGGTCGAACTCATGTTGCATCACGCGGGCCAGGTAGCCCTCCACCCACTCGTCATGTTCCTGAAGGTTCTCGTCGAGGTACGTCACATGAATCTTGTCCGGCCGCTTCACGCTCTCATGAATGCCGGGCAGGCTGAGGCATCCCTCTTCCATCGACACCAGGTCGCCCGCTGTCTCCAGGATATGGGGATTGATGTACGCGCGCCGGAAGCCCTTGAACTCGGGCATGTCGTCCGAGAGGACATCCAGGTTGACCACCACCACCCGGATGGGCAGTCCCACCTGCGGTGCCGCCAGTCCCACGCCGTCGGCGCGGTCCATGGTCTCGTGCATGTCGCTGAGCAACTGTTTCAGGTTCGGGTAGTCGGGGGTGATGTCTTCGGCATCCTGGCGCAGCACCGGCTGGCCATACACATAAATCGGTAATATCATTGTTTCCTATATTTAAATTAGCGTAATCAAAACTTTTTGGCTTCCAGGTACGACTGCAGGATGATGGTCGCACTGATCTCATCCACCAGCGCCTTGTTCTGCCGGTCCTTCTTCTTCAGCCCACCTGCGATCATCGCCTGGTGGGCCAGCACCGACGTGAACCGCTCGTCCACCAGCTCCACCGGCAGGTCGGGCAGCCGCTTCTTCAGCTGCTTCACGAAGGGGACGATGTTCCGCATGTTCTCCGAGTCCTCGTTGTTCATCTGCTTGGGATGCCCCACCACGATCCGCTCCACCGGCTCCTGCCGCACATAGTTCAGCAGGAAGTCCATCAGTTGGTGCGTGGGCACAGTGGTCAGCCCCGTCGCGATAATCTGCAGGGGATCGGTCACAGCGATGCCCGTGCGCTTCTTTCCGTAGTCAATAGCCAATATTCTGCTCATAATGGGGGCAAAAGTACAAATTATTTATGGTATTCCCGGCGTATTGGCGGAGCCAATTTCCGTGTTTTCTTTGTTTTTAACGTAGCGGAGCGGCAGAAAGCCATCGCGGCCGTCCGGGAGCCTTGCTGCTTCCGGACGGCCGCGGGGTTCGGACGGTCTTCCCGGCTTACTTGGCGTAGAGCAGCCAAGCACCCTGGAAATCGGACCGGCTCGGATACTTTGCCTTGAAAGCGTCGCGGGCACTGGCCGCCTCGGCGTACGTGTCGCACGACACAACCACCACGCGGTACATGTTCCGCTCGGCGTTATAGACCACCTTGGCGTTGTAGCCGTCAGCGTCCATCTTGGCCTTCAGGCCGTCGGCGTTGGCTTTCACGCCAAAGCTGCCACAGACCACGCTATAGGCCTTCAGGCCGCTGCCCGACACCAGTTCCACCTTTTCTTCCCGCACGCTGCCGGCAGGCGCGGGAGCCACCGGTGCGGGGGCTACCGTTTGCACAGGAGCAGGAGCCACCGTCTCAGCGGCAGGCGCTTCAGCCTCGTCCAGTTCCTGCTGCTTGGCCTTTTCATACGCCTTCTTGTAGGCGCTTTCGCTCGATTTGCAGGATGAGAAAGCCAGTACGGCACACAATCCCATTCCCATCAGTACAATCTTCTTCATGTAGTTCTCTTCAATTTTAGTTAGTTCCAAACATTTGTAGCTGCAAAATTAGCAATAATCGTTCGTCTCCAGTTTTAAATTCTGTTAATATTAGCTTCCGGCAATATTTTTGCGCAACATTTAAGCAAAAATCGCTACAACTTTCCCGATTTTTCCGTAGATTTGTGCATCGAATAATCGAGAACCTTTAAAACAACTGGAATTATGAAAGCATTAAGTATGATTGCCGCCTTCTTGGGAGGCGCTGTGGTAGGTGCGGCCGCAGGTGTATTGTTCGCGCCGGAAAAGGGTACTGACACACGGAAGCGCATCGCTGACTTGCTGCGCGAGAAAGGCATCCGTCTGAACCGGGCCGAAATGGAGGACCTGGTGGACCAGATCGCCGCCGAAGTGAAGGACGCCGAATAAAAAGAGACACTGTCCCGGCAGGAACCGTCCGGCGGACTGTCCGCCCCAGGATTCCTGCCGGGACGCTTGTATCGCTTATACCTTATTTATATTAGACAAAGACGCGCTATGTTTGCCAACGACCAAAGTATCGACAACTTAGAGGCCCTGTTCAAGGAAGCCAAGAAGTATGTACTCCTGCAGAAAGAATTCCTGAGGCTGGAACTGGTGGAGAAGCTCACCGTCCTCACCTCCGCCCTTCTGCTGGTCCTCGTTCTGGTCATCCTCGGGATGATGGCCTTGTTCTACTTCTCGTTCATGCTGGTCTATGTGCTGGAGTCCTACACCGGCAGCCTGATTGCCAGCTATGCCCTCATCGGCACCTTCCTGCTGCTGCTGGCCGGTGTCGTGTACCGGTTGCGTACCCGGCTCATCGTACAGCCCACAGTCCGCTTCCTGGCCCGTCTTTTCCTCGAAGAACCCTCTAACCGCCAACCGTCATGAGCACACCGACTCCTACTCCTACCCCTCCCCCCACCGCCTACACCCTCGAAAGCATCCGTGCCCTACGGGCCGCCAAGCGTGAGGAAATCCGCCGGTCCGCCCGGCGGCTTCAGCTCACCGGCGAGGCTCTGTTCGCCCCCCAGCGAAGCATGACCCGGATGGAAGGCCTCCTGCAGCACGTCAACGCAGGCATCGCCGCCTACGACGGGGTGATGACCGGCCTGAAGGTCCTCCGGCGCATCCAGGCCTTCTTCCGCCGCGGTCGGCACCGCTGACCGCTCCATGCGGGCCCGTTTTTTCCGTCCGGTTCCAATTTCTTCGTGAAATGTATCCGCCGTCCGAAAGAAAAAACGTATCTTTGCGCAAACATGAAAACAAGATGAAAAGAATGACCGCTATCGAATCCATCGAAGCCGGCACGGACCTGCTGGCCGGCTATGACCTTATCGGCAACTTCCGCAGCCTGTTCGAATCGCCGCTTCCCCTGCCGGGCAGCCTCTTCCTGCTTTGCCTGCGGGGACACTGCTCCGTCAACATCCACCTGAGCAGCTACAAGATGGAGGCCGGCTCGCTGGCTGTCGTCTTCCCTGAGCAGTACCTCCACATCCACCAGGCCAGCCCCGACTGCCGTTTCCTCTTCGTGGCCTTCAGCACCGAGCTCACCCGTGAGTCCTCGCTGTTCTCGAAGACCCTCCCCTGCCTGCCCTACATCTACGACACCCCTGTCATCCCGCTCTCCGACGCACTCTTCGACTTCTTCACCGACCTCTTCCGAATAGCCATCAAGTCCGAACGCCTCTCCGAGCTGGTTTTCCAGGCCGAGCAGAAGCAGTCGTTCTACTACCAGCTGCTCCTGTGCATCGCCAACCTCAACCGCAAGCACCACAGTACCCCTGCCACCCGCTACAACCGCAACTTAGAGATTGTGCGCGAGCTGGCGCGCCATGTCATCGAGAACTACAAGACCGAGCGCAACATCGCCTTCTACGCCGACAAGATGCACCTCTCGCCCCAGCACCTGAGCACCACCATCAAGAAGACGACGGGAAAGACGCTAACCGACATCATCTCCACCTTCGTCATCAACGACGCGAAAGGCAAGCTGCGGTCCAGCGAGCTGACTATCCAGGAGATCGCCTTCTCGCTCAACTTTCCCGACATCTCGTTCTTCGGCAAGTACTTCAAGCGCTACACGGGCATGTCGCCCAAACAGTTCCGCCAGCAGTTATGACCGGGGTTCGTCCTTCTCCTCCACAAAGTCCACGTCGGTGATGTCCGCATCCTTCTTCTTTGTGTAGCGGAACAACCGCACTAAGTCAGTCAGGGCATAGACAATGGCCGAGGCACCCAGCACGACGAAGGGCATCGTAGCCGCCTCGAAGGGATTGAACAGCACTACCAAGCCGGCCACGAAGACCAGCACGGGCACCACGAACCACGCCCCGGGCACCGGCATCTGCACGCGCGCCGCCGCTAAGTTCGACAGCTGGCTCAGTCCGGCCAGCACCAGCAATGCCCCCAGCACATACATCAGGATGCCGATGAAGAAGGCGGGCATGATGATAAGCCACAAGCCGAAGAGCGCGCTGCCTACCGCCGCCACCGGCACGACGGTACGGCCTGCCTGCCGCTGGCGGAAGGCGGCCGCCAGCCCCATCAGACCGGGTAACAGGAAGAGCACCCCGATGGTCATCACTAAGTAGTTCACGGCCACGTCCGGCCACACCACCAACAACATCCCGGTAATCAGCACGCAAAGGCTGCTGACCAGCGAATAATTCATTGTTTTCATTCGTTCGTTCCTTTCTTGTTTGGTTTCTATTAGTAACGCTCAAAGTTACACATTCTTTTGCTCTTCCGCCACCCGTTAACTTTATTTTCCATTTATTTCTTTCTTATTACAACGTATTTTCATGGAACGACTGTGACATTAGCTTAGAACATACCTCGCCAAGTATCTAAATTTAACGCTTTCAGTTTCTCGCAGAGGCGCTTAGAGAGAAACCTGTTGCGGAAGCGATGCGATTCGAATTTGTCTTCGGGGTCGCCACCCTCTTTCCTGTATTGGACGGCTATCTCCTTCAGCACAGACATACTCCGTTCCAGAATGTCACAGCGGTTCAGCTTTTCCCTTGTTCCGTCGGGCGTGACGTGGTAGGTGTTGCCCTGTCGGTCAATCACGTCAAGACTGCCGTCCTCGTGTACGTCGTAGAGCCAGTATGCACGTTCATTGTCCCCCTTGAATATGATCACTGTGTCGGTATCGACCGCATAACGCTCTATATCAGATTGGTATTTCGACAGGCTTACCTCATAGAAATACCCCCAATCCCTTATGGAGGCAACGTAACGCCCTTCATCGATGTTACCATATACGAAAGGGTCTTTCAGACGCAACATCAATCCGTCGTGAACAGTCCTCAGCAACTGTAGTCCTTCTCTCGAAATCACCTCGGGCAAAGTCTCATACCGCTGTCCGCTCAACAGGTCGATATAGTCATGACCGTTATTCACATAGACTTTGACGAAGTCCTTGTTGCAGAGTTCCACTGACGCCCCCTTGCCCAGTTTCCGGACAATATGTCCCGACAGTTCGACCACCGCCAGTTTGGTGTCCGATAACCGCACGGCGACGAGCCCCTCCTTGATGTCGAACACCCTCAGATACGAGGGAGGCACCAACACTTTCCCGCCGCGTCGCAGTCCCCATAATCGGCCACCTTCATCCTGAAAAGCCTCCGCTTTCTCCTCGATGAGGCCCTTCCGCTCGCTCCACTCCTCCAGACGGGCCTCCCTGATCAGCTGTTCCAACTGCTCGTGAGAAACGACCAAAGAGAAACTTTCGATGGGTTGATGAACGAAGAATGATGACTGATTTATTTCACCCTTTAACCCTTTAACCTTTTCACCCTTTAATCCATTCACCCTTTCACCCTTTAATCCGCAGAATGAGGCCTGCCAGTCCCAGCATCGGGTCGGCAGACCGAAGAGTCGTACAAGTCCCACGTTGTCGAGAATCACGCAGCACTCCTTATTCTTGTGCGGTCGCAGTCCCCGTCCCACCATCTGAAGATATTTTGCCAACGACAGCGTAGGGCGTGCCAACTGGATGAACTCCACGTCGGGACAGTCGAAGCCTTCGGAGAAAATATCGACGTTGACAAGTATCTGTAGTCCCTCCGTCCTCCGGTGGGAGGTGTTGCCTTTAAAGCGTTCAAGCAATTCTTCTCTTTCTTTGGCAGGGGTCTTGGCACTGATGGCTACCGCCTTCACGCCCTTGCTCTCGTAGTGTTCCGCAATGTTGCGTGCATGTTCGATGCTCACAGCATAGACGATGCCCTTTTTGTTCTTGGCAAATTGGGTGTAGCAGTTGTATAGCTGCTCGATGGACGGACGCTTGTTGAGCACTTCGTTCATCTCCTTCACCTGATAGTCGCCGTCGGCTCCGCGTTTCGTCAGCGAGTCAATCAGCCGTTGCTGGCTGCTGCCCTCGTTGATAGTGACATAGTCGAAGGGAGCCAATACACCTTTCTTGATGAATTCAGGCACGGAGAGTGAAGAGAGCAACACGTCGAAGAGGTCGGTGAAGCCTTTGCCGTTCAGCCGGCAGGGGGTGGCGGTGAGTCCGAGGAAGTTGGCTTCCGGCCATGCTTCCCACATCATCTTGTAGGTTGGGGCAAGGGCGTGGTGGGCTTCGTCGATGACCACTAAGGAAGGAGTAACGTCAAGGGCATCTATGCGGCGGGATAGAGTCTGGATGGACTCGACCATGATGTTACGGTTATCCATATCCAGTCTTTTGATGGTCGCCTTGATTTGTTCGATTAGCTCACGGCGATGGGCTACAATCAAGACATTCGTCAAATCCAACTGACAGACGAGAGAGGCGAGAACCACAGTCTTACCGGTTCCTGTGGGCATTTGCACCATTACGCTACGATACTTATTGAAAGCCTCGTTTACTCGGCTGCAAATATCGGTCTGATAATCTCTCAGCATTTTTAATTGTTTAAAGGGTTAAGAGATTAAAAGGTTAAGAGGTTAAACATTTTCTCCTTTAACCTTTCATCTTTAACCCTTTAGTCCTTTCATCCTTTCACCTTTAATAAATCCACTATGGTCTGTTTGCCTGCGACGGTGGTCATGATGGCTTTGCCATCGGAGGTGATTTCCACTTTGTCATGTTTGGGTTCGACCAACACATGGCCGAACTTGTCCATGACACCCCAATGGAGGGGGAGGTCTTCGATGAGGAAATAATCGTTCTGCTCCTTGATGTTTCTGTATTTAGGTGGGGCAAGCATACGTCCGTCACTGCCACGGAGCCCCCATTTCATTCCTACCTGATAAGGCTTGACATATTTGAGCAGCTTCACATCACGTCTGAAGTTCTCCTTCCTCTCCTCATCTCTCCTGACCGACTCTTCGATGAGGGCATGGACTGTCTGAGCCAACCGAGTCTTGTTCTCCTCCGTGTCAGCACATCCGAGATACACCTTCGGCATCCCCTTATCGACATGATAGTAGCATCCCTCAATGCTCATCACCACCAGTCCTCCGTCCCACAACCAAGCACTCTTCCAGTAGTATTCCTGAGGCTCATCATGCAGGAACACCACGCTGTTGGAGCCATTCAGGAATCCTTCTCTGTAAAAGTGTAAACAGTCGAGGTTGAGGTTGTCCACACTGGAGTGCATCGTATAGAACCCGCATTTTGTGATACGCTCCCTGTCATACGACAAGGTGATGGGAGTCCTTGTCCTGCTGATGATTCTATTGCCGACTCGAAGGAAATCAATGCCACCCATCCTTACCACTCCTGGTCTCCCGTCCGTCCAGTGAGGGAACCAATTCATGTTCGTCAGATCCACGTATGTCGGACTTTTGCCTCGTGTGTCTCTCAGTTCCACTAACTGCCTCCCTACGATTGTCACCTTGCCATATACCCCGCCCAGCAGTTTCATGCGCTCCTTGGCCATCGCATCCTCCCTTTTCTGCTGCTCGAAAGTGGCATCCAACTGCTCGTGGCTCACCACGAGATACATCTCATTATCGATTTCTTGATGAATGAGCAATGATGCCGGATTACTTTTGATGAATGACAACTGATTATTCCCACTTTTCACCCCTTCACCTTTTAACCCTTTACCTTTTTCACCTTTTAACCCATTACCCCTTTCACCTCTTAACCCTTTAAACATCCCATTCCAATCCCAAATCTGCGAGGGCAGTCCGAAGACACGGTAAAGCCCCACATTATCTATTATCATGCAGTTCTTCTTCCCTTTGCTCGGTCTCAGTCCACGCCCCACCATCTGCAGGTACTTGGCCAACGAGAGCGTAGGACGTGCCAACTGGATAAACTCCACATCGGGACAGTCGAAGCCCTCGGAGAAAATATCCACGTTGACCAGTACTTGAAGTTCTCCCGAACGGAAAGAGGAGATAAGTCTTTCCCTTTCCTTCACCGGAGTATGGCTGTCTATCGCCACAGCACTTACACCTTGGCTTTGGTAATATTCCGCTATGCTGCGGGCATGGTCGATGTTGATGGCATACACGAATCCTTTTCTGTGATGGGCATATTCCATCACACATTTGTAGAGCCGCTCAATGGAGGGCCGCTTGTTGAGGACGGCATCCATCTCCTTTGCCTGATAGTCGCCATCCGCCCCTCGTTTCTTCAGGGAACTGATGAGCTGCTGCGTATGGCTGTCCGCCTTGATACTCACAAAGTCGTATGTAGAGAGCCACTTCTCTTTGATAAATGTCGGTATGTCCCATGACTGCACCAACACGTTGAAAAGGTCAGTGAATCCTTTGCCGTTCAGTCGGCAGGGCGTGGCGGTCAGTCCCAGGAACTTTGCTTCCGGCCATGCTTCCCACATCCTCTTGTACGTCTTCGCCAACGCATGATGCGCCTCGTCGATGACGACGAAGGAAGGCATATCGTCGAGCGAGCCTATGCGGCGGGATATCGTCTGGATGGACTCTACCCCGATAGAACGCCCCTCTATCCTCATCCGCCTGATGGTCGCCTTGATCTGTTCAATCAGCTCCCGGCGATGCGCCACAATCAGCACATTCGACTTGGTCCACCGACTGACGATCGAGGCCAACACCACCGTCTTGCCAGTGCCCGTCGGCATCTGCACCATCACACTCCGGTGCCGGACGAACGCCTCCTGCACGCGGGAACATATATCCGTCTGATAGTCTCTCAGCATTCTCGTGAGGCAGGTCACTCAATGGGTAATTGGGAACCCTAATAATCCGATATCTTTCCCCATAATAGTTTTGAACTGACTGCGGAAGTACAACCGCTCGCCACGCTTCATATCGCCTTGCAGGCGAGACGAAGCCTATCTTGTTATAGCAACTTCTTACTCAGCACCCCATATTCCTGATGACATTCCGTTTCCAGAATTTCCTGCCATGCCTTCTTTAGGTACTCCTTGGTCTCGTTTCTCGTCATTGTTCCATGCCTTCACTGAATCTACAAGAGCAGAGAAAGCCCCCTCGATGAGTTTCCTCAACCTTGGTTTTTTCGGTTTCAGATACTCCTCAATATCCTTGCGGAAGACGAAGTCCGGCAACTGACGGCACAACTCAACAGCCACCTCATGCCCCTTCTCCTTCAGCATCTTCTCCACGTTCATGGTATAGATGCAGTCACCGCCACGGCGGTAATAAAACTTATTTGCTAATAATATTCTCATGAATACGGTTATTTTATAGTCTGAAAAATGCACTCAACTGCAAATTTCTTCCAAAACCACAAAAAAGTTGCAGTCTAGTGCAATTATTCCATAATTTCTTGTTAGCTTTGCAGTGCAATGCATTATTCACTCACATAGATTCTTTTATGAAACAGATACCACGCACCTCCTATCTTGGCCAGTTGATCACATGGCGGGACAAACAGATTATCAAAGTCATTACAGGCATCCGTCGTTCAGGCAAGAGCACCCTGATGCAACAATATATGCAGCAGCTCCTTGCCCTCGGTGTCACCCCCGAACAGATACAATTCTATAATTTTGAAGATCTGGCCAACGAACACCTGTTGGACTACCGCCAATTGTATGCCCACGTCTGCCAGCAGTTGCTGCCCGACAAACAAAACTATGTATTCTTTGATGAGGTACAGATGGTAAGCGAATACCAACG
>JAQXRG010000044.1 GCA_029218405.1 Bacteroidales bacterium
GACACCGATGCCCAGACCCAGCAGTCCGGCACCCACCACACAGGCCATGAAGTCCTGCCCTGCGCCCAACAGCTGGGGCAGTGTCCCGTCCGGCCCTTCCAGCAGCCGCTGGAAGAACCACAACAGGAACGTCAGCACAAAGATGGCATAGATGGTCTTGGCGCTGAACCGGGGACCCAGTATCTTCAGGGCAAACCCCAGGAAGACGGCATTGATAAGAAAATAGGATACTTGCATCTCCACGCCCGTCACATAATAGATGATGGCGCAGATACCCGTCACACCGCCCGTCGTAATCTGGTAAGGCAGCATGAACGCCGTCCACCCTACCGCATAGCACACCAGCCCGAAGGTGATGGCCAGGTAGTCGAACCAGACCCGGCCCAGTTTCTTCTTCAACAGTTCGCCCATGTCCTTACAGCACGATATTGACAATCTTCTTCGGTACGATGATGATCTTCTTCGGTGTCTTGCCGTCTATCCACTTCTGCGACTGCTCGTCGCCCAGCACGGCGGCCTGGATGGAGGCATTGTCGGCATCGGCCGGGAACTCCATTGTGAACCGCGCCTTCCCGTTGAACGAGATGGTGTACTTCACGCTGTCCTCCTTCAGGTAGGCTTCGTTGTACTGCGGCCAGCGGGCATCGCAAACGCTCGTGCCGTGACCCAACGCCTCCCACAGCTCCTCGGAGAGGTGCGGGGCAAACGGTGCCAGCAAGACGGTGAGGTCGGCCAGCACGGCCTTGTTGCGGCACTTGAGCTGCCCCAGTTCGTTCACACAAATCATGAACGCGCTGACAGACGTGTTGTAGGAGAAGGTCTCGATATCTCCCGTCACCTTCTTGATGAGCTTGTGGATGGCCTTCAGCTCGGCTTTCGAGGGTTCGCCCTCCTGTGGCAGGAACTCGCCGGCACGGTTGTAGAACAGGGCCCAGAGTTTCTTCAGGAACCGGTGGACACCGTCAATGCCGTTCGTGTCCCACGGCTTCGACTGCTCTACAGGACCCAGGAACATCTCATACATACGGAGCGTGTCGGCACCGTACTTCTCGACAATCCTATCGGGGTTGACCACGTTGAACATGGACTTGCTCATCTTCTCTACCGCCCAGCCGCAGACGTACTTGCCGTCTTCCAGAATGAACTCGGCCGTGGCATATTCGGGACGCCAGCTCTTGAAGGCCTCCACATCGAGCACATCGTTGGACACGATGTTCACATCCACGTGCAGCGGCGTCACGTCATACTGGTCCTTCAGGCCGAGCGACACAAAGGTGTTGGTGTCCTTGATGCGGTAGACAAAGTTGCTGCGGCCCTGTATCATCCCCTGGTTCACCAGCTTCTGGAACGGCTCCTCCTTGACGCTGATGCCCAGGTCGTGCAGGAACTTGTTCCAGAAACGGGAGTAAATCAAGTGTCCGGTGGCGTGCTCGGTACCGCCCACATAGAGGTCCACGTTCTGCCAATAGCTGTCGGCGGCTTCCGACACCAGCGCACGGTCGTTGTGGGCATCCATATAGCGCAGGTAGTAGGCCGACGAGCCCGCAAAGCCCGGCATGGTGTTCAGCTCCAGCGGGAACACGGTCACTTGGTCTATCCGTGCGTTCTCCACCACTTCGCCCTTCTCGGTGTCCCATGCCCAACGGGTGGCATGGCCCAACGGTGGCTCGCCCGTCTCGGTAGGCAGGAACTTCGCTACCTCGGGCAGCTCCAGCGGCAGCTTGCTCTCGTCAATCATGTAAGGCATACCGTCCTTGTAGTACACCGGGAACGGCTCGCCCCAATAACGCTGGCGCGAGAAGATGGCGTCGCGCAGACGGTAGTTCACCTTCACGCGGCCCAGGTGGTGCTCCTTCACATACCGTTTCGTGGCGGCAATGGCCTCCTTGATGGTCAGTCCGTTCAGCGACAGGTCGCAGTAAGGGGTGACCCCGGCTTTCGGCGAGTTGCAGACAATGCCTTCCTTGGCATCAAAGCTCTCCTCGCTCACGTCGCAACCCTCCACCAGCGGCACGATGGGCAGACCGAAGTGTTTGGCAAAGGCATAGTCGCGGCTGTCATGGGCAGGCACCGCCATGATGGCGCCCGTACCGTAAC
>JAQXRG010000045.1 GCA_029218405.1 Bacteroidales bacterium
ACCTTTGTTAACCTTAAATCTAATACTATGAAAAACACAATGCAAAGGTACGGACTTTTGGGAAACCTACAAGTGTTTTGACAAGAAATTTGTTCCATTTCCCCTATTTCTTGATTTATATCAATTTTACACCGGTGTTACCGCTTCTTTCAGCCGACAGCATCTTCCAGGCTGCCCCAACAAATTGCATCCGGATAATTAAATCTCCCCCAAACA
This sequence comes from Bacteroidales bacterium, assembly GCA_029218405.1. Classification (GTDB taxonomy): domain Bacteria; phylum Bacteroidota; class Bacteroidia; order Bacteroidales; family Bacteroidaceae; genus Phocaeicola. The sequence continues at coordinate 217 of JAQXRG010000045.1, forward strand.
GTTGATAAGGTGAACGAAAATGACTACTTTTGCAAAATAATTGGATTATTTCGAAACAACAACAATATGAATCAAGAATTTGAGCTGATTGCCAAGACCTTCCAAGGACTGGAAGAAGTACTGGCACAAGAACTCACCGAGCTGGGAGCCAGCAACATTGAAATCGGTCGCCGCATGGTATCGTTCACAGGCGACAAAGCCATGATGTACAAGGCGAATTTCTGTCTTCGTACCGCCATCCGTATCTTGAAGCCCATCAAGCATTTTACCGCCAAGACAGCCGATGAGGTGTACGAAGCGGTGAAGGCCGTCGAATGGGAAGAGTACCTGGACAATACGAGCAGTTTTGCTGTCGATGCTGTCGTGTTCTCCAACGAGTTCCGCCACTCCATGTACGTGGCTTACAAGGTAAAGGATGCCATTGTGGACTACTTCCGCGAAAAGACAGGCAATCGTCCCTCCGTGCGCATCAACAAGCCCGACCTGACCCTCAACATCCATATTGCAGAAGACAAGTGTACGCTTTCCTTGGACAGCTCCGGTGAATCATTGCACCGTAGAGGCTATCGTCAGGAACAGGTGGAGGCTCCATTGAACGAGGTACTGGCTGCCGGCATGATTCTGATGACGGGATGGAGAGGCGAGTGTGACCTGATTGACCCCATGTGCGGTTCGGGAACGATTCCCATTGAGGCAGCCCTCATCGCCCGTAACATCGCACCGGGTGTCTTCCGCCAAAGCTTCGGTTTCGAAAAATGGAAAGACTATGACCCAGACCTGTTTGACGCTATCTACAACGACGACTCACAAGAACGGCCGTTCAACCACAAGATTTATGGATATGACAACAATCCGAAGGCCAATGCCATCGCTACCCGTAATGTGAAGGCGGCTGGAGTGAGCCGGGAGATAGAGCTGAAAATACAACCGTTCCAGCAGTTTGAGCAACCGAAAGAGAAAAGCATCATCATCACCAATCCTCCTTACGGGGAACGCATCTCCTCGGACGACCTGTTGGGATTGTACCAGATGATCGGCGAGCGGCTGAAGCATGCTTTCATCGACAACGATGCATGGATCTTGAGCTACCGGGATGAGTGTTTTGACCAGATTGGCCTGAAAGCCTCGGTCAAGATACCTTTGTTCAACGGGGCGCTGGAATGCCAGTTCCGCAAGTACCAGATTTTTGACGGAAAATACAAGGAATTCCGGAGCGAGAATACAGATACGGACCAGCCGGAAGACACTGCATTGTCCGCAGAGAACAAGCGTCCTGAAGGTGGTTTCCGGAGAGAACGCAGAGAGGGTGGCTTCCAGCGTGACCGCAAGGAAGGTGATTTCCGGAGAGAGCGCAAAGAGGGCGGCTTCCAGCGCGACCGCAAGGAAGGCGATTTCCGGAGAGAGCGCAGGGAGGGCGGCTTCCAGCGCGACCGTAAGGAGGGTGATTTCCGGAGAGAGCGCAGGGAGGGCGGCTTCCAGCGCGACCGCAAGGAAGGCAGTTTCCGCCCAGGCCGTCCGGACAGCATGAACCCTGAACATCGTACCAGCAACTTCAAGTACAAGGAGGAGATGAACGAGCGGCCGAAACGGGTCTCCACGGATGACGGACGTCCCAAACCGTCCTCTCCCATACGGTATATGCACGACCGGCGCCGTCGGGAAGATTTTGATGAAGAATAACTCCGAACCTGATAGCATCATGAAACGTATCGTACAATTTATCATCGTGTGTATCGCAGCCATGACTGTATCGGCACAAGAAAAGAAAGCCTTCACGCTGGACGATGTCATCCCCGGCGGAAGCAATTATTACAACCTGACTCCCAAGAACCTTCCGGGCCTGAAATGGTGGGGGGATGTCTGCATGAAGGCAGATGTGGAGGACATCCGTAGCCTGCAGCCTTCCAACGGGAAAGAGCAGGTCATCCTCACGTTAGAGGAGGTGAACGGACTGTTAGAGGCCCAGCAGTTGGGCAAGCTCCATCACCTGTTCAATGTGTCCTTCCCCTATGTGGGGAAACAGGCGATCGTCAGCACCCCTACCCATCGCGTCTTGGTGGACTGGGAGAAGAAAGAAGTGGTATGGAACCAGCCTATCGCTCCGAAAGCCGCCAGCCAGGATTGGAACAAGGAAAGCCGCTCGTTGGCTTATACGATAGAGAACAACTTGTTTGTCACCACTGCCGACGGCCAGACCCGTCAGGTGACTCACGAGCCGAAAGGCATCGTATGTGGACAAAGCGTGCACCGGCAGGAATTTGGCATCTACAAAGGGACGTTCTGGAGCCCGAAGGGCAACCTGCTGGCGTTCTACCGGATGGACGAGACCCAGGTGACGGACTATCCGCAGGTCAACACCTCGACCCGCATCGCCACCTTGGAGAACGACAAGTACCCGATGGCAGGCATGACCAGCCACAAGGTGACGGTAGGTGTATATGCCCCCGCCACCGGCAAGACCGTGTTCTTGGATGCCGGTGACCCGACCGACCGCTACTTCACCAACATCAGCTGGTCGCCCGATGAGCGGTCGGTGTACGTCATCGAGCTGAACCGGGACCAGAACCATGCCCGACTGGTGCGCTACAATGCCGCTACCGGTGCCCAGGAAGCCACCCTCTACGAGGAGAAGCATGCCAAGTACGTGGAGCCTCAGCATCCACTGACCTTCCTGCCGTGGGATGACACGAAATTCATCTACCAGAGCCAGCGCGACGGCTACAACCACCTTTACCTGTTCGACACCCAGGCGCAGGTACCTGCCGCCCGTTGGCAGACTTCCGCACAATGTCCGGAAAGCAGTTTCATCGAGCATGTACAGGTCAGCGCATTGACCCAAGGCGACTGGCTGGTACAGCAAGTCATCGGCTTCTGTCCGGCTCGGAAGGAGCTCCTCATCGGCAGCACGGAGGTCTCTCCCTTACAGACCAACATCTACCGGCTGAACGTGGCTACCCAGCAGCGCGTGCAGATAGGAGCCGAGGACGGCACCCATCAGGTGCAGCTGTCTTCTTCTGGCACTTACCTGATTGACAACTTCACGTCCTTCAACGTGCCGCGTTCCATCAGCCTGTTGCCCACTAACGGGAAGAAAGGCCGCGTCATCTTCACGGCCACCGACCCTTTGCAAGAGCAGTACAACCTGCCTGAAATCACATTGGGCACGCTGAAGGCCGCCGACGGGAAGACGGACCTGTATTACCGGCTCATCAAGCCGGTGGATTTCGACCCGGCCCAAAAATATCCGGCCGTCATCTATGTCTATGGCGGACCGCACGCACAGCTCATCCACAACAAGCGTTTCTACGATGCCCGTGGCTGGGACCTGTACATGGCGCAGCAAGGGTACGTGATGCTGACGGTGGACAGCCGGGGCAGCGACAACCGGGGACTGGCCTTCGAGAACTGTACGTTCCGTCACCTCGGCGAGGAGGAGATGAAAGACCAGGTGAAGGGCGTGGAACTGCTGAAATCGTTGCCCTATGTGGACGGCGACCGTATCGGTGTGCACGGCTGGAGCTTCGGCGGATTCATGACCACCAACCTGATGCTGAGCTATCCCGACGTGTTCAAGGTGGGAGTGGCCGGCGGACCGGTCATCGACTGGGCATACTACGAGGTCATGTATGGCGAGCGCTATATGGACACGCCGCAGAGCAATCCGGAAGGCTACGACGGCTCGAACCTGAAGCGCAAGGCCGGCCAGCTGAAAGGACGGCTGGAAATCATTATTGGCGGCGAGGACCCGACGTGTGTGCCTCAGCACAGCTACGCCTTCCTGCGGGCCTGCATTGACGCAGGCACTCATCCCGACTTCTTCGTCTATCCGGAGGGCGGCCACAACATGGTGGGGACCGACCGTGTCCACCTGCACGAGCACATCACCCGCTATTTTGAAGACCATCTGAAATAAGCAAACCAAAACAACTTACCAACAAACATCTACGATATGAAACTCTTGTTATTAGGATCGGGCGGCCGTGAGCATGCCTTGGCATGGAAAATCGCCCAAAGCCCGAAGATTGAGAAACTCTTCATCGCCCCCGGCAATGCCGGTACCCGCGAAGTCGGCGAGAACGTGGCCATCAAGGTCAATGACTTCCCCGCCATCCGACAGTTCGTGCTGGACAACGGCATTGACATGGTGGTGGTAGGTCCCGAAGACCCGTTGGTGAACGGCGTGTATGATTTCTTCCAGGCAGACACCGAACTGGCGAAGGTTCCCGTCATCGGTCCTTCCAAAGCCGGTGCCGTCCTCGAAGGCAGCAAGGAGTTCGCCAAAGGATTCATGCAGCGTCACCACATCCCCACTGCCGGCTATAAGAGTATCACCGCCGACAACCTGGAAGAGGGACTGGCCTTTTTAGAGACCCTCTCGGCTCCCTATGTGCTGAAGGCAGACGGTTTGTGTGCCGGTAAGGGCGTGCTCATCCTGCCCACCCTGGAAGAAGCCAAGAAGGAACTGAAGGAAATGCTGGACGGCATGTTCGGCAATGCTTCCGCCAAGGTGGTCATCGAGGAATTCCTGAGCGGCATCGAATGCTCCGTATTTGTACTGACCGACGGAAAGAGCTATAAGATTCTGCCCGAGGCCAAGGACTACAAGCGCATCGGCGAAGGGGACAAGGGACTGAACACCGGTGGTATGGGTTCCGTTTCACCGGTTCCGTTCGCCACACCGGAGTGGATGCAGAAGGTGGAAGACCGCATCATTCGTCCCACGGTAGAAGGACTGGCCGCTGAGGGCATCGACTACAAGGGATTCATCTTCTTCGGCCTGATCAATGTGAACGGCGACCCGATGGTCATCGAGTACAACGTCCGTATGGGAGACCCCGAGACGGAAAGCGTCATGCTGCGCATCCAGAGCGACCTGGTGGAACTGTTCGAAGGCGTGGCCGCCGGCAATCTGGCCGACAAGACACTGGACATCGACCCGCGCTCGGCGGTATGTGTCATGCTCGTGTCCGGAGGCTATCCTGAAGCCTATGGCAAAGGCTACCCGATGACCGGTATCGAAGCGGCGAAGGCCGGTGGAAGCATTGTCTTCCATGCAGGTACGGCTGTCAAGGACGGACAGGTGGTGACCAGTGGCGGACGAGTCATTGCGGTCAGCTCCTACGGTGCGGACAAGGCGGAAGCACTGGCGAAATCATTCGAGAACGCCGGCAAGATCCAGTTCGAGAAGAAGTATTTCCGTTCCGACATTGGTTTTGATTTGTAACCATGCGGTCCTACAGGAATAGTTTACAGTACAAGATGGCGACGGGAAGAGGCACTCTGCCCGTCGCCATCCTCCTCTCGTTGGTGTTATGGGGAGGTACGGCCTATGACTGGAAAAATGTAGGGGCCCTGGTGTCGTGTACCTTCATTGCCTACCTGTTGATCGAGTTCAACACCCAGTTCTCCCTCATCCGTACCCGTACCACACTGCCCACGTCACTGTACCTGTTGTTCTATTCCTCACTTCCTTTCCTGCATGCCTGCGGCACGGCAGCAGCCATTTCCCCGTTGTTCCTGCTGCTGCTGTTCTTCCTGTTCAAGAGCTACGAGTCCCCCCGTGCTCCGGTAGCTGTGTTCCACACCTTCCTGTGCCTGGGCTGCATCGCCTTGCTCGACGCATACTTCCTGTACCTGGCACCGCTCATTTACGGTTGCATGTTCTACCTGCGTACCTTTTCCATCCGCACGTTCTTTGCCGGCCTGTTGGGAAGCGGCCTGCCCTTTTGGCTGCTAATCGGCTATGGCGCCTACCAGCAGGATTTTTCGTTCCTGACAGAGGTTGTGCGCTCCCTCACGGACCTCCGTGCCATCGACTATACCCAACTGGCGTTCAACCAGTTTTTCTCGTGGGCGGTCATTGCTCTTGTCGGGATTGTCACCGGCCTTCATACCCTGCGGGCGTCCTACAAGGAGAAAGTCCAGACCCGCGTCATGCTCCATCTCCTCATTGTGATGGAGGCGGGTGTGAACCTGCTGCTACTGTTGCAGCCCCATCATTTCAACCACCTGATGAGCGTGCTGATGGTCATCACCTCCCTTCCTGCCGGCTATATGTTCTCTCTCACGTTTACCCGTTACACCCGACTGCTGACCGTGGCCGTGCTGGTGACATGGATATTGCTGTGCCTGCTGAACCTATGGATGCATTTCTATCATTTCTGACCGATTGGGGATATGCGGGCATGTTCCTGTCCGCCTTCCTGGCGGGCACGGTCCTTCCCTTCAGTTCCGAAGCCGTCCTGCTGGCCTGCGTGGGCTGCGGACTGGATCCTGTCATGTCCGTGCTGTCCACTACGGCTGGCAACGTCTTGGGCGGACTGACCTGCTATGGGATAGGCCATCTGGGGAAAATGGAGTGGATAGAACGGTATTTGGGGGTCAGCCAGCGGCAGCTCGACCGTGCTGCACGTTTCCTGCACGGCAGAGGGGCCTGGATGGCCTTGTTCTCCTTCCTGCCGGTCATCGGCGATGCCATTCTGGTACTGTTGGGCCTGATGCGGGCCAGTGTAGGGGTGGTCAGCCTGTCTATGACCATCGGCAAACTGCTCCGTTACGCCCTCCTTGTGGCAGGGGCCTTGGGTATTTATCAACTTTTCTGACACATTTCCAGTATGATACAACTACAGCAGACTGCCGATGGCAGTCATACCTTGTTTGTTCCCGAACTGGACGAGCACTACCATTCCGTCAAGGGGGCTTGGACCGAATCGGAACACATCTTTCTCCAGATGGGCTGGCACCATTCACCCGCTCCATCCCCTCAGGTACTCGAAATCGGTTTCGGCACCGGCCTGAACGCTTTCCTGACCTTACTCGCGGCCGACCGTGCCCGGCGGCCGACCCGCTACACCACCCTGGAACGCTTCCCGCTCAGGGAGGAGATTGTCCGGCAGATGAACTATCCTCAACAGATCGCTCCCGAGCGGTCCGCCGATTATCAGGCCCTACACCAGGCGGCGTGGGACCAGGAGGTGGCGGTCACGCCTTGGTTCACGTTGCGGAAAACCCTCACCGATTTCACCACCCACTCCTTCCAGGAGGCGTACGATGTCATCTATTTCGATGCCTTCGCTCCCGAGAAGCAACCGGAGATGTGGAGTCCCTCCCTCTTTGAGACCTTGTTCCGGCACACCCGTCCGGGCGGTATCCTGACCACCTATTGTGCCAAGGGGGCTGTCCGCAGGATGTTGCAGGCGGCGGGTTATACCGTAGAGCGGTTGCCAGGGCCTCCGGGAGGGAAACGGGAAATCTTACGGGCAACGAAGGGTTTTTCCGGGAATATTATGTAACTTTGGCCAGCAAAAACAAAACGTCATGAGAAACAGTCTTTACCTTCTTGTCACCCTGTTCCTGTTGGGCGCTTGCGGCAACAGACCGCAGCCGTCCGGCCAGCCGACCCTGACGGTGACCATCGAACCTTTACGTTACTTCACGGAAGCCATTGCCGGACCCCGTTACCAGGTGGTCAGTATGGTCCCCGAAGGCAGCAGTCCCGAAACGTACGACCCGACACCGCAACAGTTAGTGCAACTGGCCCAAAGCAGCGCTTACCTGCAGGTGGGCTACATCGGCTTTGAACAGAGCTGGATGGAAAAGCTGAAGGCGACCAACCCAGACCTGCCTTTTATCGATACCTCCCAAGGCATTGAACTGATTCGTGGGAAAGTGGAGCACCACGGGCATGTACACGCAGGCGGTGTGGAGCCGCACGTCTGGAACTCGCCCCAAAACGCCTTGATAATGGCGGCCAACATCTGCACGGCGCTCTGCCGTCTGGACGAGGCACACGCCGACGAGTACCGTGCCCGTACCGACAGCCTGCAGCGGCGTATCCGGCAGACCGACGAGGAGCTGCGGGCGTTGCTGCTCAGCGCACAGCCTTCGTTCCTGATTTACCATCCCGCCCTTTCCTATTTCGCCCGCGACTACGGGCTGCGCCAGATCAGCATTGAGGAGAACGGCAAGGAGCCTTCTCCGGCACAGTTGCAGGCACTCATCCGTCTCTGCAGGGAGCAGCACATCCGGGTCATCTTTGTCCAGCAGGAATTCGACTTGCGAAACGCACGGCTCATTGCCGGCGAGCTGGGGGTGGAGGTCATCCCCATCAACCCGCTCAGTTACCACTGGCACGAGGAGATGCGCAAGGTGGCACAAGCGTTGACGACGATTCCCGCACATCCCTAACCTCCTGGCACCTATGAATACCACTCCCATTCTCCAGCTGACCGGCATCACCGCCGGCTACGAACAGAAGCAAGTACTGGCCGATGTCAACCTGACGGTGTACGAAAAGGACTTTCTGGGTGTCATCGGGCCCAACGGTGGCGGAAAGACCACCCTGATGAAGATTATCCTGGGGCTGCTGAAGCCCCTGTCGGGCCAGGTACGTTACTTTCACAAGGGGATAGAAGTGCCCGGCATCAGCATGGGCTACCTGCCTCAGTACAACAGCATCGACAAGAAGTTCCCGATTTCTGTGTACGAAGTGGTTCTCTCTGGACTGAACCGCCAGAAGTCCCTGTTCCGCCCGTTCAGCGCCGCCCAGCACGAGCAGGTGCGCCGCACCATCGCCTGGATGGGCTTGGAGGGGTTGGAGCGGCGGGCCATCGGTGAGCTCAGCGGCGGCCAGCTCCAACGCGCCCTGTTGGGACGGGCCCTGGTGTCCGACCCACAGGTCGTCATCCTGGACGAACCCAACACCTACATCGACCAGCGTTTCCAGGCGGTGCTGTACTCGCTGTTGGAGGAAATCAACAAAGAACGGGCCATTATCTTAGTCAGCCATGACATCGGCTCCGTCCTCCAGTGCGTGAAAAGCATCGCCTGTGTCAGCGGCACCCTCGACTACCATCCCGACACCGAAGTGCCGGCCGATTGGTTGGAGGAGCATTTCGGCTGTCCCATCGACCTGGTAGGGCATGGCGACCTGCCCCACCGTGTGCTGAAATGCCATCATCACGGCTAAATCCTCCCCCAACGACACGAGCGTACAGAAAAGCGGCGGCTCCCGGAAAGGAACCGCCGCTCTTCGTATGAATGTTGCAGGTTTGAAATTACAACTGAGGACCAGCAGCAACCAGTGCCTTACCAGCTTCGTTGCCAGTGAACTTCACGAAGTTCTTGATGAAGCGGGCAGCGAGGTCTTTTGCCTTTTCTTCCCACTTGCAAGCGCAGTCGTAAGTGTCACGCGGATCCAGGATGTTCGGATCTACGCCCGGCAGTTCAGTCGGAACCACGAAGTCGAAGTACGGGATGGTCTTGGTCGGAGCCTTCTCGATAGAGCCGTCCAGGATAGCGTCGATGATACCACGGGTGTCGCGGATAGAGATACGCTTGCCGGTACCGTTCCAACCAGTGTTCACCAAGTAAGCCTTGGCGCCCGTCATCTGCATCTTCTTCACCAGTTCTTCAGCGTACTTGGTCGGGTGCAGTTCCAGGAAGGCCTGTCCGAAGCAAGCGGAGAAGGTCGGAGTCGGTTCAGTGATACCACGTTCTGTACCGGCCAGCTTAGCGGTAAAGCCAGACAGGAAGTAGTACTGAGCCTGGTTCTCGTTCAGGATAGATACCGGGGGCAATACACCGAAGGCGTCAGCCGACAGGAAGATGACCTGCTTGGCGTGAGGACCCTTGGACACCGGCTTAACGATGTTCTGGATGAAGTGGATAGGATAAGATACGCGAGTGTTCTCGGTCACGCTCTTGTCAGCGAAATCAATCTTACCGTCAGCAGCCACGGTTACGTTCTCCAGCAGGGCGTCGCGCTTGATGGCACCATAGATATCGGGTTCAGACTCCTTGTCGAGGTTGATGACCTTTGCATAGCAACCGCCTTCGTAGTTGAACACACCTTCGTTGTCCCATCCGTGTTCGTCGTCGCCGATCAGCTTGCGCTTCGGGTCAGTAGACAAGGTGGTCTTACCTGTACCGGACAGACCGAAGAAGATAGCAGATTCAGTTTCGTCCATGTTGGTGTTGGCAGAGCAGTGCATGGAAGCGATGCCACGCAGCGGGTTGAAGTAGTTCATCATGGAGAACATACCCTTCTTCATTTCACCACCGTACCAAGTGTTCAGGATTACCTGTTCCTTCGAAGTCAGGTTGAAGACAACAGCGGTCTCAGAGTTCAGACCCAGTTCCTTGTAGTTCTCTACCTTAGCCTTGGAAGCGTTGTAAACGATAAAGTCGGGTTCGAAAGCTTCCAGCTCCTCAGCGGTCGGACGGATGAACATGTTGGTCACGAAGTGAGCCTGCCATGCCACTTCCATGATGAAGCGCACGCACAGACGGGTAGCGGGGTTAGCGCCGCAGAAGCCATCCACTACATACAGCTTCTTGTTAGAGAGTTCCTTGGCAGCCAGTTCCTTCAGTTCTTTCCAAGTAGCTTCAGAAACGGGTTTGTTATCGTTCTTGTATTCGTCAGAAGTCCACCATACGGTATCCTTGCTGGTTTCGTCCATCACCAGGAACTTGTCCTTAGGCGAACGGCCTGTGTAGATACCCGTCATTACGTTCACTGCGCCCAACTCGGTCTCCTGGCCTACTTCAAAGCCTTCCAGACCTGCCTTGGTCTCTTCAGCAAACAAAACATCATAGGACGGATTGTGTACAATTTCAACGGTATTCAGGATACCGTACTTCGTAAGATCTAAATTTGCCATTTCTTAAATGATTAATTTGTTGTTATCACTATTTTAATTGTTATCCTTTCAGGGCGGCGCCAGCGAAAACGTTCACTCATGCGCCTTGCATTAGCCGATACAAAATTAGAAGAATATTTTAAATTCAAAAAGGGATTAGAGAAAAAAATCCGTCATGAAACAAATATTTATATTTGTATAACAAATCTGTCATTTCGACTTTGCAAGCTCATTCATTACCCGCATCAGGTTGCCGCCCCACACCTTGCGGATATCCTCCTCGGTGTAGCCCATTTCCAGCAGTTTCACGGTGAGGTTGATGAGGTCGTTGTCCCCGTAGCAGCCCGTCAGCCCGCCTCCTCCGTCGAAGTCGCTGCCGATGCCCACGTGGTCAATGCCGGCCACCCGGATGAGGTGGTCCAGATGGGCGGCGGCATCGCTCACCGAAGCCGCCCGACGGTCGGGATGGATGTAAGCGTCCAGCAGGCAGAGCTGCACCACACCGCCGTTCCGGGCCAAGGCGCGGAGCTGGTCGTCCGTCAGGTTACGGTCGTGGTCGCAAAGGGCACGCGCCGACGAATGCGAACAGATGACGGGTTGCTTGCTCAGCCGCATCACGTCCCAGAAAGTGCCTTCGCTGGCGTGCGACAGGTCAATCATCATCCCCAGGCGGTTCATTTCCTTCACGACCTTGCGCCCGAACGGTGTCAGTCCCTTCGTCGCGTCCTCGGTGTGGGTGGACGAGTGGCAGATGTCGTTGTCGTACGAGTGGCACAGCGTGATGTAGTTCACGCCCATTTCCTTGAACTTCCGGATATTGCGGAGGTCCTTCCCGATACCATACCCGTTTTCGATGCCGATGAAGAAGGCCTTCTTCCCTTCCGCCTTCAGCCGGTGCAGGTCCGCCTCGGTCCGTGCCACACCGCAATACGCCTGGTTCTTCTCGGTCTCGGCGTAGATGTCGCCGATGATGCCTTCCACTTTCTCCACCGCCTGCTGCAGGGAAGCGTCGTCACGCGGGCCCTGTCCGATGAAGGCTGCTAAGAACTGGGCGTCCAGCTTGCCCTCGTCCATCTTCTGCAGGCTCACCATGTTGCGGCCCCGTTTCTCCAAGGCCACGCCGCGCCGGAAGCCCATGGGCGTGTCGGTGTGAGTATCCACCGAATAGATGCGCGTGTGGATGTCCTTGGCCCGGCGGAAGGTCACGGCCTTCTCCACCAGAAAGTGGAAGAACTTCACAAAGGTAGTGTCGCCACGGGCGGTGAAGACTTCGGGATGGAACTGTACGGCCAGGATGGGACGGTTGGGCCAGGCTTCGATGACCTCCGGAATGCTGTCGGCCGACCAGCCGGTGACCTTCAGGCCCAGCCCCAGCTGACGGATGCCCTGATGGTGCAGGCTGTTCACCTGCAGCGGCCGGTCACTGCCCAGCAACGTTTCTAAGCAACTGCCTTTCACCACGCTTACGCTGTGGGCAGGGTCACTGTGGCCCGGTCGGTGGTTCACTGCCGAAGGGTGGTTCGTCGGCAAGTCCTGCCAGAGCGTGCCGCCCAAGGCCACATTGACCAACTGCAGTCCCCGGCAGATGCCCAGGACGGGTACATTCCGGTCGGTCACCAGTTTCAGCAGGGTCAGGTCGTACACATCGCGCTGCGGATTAGTCTCTTCCAGCTTTGGGTCGGCCTCCGCCCCGTAGTACGCCGGGTCAATGTCCTCGCCTCCCGTAAAGATGCAGCCGTCCAAGCGCGAGGCGATGTCGCGCAACACGTCGGCATTGTCGGTGACGGGGATGACATACGGGATGCCGCCGGCACGGATGACAGCTTCCACATACGTGGCGTTGACCGTGGAACGGCGGGCGTCAGTGCTCGCCGAAATACCGATCAGCGGTTGTTGGCGCACCAAAGGCACGGCCAGTGAGTCCGTCTGCCGGTAGAGTTCGGCCAGCGCGGGGGCCCATTGCGGGACTCTCTTCACCCGCTGGGCCTGCAGGCTCCCGATGCCGAGAGCCAGGATAGCAAACAGTAACAATTTTCTTTTCATGATTAAGGTTCTTAGCGGCTCCTTTACCGCAATTTGGTCGTCTGCTCGATGAAGTACCGCGGACGACGTTTCACTTCTTTGTATATTTTTCCCACATACTCACCGATGATGCCGCAGGCCAGCAGGATGGCGCCGCCGATAAACCACACCGACACCAACAGCGACGTCCAGCCGGGAATGGCCTTTCCCTCGGCATACGCCAGCAGCCCATAGACGATGGCCGCCAGTGCGATGACCATGAAGAGCATCCCCAGGTACGTGATGTACTGCAACGGTCGGACCGAGAACGAGGTGATGCCGTCGAGCGCGAAACTCAGCATCTTGCTCAGCGGATACTTCGACTCGCCCGCGAAACGCTCGTGACGGTCGTAATAGACCAAGGCGGTAGGGTAGCCCAGCGAGGCCACCATGCCGCGCAGGAAGAGGTTGCGTTCCGGGAAGGTCATCAGCGCCTGCAGCGACCGGCGGCTCATCAGCCGGAAGTCGGCATGATTATAGACCACCTGTCCGCCCATCAGCCGCATCAGGCGGTAAAACGCCTGGGCGGTATGCCGTTTGAAGAACGTGTCGGTGGTCCGCTCCCGGCGTACGCCGAACACCACATCCATGCCCCGGTGGTATTGCTCCACCATCTCCGGGATGGCCTCCACATCGTCCTGCAGGTCGGCGTCGATGGAGACAATCGCGTCGGCATGCGTGGCCGCGTACTCCAGCCCCGCCCACAACGCCTGCTGGTGGCCCACGTTGTGCGCCAGCTTCAGCCCTTCCACGCAGGAAGTGCTCTCCGAGAGTTCCTTTATCAGCCCCCAAGTACCGTCACGGCTGCCGTCGTCCACATACAGGATGCGGGCCACGTCCACCTTTTTCTCCGCCAACAGCCGGTTCAGCATGGCGGTCAGCCGCGCGGTCGTCTCGCGCAGCACCTGCTGCTCGTTGTAGCAGGGGACTACAATCATCAGTTTCAGCATAATCAGTCCTTTCTAATGAGTCGTTTCTAATTTCCGAGTTCCTTTGAACACCCATCGCACCAACAGGAAATTCACCGGTATGGCGATGGCGAACACCGGCAAGGGCGCCCATTCCTGGGGCAGTCCCACTCTTAAGAACAAGTTCAGCAGTCCCATGTGCAGCAGGTAGTTGGTGAGGTGGGCCGCCCCCATCCCCGCCAGTTTCCGTCCCGACGGAGCCGTGCCGAAGGTGAACCAGGCGGTCAGGTAGAAATTGGCGATGAACGCCAGGAGGTACCCTGCCGTATAGGCCACGTTCACGTCCAGCACCCGCTGCAGCAGGTAATAAAGGCCATAGTGCAGGCCGGTGGCCAACGCGCCGACCAAGCAGAACCGGACCGCCTCTCCCAGTATCTTCCGTTTCATATTCCCTCCTTTCGTTCGTGCCCCGCCTCGCGGAAGCGGTAGAAGTGCAGCCACTTGTGGTCGTCTCCGCTCCGGTGGTGGAAGTCCACCACCTCTTCCACCGCATAGGTGGGATAGATCTTCCGGAAGGTCTCGATGTCATCGTCGCCCGCCAGGAGATAGCCCGCCGTGGGCAGGAAGACATCGAAAGGCACCACCCGGTCGCCCAAGTAGAAGTTGACCGTGAACGGATGCATCCGGTTGGCCTCATAGACATCGGTGCGGTACGAATAGACCCGTCCTTGCGGGACGATGCACGCGATCTGGCGCGCCACTCCATAGTCCGACTTCACGTTCAGTACCGTGGGTTGGTAGAAGCCGTCGAAGGCCAGGAACAGGGAGAAGACCATGCCCACCACCGCATAGACCACGGAAGTGGGCTGCGGCGACTTCCGGTAGTGCCAGAAGACCCCGGCGACCACCATGGGCAGCAGCAGGACAATCAAGGTCAGGAAGCCCACCGGCGCGGTCTCCAAGGCATGGAGGAACGCCGCGTTCTGCGCCGCATGACGGCCGCCGCCCAGCAGGGAGGCGGGCACCAGACCGGCACGGACGGCCGCAAAGACACCGAACAGCAGCACCGACAGCGTGGCGAGCACCTGCCCGAACAGCAGCACGACCCGCCGCCGCTCCCGCGCCAGCCACCACATGTATTCCGCCAGGAAATAGGCGAGGAACGGATAGATGGGCAGCAGATAGACACTGCGCTTGCTCTTGGGGATGCAGTAGAAGACGAAGATGACCGCGAAACTGACCAGCGTGAACAGTCGGGTGTCGTCCATCTGCCGCACGTAGGCGCGCAGCCGCTCCCACCACTGGCGCGGCCGTCCCGACGGACGGTGCCACGGCAGGACGAACAGGGAGAACACCACTAAGAGCGTATAGGGCAGGAAGCCGGTCACCACCGTCATCACGTTGTAATGCCACGGATTGATGTGCGACTCGTAGGACATCTTGCCGAGGAACCGCAGCACGTTCTCCTCCACCACCAACTGGAGGAAACGGTCGCCGCCCTGTTGCCAGGCCGCCACGTACCACAGCAAGGGCAGTACGCACGACAGCAGTCCGACACCGAGGAACCGGAAGAACAGCCGCCAGAAGCCATGGCCCCGCAACAGCAGATAGACCGCCATCGCCAGACACGGCAGGACCGCTCCCACGGGACCCTTGGTGAGGAACGCGCCGCTGAGGCACAGCACCGCCCCATAAGGAATCCCCTTCAGCCCGTTCTCCGACCAGCAGTAGAACTGGTACAGGGCCAGCACCATCAGCGCGGCCAGCAGCATGTCCACCCGGCAGTTCACGCCCGCCCGGTGCACCTCGAAGTTCGTCAGCGTGAGCAGGCCCATGAGGAAGGCCACCTCACTGCCCCGCCGGCGGGCATAGAAGCCGAAGCCGGCCAACAGCAGGAACGTCAGTGCCAGTGCCGACGGCATCCGCGCGGTATATTCCGTCACCGCCCCCGTCACCGACGAGACAGCGGCAATCATCCAGTGGAACAACGGCGGCTTGTAGGCCAGGTCGATGCCGTTGTTCACCGGCAGCGTCCAGTTGCCCTCCTGCAGCATCGAGAGTGCCACCACCGCCTCACGCGGCTCGCCGCGCGTATTGAAACGTGCCTCTCCCATGAACAGGAAGAGCGACAGCAGACAAGCCACGGCCAGTCCCCATGTATAAACATCTTTCTTCCGCATCTCCATCCTCCATCGTCTCATACAGCGTTCCCTCCTTCCTTCGGTTGTTTCCGGCGTTGCTCCCATTCCTCCTTCGTCCGTTTCCAGCGGTTGTGGCTCCACAGCCAGCAGTCGGGTGCTTCCTGTATCTGCCGCTCCAGCCGGCGGGCGTACTCGTCGGTCAGCGCTCCCTCCGCGGCCTCGCGCGGATGCAGGGTCATCCGCTGGAACTCGGCATGATAGTACCCCCTCCGTACCCGTTTCACCTCCAAGTAATAGACCGCCGCGTCCACTTTCCGCGCGATGCGTTCCAGTCCCATGAAGAACGAGGTGTCGTGGTGCAGGAACGTGGTCCAGTGGTCCATCGCCTCCCATTTCGGGGCCTGGTCGGCAATGAAGCCAATCACGCTCGTCGTGTCCTCCCGGCTCAGGGCCAGCAGCCTGCGCAGGGTCTCCTTCATGGGAATGCACTCGCCGCCGAACTGGCTGCGCAGGCGCAGGAACAGGCGGTCGAAGGCCGGATTGTACAACGGATGATAGATTTGTCCGCAATGCAGTCCGGGCACCCAGCCGGGCAGCGAGGCCACATACTCCCAGTTGCAGTAATGGCCCAGGAAGACAAAGCAAGTCTTCTTCCCTTCCTGCCTCAGCTCCTCCTGCAGGGTGTCCAGTCCCCCGAAGGTCATCCGCCGCCGCATCTGCCCCTTCGGCATCGAGAACAGCTTGAGTGTCTCCATCACATAATCGACGAAGAAATGGTAGAAGCCCCGTTCGATGCGCCCTATCTCCTCCGGCGACTTGTCGGGAAAGGACGTCTCCAGGTTCCGCCGCACAATGCGCCGCCTGTACCTTATAATATAATAGAGCGGATAGAACAAGGCATCGGACACGACATACAGGACCCGCAGCGGCAAGAGCGAAAGCAGGTACCAGAGAAAAAAGACACTATAGTAAATCAGTCTCATAGGCATAGGTTGTTTGTCAGTCATGCTGCAAAAGTAGCAAATATCTGAGAAAATACGGCGAATATGCCGCAAAAAACAAGAAGAAGCGTTATCTTTGCGCTTTAAAACGTAACAAGTCCCAATGAAAGAGTTTTTCCACATGATGCGGCGTTTCGTCGCTCCCTACCGGCGTTACCTTGTCGGAGCGGTGTTGCTCAACATCCTCTCGGCTGTCTTCAACGTGTTCTCCTTCTCGCTGCTGATTCCCATCCTGAACATCCTGTTCAAGACCGGCAGCGCCAATCAGACCTATCAGTTCATGGAGTGGGGCAGCGGCGACACGAAAGAGGTGCTCGTCAACAACGCCTACTACTACGTGTCGCAGCTCATCGAGCGGTTCGGCCCTGCCACCACCCTGCTGTGGCTGGGACTGTTCCTCGCGGGCATGACCCTGCTGAAGACCGCCTGCTACTTCGGCTCGTCGGCCATCATGGTGCCCCTGCGCACGGGCGTGGTGCGCGACATCCGCGTAAAGGTCTATACCAAGGTGATGTGCCTGCCGCTGAGCTTCCTCTCCGAAGAGCGGAAGGGCGACATCATCGCCCGCATGAGCGGTGACGTGAGCGAGATTGAGAATTCCGTCACCAGCTCCCTCGACATGCTGCTGAAGAACCCCATCCTCATCGTTTCCTACTTCTCCACGCTCATCATCACCAGCTGGCAGCTGACGCTCTTCACCCTCATCGTGCTGCCCGGCATGGGCTGGGTGATGGGCCGTGTGGGCCGCAAGCTGAAGCGGCAGTCCTTGGAGGCGCAGGGCAAGTGGAGCGAGACGATGTCGCAGCTGGAGGAGACCCTGGGCGGGATGCGCATCATCAAGGCGTTCATCGCCGAGGAGAAGATGATCCGCCGCTTCGTGAAGTGCAGCAACGAGTTCCGCGACGCGACCCACCGCGTGGCGATGCGCCAGGCCCTGGCGCACCCCATGAGCGAGTTCCTCGGCACCCTGCTCATCGTGCTGGTCCTGTGGTTCGGCGGCACGCTCATCCTGAGCGACAACTCGCCCATCGACGCCTCCACGTTCATCTTCTACATGGTCATCCTCTACAGCATCATCAATCCGCTGAAGGACTTCTCGAAGGCCAGCTACAACATCCCCAAGGGACTGGCCTCGATGGAGCGGGTCGATAAGATCCTCAAGGCGCCCAACCCCATTACGGAACGCCCGGACGCCCGCCAGGTGTCGGAGATGCGGGAGGGGCTGGAGTTCCGTCACGTGTCGTTCAGCTACGGCACGCACGAGGTCATCCACGAGGTGAACCTGCGCATCCGCAAGGGGGAGACCATCGCCCTGGTGGGCCAGTCGGGCTCGGGCAAATCGACCTTGGTGGACCTGGTGCCCCGCTTCCACGACGTGTGTGGCGGCGAAATCCTGCTGGACGGTGTCAACGTGAAGGACTTCCGCATCCACGACCTGCGGAGCCTCATCGGCAACGTGAACCAGGAGGCCATCCTCTTCAACGACACGTTCTACAACAACATCACCTTCGGGGTGGAGAACGCCACGATGGAGCAGGTGGTGGCCGCCGCGAAGGTGGCGAACGCCCACGACTTCATCTTAGAGAGCGAGAAGGGCTACGACACGAACATCGGCGACCGGGGCTGCCGCCTTTCGGGCGGCCAGCGGCAGCGCATCTCCATCGCGCGGGCCATCCTGAAGAACCCGGCCATCCTGATCCTGGACGAGGCGACCTCGGCGCTCGACACGGAAAGCGAACGCTTGGTGCAGGAGGCGTTGGAACGGCTCATGAAGACGCGCACCACGATTGCCATTGCCCACCGCCTGTCCACCATCAAGAACGCCGACTGCATCTACGTCCTCCACGAGGGCCGTATCGTGGAGAGCGGCAAGCACGAGGAGCTGCTGCAGAAAGACGGTTACTACAAGCGGCTGAACGACATGCAGGCGCTGTAGGGGGCCCTTCTCTCCAGAGGTCCCCCTCCCCAGGCTGTCCGAAAACTGTTTTCCGCTTTCCTGCCCTCTTTACCTGTCATGCTGAACGCAGTGAAGCATCTGTCCAACAGCGCAGCATAGCCGTGTTCTTTCTCTTTAGCCTCATAACGACTGCGATGCAAGGAGCGTCCGGCCGACACTGCTTGCACAGGACAAAGAACGGTGCTGCTGCTCCCAGGAAAGCCTGTCTTCTGATGCCCTGATAGGGATGAATAGACGACCCTGAAGACACCTGTCGGCACCTTCTGCTTGCTACCGGATGTTCGTTTGCCTTCTATCAAAAGTTCGTTTGCTGCCTATCGAAGAAGTGTCTGCTGCTTGGCGGGGCTTCTTTGGAAGAGGAGTAGGCCTTGTAGGAGAGAACAATTCTCTTTGTCATCGAGGAAGTGCGGTAGCCGGTGTAGTTGCGGAATTCTGTACTCAGGTTCATGGTCAATGTCATTTGTCAGTGGAAAAACCCAATAATCGTTTCGCGGCGATAGCTGAAATAGAAAAATGAGAAGGCTATGAATCAGTGAGTTGATGGTGTGTTTTTGTAATTGGAGGGACGGAAAAGGGACGGATGCCACCTTGGGAAACCGCCCGAAGGGGCATGAAAAAGCCCTCCGGCAGCGGTGCGCTTCTGGAGGGCGTATAAATTACAGAGAGAATGTATGGAGGTAAACATTCCTGAAGCCTATCGTGTCGGGGAGCTGGAACGAGGGCGAAAACCGGACCGGTCATTGGACGGGAACGGATATTCCTCTCGTAGGACGGGATGGCGGAACCGAACGGGCAACGGAGAGGACACTTTCACCCCCATGACTATTTTTTCCTGTCGCTATCGTTGGTAATGACCCACCTGCCATCCTTGCGTCCGCCTTCGCGGGTCAACACGTTGAACTCTTCGCGCAGGATTTTCAATTCTCTCGATAATGTCCGCTCAGAGATGCTGGTCTTTCTTGCCAAGACAGGTATTGTTATCTTGACATCTTGTACATGCGGTCAAGTTCCTCAATGTCGGCAGTCTGATGGATACGGTCATCAAACGGTACTTTATTACAGAGTCCCATCAACATACGCTCCTCTTCCTGGTCGGCCATCTTCGTGACTGAACCTTTGCGGACGTAATATACCTTTCCGGCCTTCATGGCTTCCTTGCCCAGACGCATTCTGTATGTCAGATACCTTCTGCCGGATTTTTTGCAACTGACTTGTTCAGATTCCACCTTGCGGTGGACACCCCTGTCTCTTTGGCTATACGATTCCCACTATCAGGACTCGTTGGGGACTTGCACCTGTCAGTCAAGGCTCATGCCGAGTATAGAACAGGGGACGAATCCCTTGTTGAATTCGCCCCCTGTCTATAGTAGAATCTATCGGTATGACCGATTAGCCCTGCTTTACGCGTACGCTCAACCTGTACTGGATGCCGGTAGCATCTGTAAAGATGAAGTGAACGGTAGCTGTTTCGCCAGCTACAAGGTTAGAAACCTGTACACCACTAGCTGTAACTGTAGCTGATGCAGTAGAAGAACCAGCAGACTGGTTGGTGATTTCAATCTTGCTCAGGACTTGCAGGCGATTTCCTACAACACTGAAGTCGGCGTTATCAAGGAAACTATAACCACCCAGTTTAGCTCCACTCAAAATGTCAGTACTACCCTTGATATCCTTCTTATCGTTGCCCCATACCAGTTGCAGAAGGTCTGCGCCAACCTTGATGATTCCGTCGCTTCCCAACGTATAGACTGTATTCGCATCGGAATTCAGTTTCAGTCCGTCGAGTGCCTTTACGATCTTGGTGTTGAACTGGGCAGAAGATACCATGAAGGCTTCCTTCAGGTCTGCCAGGTCGGCTGGAGTAATGGATTCTGCATAATTAGCAGAAGCCAGCTTGTCCAGTACAGAATAGTGGGCTACGGTATTGCTGATGGCGGTTACGCTCAAGTCGTTTCCTGTAGCGTTGTAGATTTCCTTCTTGTTCAGGTCAACGAAGCCTTCGATAGAAGTGTCATGTTTTTCGCTGTTGTAGGCAGTAACCAGGTTGACAGCCGGATAGATGGCATTTCCTGCAGCATCGTTACCGATCTTCTCGAACTGGAAGGCCAGCATATCTACGTTGCCGGAATAAGCGGGCTGTACCTTGAAGGCAGGAGTCATGGACAGACGGGCTTGATACTTGGTCAACGGAGCAGTCCAAGACGGAGTAAATACATCAACAGGCTGGATACGTGCTTCGAAGCTGTCGGTGGTATAGTTCTTGTCGAACATATCCGTGAAGGCAGGAGTCTTCACGACTACCGGCATCTTGATGCGGATGATTTCGTTGTCTTGGGTAGTGCCGGTATTATCCTGCAGTACAACGAAGGCCAGTTCATAGGAACCCGGTTTGGCATCCTTGGCAATCTGATATTCACCATTTGCAGTAGTATTACCGATGTTCAGCTTGATATACTTCAGTTCGAGCAGGTCATCAATTGCTACATTCCAAGGTGTATTGTCAGCCTTCAGGTATACGGGAGTATCAAAAAGGTACTCTTCTGCTCCAGGTGTAGATGTAGATGGTTTCAGGAAGAATCCAGTCTGTGAGGCGGCTTCCTTCACAGCAACCTGGGTAGCCAGACGTGCCTGTTCCAGAGTAGCTGCGTCGATGCTGGCGAAGATGTTCTCCATGTCAATCTTGATGGACTGGCTGACAAGGGCAGCTTCTGTAGCAGCCGGCTTCACTACGTAGTTGGTAGTGGAGATGGTCAGGTTCTGGGCAGCAGAAGTAGCCACCCTGATAGGAAGTTTCTTCGTCCATACATAGCCGGTGATATCCATTACATGGATAGTGGCTTCAATCTGAGTACCAGCAGCGGTAGCCGGAGCGGTAATGGTCATGCCATTGGCCTTGATACCTTTCGAAGCTGCCAAAGAGATGTTGGTGCCTTCGAATGTGATATAGGAATCGTAGACCAGATTGTTGTCAGTTTCGGTAGTTGTCAGCCACAGGTACAAGTCGGTCGTGCCCATAGGAAGCTTGTCGGCAGACAATGCCTTCACGACACCATTGTTGTCTACATACAGTAAATCAGCCGTGTTGGCATTTAATGAAGGGGAAGCACCTGTAGCAGCTGCAGTAGCTGTAGTTTCTGTCTTTACTACGATGTCATAGCTGGTAACAACCTGTCCGTTGACAGCCAGGGCGTACAGAATCTGGTCATCTGTAGGAGTCCGGAATGCTTTGGCAATATTGTCAGGTGTAATGGTTTCATCCATTTCTACGGCGAGGTTCCAACTGCCGGCATTGTTAGCACGGTCAGTTGTATACCACAAGTTATTTTCAGAAGCCGAAATCTTGGCGGGGGCTACATTGCCCTTGGAGTCCACGAGGGTCAGCTTCTGGCTGCCCAGCGCATAGGAAGCCGGAGTCACCTGTACATTGATTGCTGAAGTCTGGCCGACGAGCAGCTGGTTGCGGGTTACGGCACCCTTCGGGCCTTTCCAGTCAGGGTGGTTGATGGCAGCCTTATTCCATTCGATGGCTTCAACCCAACCACCAATAAAATAATCCTGATAGATACCTCCGAATGTGAGGTCCTCATCCTCAGCATTCTTGACGAACTCAACGGAAGTGAGTGAAGTGAAGGCATCGGCCATGGGCAGCTGGATGGTCTGTCCGTCGATGGTGATGGTGTATACGCCGTTGGAAGCGTCCTTGATGACTACGCTGGAACCTACCTTGTCTACGAGTGTCTGCTTTACGTCGTCAATATAAAGGTATCCGTCCTTGACTTCCACTTTTTGGGCCTTTTCGGTGGGAGCAACAGGAGCGTCAATGGCACCTTTGTCCACACCGCCCACATAGAGGTGTCCGTTCTTGATTTCGATTTCGGAAACCTGTACGCCGGCAGGGAGATTCATCTTGGTAGTAGCTCCGTCAGTAACTACAACGAGCTGATCACCAGCTACTGTCACGCTGGTTACACCCACCTTCAAGTTGTCCACCGTGGATTTCAAAGAAGCCAGGTCGCTGACTACCTTGTCAATCTGTGTCTGCAAGTTGTCGATGTCGTCATCGTAGTCCTTACAAGAAGTGAATGTTGCTGTCGAAGCCATTACCAACGCTCCGAACAGAAGTGCACTTAAATACTTTTTTCTCATGATAAAAAAATTTTAATTTATAAATTAAAAAACTCAAATTGTTCAAACTCAAGTTGTTCTTAATCTACTCTCTCGGGAAAGTGTTAACGGCGGGGGACAGGGGCGGTACCCTTGAGGGACGGACGGCGAGGATTTCGGACCGTTTTCGGCCTCCCTCACCCCCTCCAGCAGCCTCAGAACGCCGTTCTACCCCCGATTGGGTGGCCGCGGCGGTTACTGTCATCCAAAAATCAGAAGGCTATGAATCAGGGTATTGAAGGTGATTTTTTGCAATTGGAGGGACGGAAAAGGGACGGAAGGCATTGTGGGGAACCGCCCGAAGGGGCATGGAAAAGCCCTCCAGCAG
>JAQXRG010000046.1 GCA_029218405.1 Bacteroidales bacterium
TTCCGTGGCCAATCACAAAAAAATACTGGATTATGTGCAGCACAACTTCACCTTCATGAGCCTCGGCATCTACATTAGCCTGAGCACAGGATTGCGCATCGGAGAAATCTGCGCTTTGAAATAGAGCGACATCAATGTGGCAGACGGAACAATCACCGTGCAACGCACTATCGAAAGAATATACGTTGTGGAGGGAGAGAAGAAACATACACAGTTTGTCATCAACACGCCAAAGACGGTGAACTCATGTCGTGAGATACCTTTGAGCAAGGAGCTGCTGGCAATGGTGAAGCCAATGAAGAAAGTGGTCAATGGAGATTTTTACGTATTGACTAATGAGGACAAACCGAAGGAACCACGCACTTACCGCAACTACTACTACAGACTTATGGAGAAACTTGACATCCCGAAGCTGAAGTATCACGGACTTCGACACAGCTTTGCCACAAGGTGCATAGAAGCAGGATGCGACTACAAGACAGTAAGCGTACTGTTAGGACACTCTAATATCTCCACAACCCTCAATCTCTATGTTCACCCCAACATGGAGCAGAAGAAACGCTGCATCAACAAGATGCTTAAATCCTTGGGAAAGTAAAGAATCATAGAGGGACAAAAGGACAGATATTGTCCCTTTGTTCCTCTAATTGGTACGCTCAGCATGAGCATTAGCTAACGGGTGCAAGTCCCGAGTGAGCCCTAATAGCGGGAATCACACAGCCAAGGGCAAGGGTGTCCATCGTAAGAAGCTTCAGGAAGAGAATGCCCGTCTCCATACCGAACTGAAGCGCGAGAAGCTTCGCGCAGATTATGAGGAGATGGTGGCGTTTTTGGTAAGGAGGAATACGGTATAGACACGGTCCTTCCACCAAGGTTGTCACGACTGCTCCATAATGGGGGAACGACTGTGACGGTGGTCGTGGAACGACTGTGACAAAGGCTGTCGTTATGACAGTTGTAGGTGGGTTATCGCATGAAAACGGAGTGAAAGGCGAGGCTGTTCTGAGGAATGGTCTTGCCCTCTTCGTGTAAAAAAATCTCCCGTCCTGCCGTGGGGGACGCCCCCGACTGTTAATTCTTCTTATCCCGTGCAGTATTTGCACGTTTCAGTTGTTTATAGAGCAGAAACATCAAAAACGGAAACAAAATGAAGAAGTATTTACTTGCATTGCTGGCAGGCGTTGTCCTGCTCTTGCCTTCGTGCGACGATAACGACGGCTATTCATTGGGAGATATGGCAGTGGACTGGGTGACGGTCCACGATAAGGGAGACGGCTTGTACACGTACACCGGTGACACATGGGGCACGATGTGGCCTGCCGCCGCCGGCATCTTCGGTCCTGGACTGGAAGAAGGCCAGCGGGCCATCCTGTACTTCAACCCCTTGGCGGATGACTTCTCGGGATACGATGTGGCCATCAAGCCCGAATACATCCGTCCTTTCCTCACCAAGAAGGTGGAGGAACTGACAGAGGCGAACGAGGAGGAGCTGGCGGACCATCCCACCTATTTCGAAGAGGCCTGGATAGCGGCCGACTATCTTCACATCGAGTTCTTGCAGAAGCTGCCGCAGACGCACAAGCACCGCGTCAGCTTGGTGCATCCCGCGGACGAGCCGTTGGTGGCACCGGATGGCTACATTCATTTGCAGTACCGCTACAATACGTACGGGGACACGTTGCAGACCGCAGCCCGTGGGCTGGTGTGCTACCGGTTGCAGTCCTTGCCACTGGACGAGGCCAAGGGCATCAAGCTGCGGGTGAACGACGCGCGAAAGGGACTGCGTGAGCTGACCTTTGACAAGGAAGCGTCATCGGGTCAGCCCGACCTGAACGCGCTGGCCGAAATAGACAGTAGGGAAACCGATTTCCAGTAAGCTGGGGATGAGAGAGAGGGGCCTCGCTACCGCACGGATGGTAGCGAGACCCCTCTCACTATGTTGTCCGACCGTCCTGACGGTTCGGACTTTCCTGACGGTCCAGTTCCTACTGCTGCCGGATGTCAGGGCACCGGTGGCTCACTTCTCCCGGACAACCTGGTGCAGTATCCTTCCGTCCTTGTCCACCATGCTGAGCGTCAGTTTCCGCTTGCTGACGGACAGGATGGAGAAGCCGGTGGAAGCGGAGCAGAACACAGTCCCTTCTGTGGCTTTCACCTTGCGCGACAGGGACCCTGCGCTGTTCACCACATAGTCGATGCCATCGTTCCCACGGCGGATGTGCTGGAAATTGTGGATGTGTCCGCAGACGTACATCGCCACGTTGCCATGCTGATGGAAGATGGGGAGCAGCCGGCGCTGCAAGGCTTCCTGTTCGGCGATGTCCTTCTTGGTCTCGGCGTAGATGGGATGATGTCCCACCACCATCACCCAGTCCTCAGCAGCCGTCTGCAGTGTGTTGTCCAACCATTCCAGCTGCTGCTCTATGTTCTGCAGGCGCGCGTCGGGATAGCGGTCATCCGTCCGGTAGCTGTCTATCAGGGGGGTGGTGTCGATAAAGACCACGCGCACCTTTACGCCTGCCTCCTCATCCTTGAACACCTTTGTGTAATACCGTTCCTCCATCCGCCAGCGGCGGCTCACGTTCGAGTAGTCCAGCACTGCCTGTGTATTGCCCCGGTATTCGTGGTTGCCCAATACGGGCAGCCACGCGATCATCAGTTCGGGATGGGGGTAGATGAGCTCGAAGTTGGTCATCCAGAGAGGATCATTGACGGAGGCTACGCCATCGAAGTGGTGCACGTCGCCTGCTGCGATAATGGCTTCCGGTCCGATTTCCTCCGCCATTGTCCCCATGCGTTCGGCGATGGCCTTCTGGTCGTAGTACCCGTTGCGTCCCAGGTCGTTGGCGACAAACAGGCTGATGTCCGCTTTCAGCTCTTTCGGGGATACGGGAACTTGTGCGTGCAGCGCAAGTCCTGCAAAGAGGCTGACCACCAGCACCGCCAGCCGGCAGTGTCTTCCCAGGGTCTCACACACGTATCTTCTCATCGTTAATCTGCTGTCTTTCTTGTTCATATTCCTGTATTTTATAAGTTAATCTTGAATCCGACGTTGACCTTCACGCCGTAGTATTCCACCTGCATGGTGCGGTCTTTCTGTCCCTGGTAGTAACGCAGTGGCTGGTTGAGCAGGTTGTTCGCTTCGGCGAATACCGTGAACTTTGTCTGCTGTCCCCAGGTATAGGAGGCGTTCAGGTCGAGGTAGTTCACCTTGTCGTAGTACCGGTCCAGTTCGCGGCTGCCCGTGTTCATCTGGTCCACGAAACTGGAGGCGAAGTTGTAGGACAGGCGGGCGTTGAATCCCTTCTTCTCGAAGTAGAGCGAGGCGTTGGCCGTGTGCTCCGGCGAGCCGGCCATCTTCACTTCATCCCCCTTCTGGATGCCGAGCCGCTCGTTGTAGTTGCGGGTGGAGGTATGGGTATAGGTGTAGTTGCCGTAGAAGCCGAGGCAGCGCAGGGCGGGGGCGATGAAGCCGAAGTCGCGCTGGTAGGCGGCCTCCACACCGAACACGCGGGCATCGTAGGCATTCATGTTCTGGGTGGTCTCAAACAGCTCGTTGTTGCCAGCCAGTCCCAGCTCGGCGCCGGTATAGTAACCCAGTGTCTCGATGTTGACGTTCTTTACGTCCTTGTAGAACACGCCGAGGCTCATCGTG
>JAQXRG010000047.1 GCA_029218405.1 Bacteroidales bacterium
ACCACGATGTTGCGGAACTCATCGACATCCTTCAGTCGTCCGCGGTATTTCATGGTGAACTGGAAGGTGTTCGCAGAGTTCTCGCCCAGGGAACCGGTCGGTGCCACGATGTTCTGTTCGCCCAGTACGGCGGTGATGTCCGACGGCATCAGCTTGTATTGTGCCATGCGTTCAGGGTTGAGCCATATACGCATACTGTAGGTATCACCCAGTGCCATTACGTCACCCACGCCCTGCACACGCTTGATCTGCGGCACGACGTTGATGTCGAGGTAGTTGTCCAGGAAGGTCTGGTCGTATTTGCCGTCGGTGGCTACCAGCGACCCGATCTGCAGGAAGCTGGTCTGCTGCTTGTTGGTGGTGACACCGATCTTGGTCACCTCTGCCGGCAGCAGTCCCTGCGCCTTGCTGACGCGGTTCTGTACGTTTACTGCCGCCATGTCGGGGTCAGTGCCCTGCTTGAAATATACCTGGATGGTGGCCGTACCGGCATTGGTGGCGGTAGAGGTGATGTACATCATGTCTTCCACGCCGTTGATGCTTTCCTCCAGCGGCATGATGACGGAGTTCATCACCGCTTCGGCATCGGCACCCGTATAGTTGGCCGACACCTCCACCGTGGGCGGCGCAATGTCGGGGTACTGCTCCACGGGAAGCGAGACCAGAGAGATAAGCCCAATGGCTACGATAAGGATCGAGATGGCAATGGCCATCGACGGTCGTTTGATGAATATGTTTCCTTTCATATCATTCGTTCTGTTGTTCAGTTGTTGTTGAAGTTACTTCACCTGTGTGCCTTCGCGCACCAGTCCGGCGCCTTCGGAGATGATTTCGTCGCCTGGCTGCAGACCGCCGGTCACGATGTACTCGCGTCCGTCGCTGATGGGAGCTACCTGTACGAGGGTAGATACAGCCTTGCCGTCCACTATTTTATATACAAGGGTCTTGTCCTGCATCTTCACCGTGGCGGCCTGCGGGATAACGATGACGTTCTGGTAGGAGGCCGGGATGCTGAGGGTGCCCGTGGAGCCGCTGTGGAGCAGGCGTCCGCTGTTGTCGAAGGCAGCGCGTGCCGTCACCGTACCGGTCTGGCGGTCGATAACCCCGCTGATGCTCTCAATGCGTCCCTTCTTCTCGTACGTGGAGTTGTCGTTCAGCCGGAGCTCCACTTCCGGCATCTGCTTCAGGGCCTCGTCCATGGAGCCGTGCCGACGGGTGAGGGCCAGCAGTTGGTTCTCGGTGAGCGAGAAATAGACGTAGAGGGTGGAGTTGTCGCTGATGGTGGTCAGCGGTTGGGGCAGGTTGGCGCTCACGAGTGCGCCCACGCGGTAGGGAAGGGCACCGGCCACTCCGTCGCACGGAGCCTTCACTTCAGTATAAGAGAGGTTGTTGCGGGCGGTCAGCTCCTGTGCCTCGGCCTGCGCCACCTGCGCCTGTGCGGCGTAGTAAGTGTTCTCGACGGTCTGCAGGTTCACGTCGGAGATGACCTTCTGCGCGTGCAGTTCCTTGCTGCTCTGGTAGTTCAGTTCGGCGGTGCGGAGGCTGGCCTTGGCGGCCTTCACATTCGCCGTCGCCGTGGCCAGCGCGGCCTTGTAGGGCACCTGGTCGATGACAAAGAGCACCTGTCCGCGCTTCACCGCCTGTCCCTCCTGGATGCAGAGACGGGTGATGGTGCCCGACACTTGGGGATAGATGTCGATGTCCTGACGGCCCCGGATGGTGGCCGAATACTGTTCGGAAAGTACTCTGTCGGTAGTGGAAACCTGAAGGGTAGCGTACCCACCTGCGCCGCCCATCTGGGTGGGGGCCTGTCCGCACGCTGCCATCAGCGCGATGCAGCCCATGGCTGCTGTCGTTCGGAGAATGTTTCTGTTCATCATTTTTTTAAAACGTTTTAGTCTATATAAATCGCCGCAAAGGTACGGCTTTCTCCATAAACAGATATTGCCCATATATAAGCGAAACTGTTCTAAAAGTCGTTTTTGGGTAATATGGGATTGTTTAACGATTTTTGGGTGCTTAGGTGAGGCGGCTACTCCGGCGATTGCGCTATATTTGCCGCATAATTGGTTAGATGACAGGTTTATGAAAGAGAAAAAGGACAAGAATATCCGTGTGTCTATTAAAGAGGTGAGCCAAGCGCAGCAACTGTACTATTTGGATGATGATGTGGCCATTGTGGCCATTGATGAAAAGTTGCAGGCCCTGCCGCCGGTGCGGTTGGACATGGTGCTGCTGATGGGCTGCTTCCGGGGCAGTTTCCGTATCTGCGTGAACCAGGAGCCTGTGGAGGTGCGCCGAGGGCAGGTGCTGTGGTGCAAGTTGAACGACGTGTTGAGTGGTTATGAGCCGGGTGAGGAGTGCGAAGGTCAGGTGTTGTGCCTGTCGGAACGCTCCATCCTGGACCATGTGTGGGTGGACGGGCGGATGTTGCGCAAGGTGTTCCGTATGGCGCATACGCCCCTGCTTACCATGACAGAGCAGGAGATTGGGCTGCTGCGGGCGTATGAGGAGGTGATGAGCCTACGCGCCCGGATGCCTCAGCGGACGTATGGCAAGGAGGTGGTGCACCTGCTGGTGCAGGCACTGCTGCTGGAACTGATGGCCAGTCTGATGGTGGGCGAGGAGGCCAATGAACCATTGGGACAGAAGGACTACCTCTTCCAGCGTTTCATGCGCCTGTTGGTGGAGCAGGAGGTAAAACAGCGGACCGTGGAGTGGTACGGCCACGAGTTGTGCGTCACGCCCAAGTACCTTTCGTCGGTGTGTCGTCAGGTAAGCGGGCGCACGGCCTTCGAGTGGATCAACCAGTTTGTGCTGGCCGACATCCGTTACCAGTTGAAGTACACGTCGCGTACCATCCAGGAGGTAGCCGACTACCTGGACTTCCCCAACGCCTCGTTCTTCGGGAAGTACGTGCGCCAGCACGTAGGCTGCCCGCCCAAAGAGTACTGTCTGCGGCTACGGCAGGCCGACTGATGGCCGGCATTTTCCGGTAGAGGACATCCGGGGTCGTCTTTGGCGTAGGTGATGCGGTTCACAAAAGGATAATCCTGTAGGTTCGGGGGCAAGATTACAATTTTTTTGAAAACAGTGAGAGTATTTGCTTTTTTTTGAGTAACTTTGCCCGCTCAATCGAAAACGTGAACAAAAATTCATAGCGTATGAAATTTGCAATCATATCCGCCGGGGAAGGATCCCGGCTCGCACAGGAGGGGGTTCGTCTGCCGAAACCGCTGGTGCAACTCAATGGGGAGGCCATGATTGACCGACTGGTCCACCTGTTTGCCCGTAACGGAGCGGAGCAGGTGGTGATTATCATCAACAACGAGGTGCCGCTTACCCGGCAGCACATAGAAGAACTGCAACAGCGGGCGGAGGTGCCCGTGGAAGTGGTGGTGAAGACCACACCCAGCTCCATGCATAGCTTTTATGAGCTGAGCCGTTTCCTGAAGGACGACAAGTTCTGCCTGACCACGGTCGATACCGTGTTCCGGGAGGACGAGTTCGCGCGGTTCATCGAGGCGTTCCGTCAGTCGGACCAGGATGGCATGATGGCCGTGACCGACTACATTGACGATGAGAAACCCCTCTACATCGGCACTGATGATCACCTGTCCATCACAGGTTTCTACGACGAGGCACGTCCCGACTGCCGCTATATTTCGGGCGGCGTCTATTGCCTGACCCCCAAGGCGATTGGGGTGCTGGAACACTGTATAGAGAAAGGCATCGCGCGGATGCGCAACTTCCAGCGCGCGCTCATCGAGGAGGGGCTGCGGCTCACGGCCTGGCCGTTCGGAAAAATCCTGGACGTGGACCATGCGGAGGACATCGTGAAGGCGGAAGAGTTTCTGCGGAATTACTAACAACAATAAGAAAATAATGAACGAAATCATCGGTAATTACCGGGTAATCGGAGTCAGCCGGGGAAACGAGTTTTCTCCCAATCACGTCGGCAACGATGCCGCTATATTTAATAAGGTAGTGGAAGCGTTGCAGCAGAAGGGGTGCCACGTGGACGTGATGACCGAACGGGAACTGGTGGCGCGGAAGGAGCAGGCGGACTTCGTGTTCGACATGGCCCGCGACACGGCTACCCTGGACTACCTGAAACGAATGGAAGCCGAAGGGGCCTGGGTGGTCAATTCGGCGCATGGTATCACGAACTGCGTGCGCAAGCGGATGACCGAACTGCTGGTGGAGGGCGGAGTGCCGCATCCCCGCAGCTGGGTGGTGCGGACGGACGAGCCGTTCGCTCCCGACGTGTTCCCCTGCTGGATTAAGCGCGGCAATTCGCACGCAATGGTCAAGGAAGACGTGGTCTTCGTGGAGAGCCGCGAGGAAGCCGAAATGGTGATGGCGGATTTCCGCCGTCGGAACATCCCCGAAGCGGTGGTGAACGAGCACCTGGTGGGAGACCTCATCAAGTTCTATGGTGTGCTGGGGACTGATTTCTTCTACACCTTCTATCCCTCGGAACAGTCACACAGCAAGTTCGGCCTGGAGGCCATCAATGGTGCGGCACGCGGCTATCCGTTCGACCGCGAGGCGTTGCGTCGCTACAGTTCTCAGGCCGCCGAGGTACTGCGCGTGCCCATTTATGGCGGCGACTGCGTGGTGGCCAAGGACGGCAGTGTGCGCATCATCGACTTTAACGACTGGCCCAGTTTCGCCCGCTGCCGTGAGGAGGCGGCACCGAAAATCGCCGAGTGTATCTATCACGGAATCATCCATCAAATCCAAAAGAATTATGGCTACAGAGAATAAGGGGCTGAAGGCCTCGTTCAAATCGATGGATACCGAAGAGACGTTCGATATCTATTTCAACCGCCCCGTGGGCTATGTGTGGGCGTTGCTTTTTCAGCGCCTGGGGGTCCACCCGAACGTGGTGACCATCCTCTCCATTTTCTTGGGAGTGGGAGCGGGTGTGATGTTCTACTATCCGGACATGAAGCACACGCTGCTGGGCATCTTCCTGTTGGTGTGGGCCAACCATTACGACAGCTGCGACGGGCAGCTGGCCCGCATGACGGGCAAGAAGACGCGCTGGGGCCGAATGCTGGACGGCTTTGCCGGCGACTTGTGGTTCTTTACCATCTACTTCTGCATCAGCCTGCGTCTGCAGAATGAGCCCCTGCCGTGGGGAATCGGAGCCGAGCAGGGACTGACGTGGGGATGGTCCATCTGGCTGTTGGCCATCTTCTCGGGCACCGTGTGCCACAGCAAGCAGTGCACGCTGGCTGACTACTACCGCAACATCCACTTGTTCTTCCTCAAGGGGAAGGCAGGCAGCGAGCTGGACAACTTCCGGCAGCAGCGGGAACTGCTGCACAGTCTGCCCTGGCGGGGCAACTTCTGGTGGAAGCTGTTCCTCTACTTCTATGGCAACTACACGCGCTCGCAGGAGCGGATGACACCGGCCTTCCAGCGCTTTTATGCCTGGACGCTGCAGACCTACGGGGATGAGATTCCGCAGGCGTTGCGCGATGAGTTCCGCGCGTTGAGCCTGCCGCTGATGAAATACGCCAACATCCTGACGTTCAATACTCGGGCTATCGCTCTGTACGTGAGTGTGCTGGTGGGGCAACCCTACCTGTACCTGTTCTTTGAGATAGTGGTAATGACTGCTCTGTTTGTCTATATGCGTCACTGTCATGAGGCGTTCTGCGCCCGTCTGTACGCCAAATACGCAGGCCGATGAAGAACAAGTACCGCAACGTGTTCTGGTTCTTCGGACTGTTCGCCATCGTCGTGATGTTGCTGACGTTCGACATGGACTATCAGGAACTGTGGCACAACCTGCGCAAGGCCGGGGTATGGTTTCCGGCCATCCTGCTGTTGTGGGTGGTCATCTACGCCATGAACGCGCTGGCCTGGTATGTCATCATCCGCGACGGGCGTGAGGCGCGAGTGCCGTTTTGGAAAGTCTATAAGCTCACCGTCTCGGGCTTCGCGCTGAACTACGCCACGCCGGTGGGGCTGATGGGCGGCGAGCCGTACCGCATCCTGGAGCTCACTCCTTATGTGGGGGCCAGTCGGGCCACCTCGTCGGTCATCCTCTATGTGATGATGCACATTTTCTCGCATTTCTGCTTCTGGATGGCTTCGGCGGTGCTGTACCTGTTGCTCAAGCCGGTGGACGCGCCCATGGGCGTACTGCTGGGAGTGGTGATGGCATGTTGCGCGCTGGCCATCTACTTTTTCATGAAAGGCTACCGTAATGGACTGGCCCTGCGTACCCTGCAGCTGCTGGCCCGGGTGCCGTTCCTCCGCCGGTGGGCCGGCCGTTTCGTGGAGCAGAAGCGGGAAGCGCTGGAACGGGTGGACGCGCAGATTGCCGAACTGCACCGCCGTCGTCGTTCCACGTTCTACCTGTCGTTGGCCCTGGAGTTCGGGGCACGGGTGGTGGGCTGCTTAGAGGTGATGTTCATCCTGAACATCCTCACCTCGGACGTGAGCTTCGCCGATTGTGTGCTCATCATGGCGTTCACCTCGTTGTTCGCCAACCTGTTCTTTTTCTCGCCCATGCAGCTCGGCGCGCGGGAGGGCGGTTTCGCCTTGGCTACCGGAGGACTGGCCATCTCCAGTGCCTTTGGGGTCTATACCGGACTGATTACGAGGGTCCGGGAGTTAATCAGCATAGTCATCGGTGTCGCCCTGATGAAAGTGGGCAACGGCACCACAAACAATAGAAACGATGGAGAATCTGACGAACATTAAAGGGGTTATCTTCGATTACGGAGGTACGATTGACACCAATTCCCGCCATTGGGCGGAAGTGTTGTGGAGCAAGTACGTGGAGTATGGGGTGCCGGTGGAAAAAGCCGCGTTCCGTGAGGCTTACGTGCACGGCGAGCGGAGCCTGGCACGGACACCCTACGTGAAGCCCGAGCACAATTTCCACGACGTGCTGGCCATCAAGACACGCCTACAGATGGACTACCTGCTGGAACATCGACTGCTGACGGCCGACCTGGCTGAGGCGGACGCACAGGCCTTCGCGCGTCGTATTGCTGACGCGTGCTACCAGCAGGTGCTCGATGTGCTGAAGGTGACGCGTCCCGTCGTGGAGTGCCTGTCCCGCCATTACCGTCTGGTGCTGGTGTCGAACTTCTACGGGAACATTTGCACCATTCTGAAAGACTTTGGGCTGGACAGCTTTTTCGCCGAGGTCATTGAGTCATCGGTGGTAGGCGTGCGGAAGCCCGACCCTGCCATTTACCGCTTGGGCGTGGAGGCGATGGGATTTGCTCCCGAGGAGACACTGGTGGTGGGCGATTCCTTCTCGAAGGACGTAGTACCCGCCAAGACCGTGGGCTGCCGGGTGGCCTGGCTGAAAGGGGAAGGCTGGGGCAACGAGGAAATCGACGAGTCGCTGCCCGATGTGGTGCTGACCGACTTGGCCCAGTTGCCAGGAGTGCTGGGCTTGAATGGTTAATACTGCATAAAAGTAGGTCAATTCTTCGGTTTTTGGAAGCCGGAATTTGCCGAAAACAATTTTCGGCAGTATTTTTGCACCCGATTAAGTAGGAATAGTAATAAAACAAGAAGACAAACGATTGTCTATGTGGAAACGATTGCTGATTATTGGAGTGCTGTGGGTATGGGTCGCCAACCTCGCGGCGCAGATTCACGGAGTTGTGATTGATGCGGATACCGGCGAGCCGGTGCCCTACCTGAACGTGTATTATGACGGAAAGGGGGTAGGGACGACCACGAATCTGGACGGAGAGTTCGCGGTGAAGTATTATCCGGGCTGGACACGCCTGACCTTCTCCATGGTGGGATATGACACTCAGGTGATTACGGTGTCGGCCAAGACCACCGTGCTGAATGTGAGCATGAAACCTTCCGACCAGATGCTGGGTGAGGTAGTGGTGAAACCGAAGAAGGAAAAGTACTCGCGCAAGAACAACCCGGCGGTGGAACTGATGCGCAAGGTGGTGGCCGCCAAGAAACAGGTGAACCTGGAGACGAACGACTACTACCAGTACAACAAGTACCAGAAGCTGACACTGGCGATGAACAACATCACGGCCGACTCGCTGAAGGAGTCGAACCTGTTCAGGCGCTACCCCTTCTTCCGCGACCAGGTGGAGGAGTGCGAGGTGACGGGCAAGCTCATCCTGCCCATCTCGGTGGACGAGACCGTGTCGGAGAAAGTGTTCCGTAAGAACCCCCGTAGCGAGAAGACCATCATCCAGGGCATGAACTCCACCGGCATCAACGAGCTGTTCAATACGGGTGACATGCTCTCGACCATCCTCAGAGACGTGTTCCAGGACGTGGACATCTACCAGGACCAGTTCCGCCTCCTGCAGTATCCCTTCGACAGTCCGGTCTCGACGGCGGGTATCTCCTTCTACAAATATTACATCATGGATACGCTGTATGTGGAACGCGACAAGTGCATTCACCTCACGTTCGTGCCCAACAACTCGCAGGACTTCGGGTTCACGGGGCATCTCTATGTGCTGGCCGACTCGACCTACCGCGTGAAGCAGAGCGTGCTGAACCTGCCCAAGAAGACCGATATCAACTTCGTGACCAACATGATTATCGACCAGAAGTTCGGCGAGCTGCCCACCGGCGAGTGGACCCTGATGGAGGATGACATGACGTGTGAGCTGGCCTTCTGGAAGAAGATGTCGGGCAGTTTCATGGTGCGCCGTACCACGCGCTACTTCGACTTTGGCTTCGACCCCATCCCCGACAAGATATTCAAGCAGAAAGGCAAGGAGATAAAGGATGTCAATGCCATGATGCGCGACGATGATTTCTGGGCGCAGTACCGCCAGGAGGACCTTACCAAATCGGAAAGTCGTATGGGCAGTTTCGTGGACGACCTTACCCGCATCAAGGGTTTCAAGTACATCATGTTCGTGCTGAAGGCCTTTGCCGAGAACTTTGTGGAGACCAGTGTGCCGGATAGCAAGGTAGATATCGGCCCCATCAATACGATGTTCACCTCGAACTACATCGACGGCTTCCGCATGCGAGCCTCCGCGCAGACCACCGCTAATCTGAACCCCAACTGGTTCTTCAAGGGCTATTATGCCTACGGTTTCAAGGACCACCGGTCGAAGTACATGGGCGAGGTGGAATATTCGTTCGACAAGAAGGAATACCTGCCGCGCGAGTTCCCGAAGCATTCGCTGACGTTCACCTACCAGTACGACAACATGGTTCCATCGGACAAGTTCATTCCCACGGACAAGGACAACGTGTTCACTTCGTTCAAAGTGACGGAAGTGGACCAGTACAACTACGAACGCAAGGCGTCGCTGAAATACGAACGCGAACGGGAGTGGGGCTTCAAGACCACCGCCCAGGTGCGTTACACCAATTACGAGCCGTGCGGAAAGCTGTTCTACCGCACGATGGAAGGGGAGTCGTGCCTGCAGGACGCCTTGGCGAGCGGACAGCTTTCGGGCACAGAATGGGTGCGGTCGCCGTTCAACACCAAGGATCTGACCTTCGTAGAGGCCTCTTTGGGCTTCCGGTATGCACCGGGTGAGACCTTCATCAACACCAAGCAGCGCCGTCTGCCCATCAACTTCGACGCGCCGGTATTCTCGCTGACGCACACCGTGGCGGTGAAGGGCCTGATGGGGACAGACTATACCTCGAACATGACCGACCTGAACATTTACAAGCGCTTTTGGCTCAGCTCGTGGGGGAATGTGGACGTTTACCTCAAAGGTGGCATCCAATGGAACAAGGTGCCTTTCCCGTTGCTCATCATGCCGGCCGCCAACCTGTCGTACATCATTGAGGACGGGACGTTCAACCTCATCAACAACATGGAGTTCCTCAACGACCGTTATGCCTCGCTCGACGTGTCGTGGAACATGCAGGGCAAGCTGTTCAACCGCATCCCGCTGCTCAAGAAGCTGAAGTGGCGTGAGTTTATCGGGGTGAAGTGCCTGTGGGGCACGCTGACCGACAAGAACAACCCGTTTCTGGAGCAGAACCGGAACGACGGAGATTTGATGCTCTTCCCCGGCCACTACGACGCGGAGGGTGTCTATCACAGTTCCAGCTACGTGATGGACAAGAAGAAGCCCTACGTGGAATTGATCGGCGGTATCCATAACATCTTCAAACTGCTGCACGTGGAGTACGTGCGCCGTCTGAACTATAATGAGTTGCCCACTGCTAACAAGTGGGGAGTGCGCTTTATGATTCGGACAGTATTCTAAGAAAGGAACGTGGAGGAACGGTCGGTTCTTCCACGCTCCTTAAATTATTCTGCCAAAATAGCATTTATCTCAGAAAGATTTTGTAATTTTGTCATGTTTCTATGGAAGAGTAAGTAATATGATGAAAACAGAAATCCAGAATGTCAAGCTGCGGTTCGGGATTATCGGCAACACCGAAGGTCTGAACCGTGCCATTGATATTGCCATGCAAGTGGCCCCTACCGACCTCTCCGTGTTAGTGACGGGCGAGAGCGGTGTAGGTAAGGAAAGTTTCCCAAAGATTATCCACCAGTTCAGCGGCCGCAAGCATGGGCCGTACATTGCGGTGAACTGCGGGGCCATTCCCGAAGGGACCATCGACTCCGAACTGTTCGGTCACGAGAAAGGATCCTTCACGGGGGCCATCAGCGACCGCAACGGCTACTTTGCCGAGGCGAACGGGGGAACCATCTTCCTGGACGAGGTGGGCGAGTTGCCCCTCTCCACCCAAGCCCGTCTGCTCCGTGTGCTGGAGTCGGGCGAATACATAAAGGTGGGCTCTTCAAAGGTCCAGAAGACCGATGTGCGCATTGTGGCCGCCACGAATGTCAACTTTGCCGACGCCATCGCCGAAGGTCGTTTCCGTGAGGACCTTTACTACCGCTTGAACACCGTGCCCATCAAGGTGCCCCCTTTGCGCGAACGGCCCGATGACATCGGCCTGCTGTTCCGTAAGTTTGCTTCCGATTTTGCCGAGAAATACCGGATGCCCTCCATCCAGCTTACCGAGGATGCCAAGCGGCTGCTCGTGGCGTATCCTTGGCCGGGCAATATCCGCCAGTTGAAGAACATCACCGAGCAGATTTCTATCATTGAGACCAACCGTGACATTACGGCGGACATCCTTCGCAATTACCTGCCCGCCCAACAGGAGTCGCGCCTGCCTGCCTTGTTCGGCGTGAAGCCTTCCGGCGGCAAGGGATTTGAGAACGAACGGGAAATCCTCTACCAGGTGTTGTTCGACATGCGCCGCGACGTGACCGACCTCAAGAAGCTGGTCCACGAAATCATGGCCGAACGCTCCGGAGGCGCTCCTGTCAGTCCCCATCCCTCCGTCTCATCGGTGCAGTACCTCCAGTCGCCTATGGCCATGCCGGGCGAGGTGATGCCTGCCGACCCTGTTTCGGTCATCCATTCGTCGTCCGCTCCGTCTTCTGTCCGGACCATGTCAGCGGTCAAGATGCCCTCGGCGGTGGAGGCCGATGAGCAGGAGGCGGCCGAGTACGTAGAGGAGAACCTCTCGCTGGACGAGGTGGAGAAGGACATGATCCGCAAGGCCCTCGAACGCCACCGCGGCAAGCGCAAGAACGCGGCTGCCGACCTGAAGATATCAGAACGTACCCTAT
>JAQXRG010000048.1 GCA_029218405.1 Bacteroidales bacterium
TACCTTTGCCCATGGGTTTGAAAATTTGTAGTTTGGTCACACAAAGTTACAAACCTTCTGGGAAAGGACAAAGTTTCTTTCCCATTTTTTGTGCTTACACGTGTACGAGCGAGGTATCAAGTTTTATCGGACAGCAATAATTCATTATCAACCTCCTGACTGTTTAAGCAGACAAATACCAGCAAAACGATACTGCCAATCCACGGAATAAGGCCAACCAGTTACTATTGATTATCCTCCCAATGAACCTATTTCCTGTCTGAGACTATCTTTTTAGCTTCACCTCTATTCCCTGTAATATAAAAGGAATCCATCCTCACCGCCGGGTTCTTTGCCAGCCTGCTCCTCAAGCTTGACATGACTGCACCAGAGGCAATGGACGCATACCGGCTCCGTGACAAATTTCAGTTTTGTCTGTCACCGTCCCGTCTTGCGGTATTTCACAAAGTAGGCAGTGCCCGACTTGACATGAACCTTCTCTATATCAGGCACATTCGACAGATAACGGCCAAAGACGGTGAGGCTCTCGGTGACAGCGGTGGCACCGGCCCGTTTGCGTAGGTAGTCGTATATCTCGGAGGCCGTGAGCTTCAGGGCATCAGGGTCATCGGCGGATGCGGTGTCGAAATAGTCGTTGAAGTACATGTCGGCACTGCTCAGAAGGGCATACTTACGGTTGTGCGCCATCACCTCCTCCATGTCGGCATTGTCAAACCACCTGCGCTCGTTGTTCCTGACGGCCGCCACAGCCTGTGCATACAGCTGCTCGTAGTGGAGGGGCCGCTCGGTGTCAATGGGAGCGGCGACGTTCACCACGAAGAAACGGCGGGAGCCGGACGGGTCGCTCAACACGTCGGTCATGTTCGACGTGGCAATGAACGAGGCACGGCGACGCTCTGTTTCCACACGGCGGGAGTAAGGCCGCTTGAGCGGTATGCTGGCCAACTGTATCGTGTTCTTCAGGAATCCCTCCTGGGTCTTCTTCGACAGGCTGTTGAACTCGTCGATGTTGATCAGGAGGAAATCCGCCATCGACTGCATCACCAGCTTCTGGTTGTCGAACTTCAGGTTGTCCAGATAGCCCCAGCGCAGTTCCGGCGGCAGGAGCTGTCGGCAGAAGGTGGATTTGTGAAAACCTTGCGGAGCGACGAGCAGCGGGACGATGCTGTTGCCAAACTGGCGGTTGTAACCCATCCACTGCGCTACCATGCCATAGAGCCACATCCTGAACCACTGTTTCCACAGCTTCAGGTCGGTCTTCACCCTGTCGGCAAGGTTGCCCACGTGGTCGTACCCGTCCCATTTGTCGGACAGACCGAAGAGGTAGTCGTCAACGGGATCCACCGACCTTATGCGCGACGAGCCCAGGTAAATCTGTACGTCTTTCGGCCGGGCTTCGATGCCGGCCTCACGCGCATCCAACGACAGCCCGTTGATGAAGCGCATGTCCGCCACTCTCCACCCCCAATAAGGCTGCTGCTTGTCGAGGTATTCAGTCGCTCCCCTGACGGAGTTGTAGCGAAAGTCGTATTTTCGCGACAGGAAGGAGATGAGTGCGCTCACTTCATTGTCGCCGCTGCCCTGCGCCGTCACTGTCGGCACCGTGGGAGCCAGTTCCACGCCATCTACCTTCAGCGGGGTCGGATCTTCCATCAGCAAGGGAGCCTTGTCGGCACTGATGCGGCAGCTGGCCATGACGGGCGACGAGCCGTCGTTGATGCCCGAAGGCACTACGGGGACATGGAGCAACGACGAATAGATGTCGGACGCCGCCCTGTATGCCTTGCGGAAGAACTGCTCCATCTCGGCCTCGTTGTTGCAGCGCGACTGGTCGGGCAGGGTCACCTGAACGACCATCTTCAGCGTTTGTCCGCTGGATCCAATGAAGGCCGCCATCGTGGAGGGGACAATCCTCGTGACCTGCTTCAGTTGCTCCAGCCGCTTCTCTTCCACGACAGGGCCCGCCGAGAGCAGCAGCATATCCGTATAGCCGGCCACCACCAGTGCGCCGTTGTCCGACTTCTTCAGTCGCGCTGACGCATAGACGCGATGCAGCCCGTCGTGCTGGCCCATCACATGCCGGCCATTGTTCTTCACTTGATAGCGGAGCAGGGCTATCTCGTCACTGTCCGTGCTGGCCTTCAGTCTGTCCATCAGCTTCTGCAGCGTGACGGAAGAGATGCGCCGTTGTTGCTGTTTGTCTGTCCTGACCAGGGTCAGTCTGTTGTTCTGCTTGTTCATATAGGTTCGTAATAGTGGTCGGGTAGATGAAGAAAAGATGTGTCACACTTGTTCCACGGTCTTTGGCAAGGTCGTTCCGAGACCTTTGTCACGACTGTTCCATAATCGCGGAACGACTGTGACAGCGGTCATGGAACGACTGTGACAAAGGCTGTCGTCAGGACTCAATAACTGTAAACGTATTCGTCGTACAGCTTGTCCGAGTCGTAGCCATAGCTTTTGAACAGGTCGGCAATGCGTTGCTGCTGTTCCTCCGTGATGAGTTTCTCGCCTCTCAGGCAGCGGTAGTAGCTGGTTCGTCCACCCAGTATTCCCTTCACCTTTTCTTTCATCGTTCCGTAGTGTTTCACCCTCACCTCGTCGAACATGCGTTGCGCTCCTTTGGCATAACGTCTGACGACCGCTTCGTAGAACAGCTCACACCGTCCGTCCTTCAGCGACGACGGCATGACGGTACTGCCGCACGCCTTCTGGTCGCCCAGCATCTCGTAGGCCAGGTGCCGGACACATTGGCCTGCCTTCGGGCATCCTTCGAGGAAGCACACGGTGATGTTGGTTCCCAGATTCTTTATCAGTTCTTTGTTTTCCATACATAAAAGGATTTTCTGCCTTACAAATTTACGAAAAAATCGGATAACACGCAAAAAGGAGGTGGAAAATCACGGCCTTTATCAGTAAAAAAGCACTAAACGTGGCGGACTATGCCCCGATTTCAGAACATCTGTCACCGACAAAGAATTACAACAAACTGATAAGCAGATGATTGCAATCATATAGTGACAGTGACAGATGTTTTGCAACTTTTTATTGATAGGGTTTACTGAATCATACATAGGTATTAAAAGAAGACTATCTGACATGAAAAAAGTATCCTTGCACGGGCAACTGACCTTCGATGAGATGAAGGGTTCGCTTGAGCGTCTGCTGAAGACCAACCGGTGGGTACAGATGAGCGATTCGCTTCCATGGACAGAATATGAGAAGGTCTATAACAAGCGACTGAAGAATGACACTAAAGTGCAGGATGACTATTCCTCCCTCCTCAGGCTTCCTGCAACGCAAATGAGCGGTCATCAGCCTGCGCATTCTTAGGGGATAAGAACAGGCATTGTCAGGATACAGGAATGGCTGTTGTTACACCGTAAGAACAGGTCTTATACCGTAACAACAGCCATTCTTGTACTGTCTCAACGCGCATTCGCGAAGAGGTGGAGAAGGAGGTCGAAGTCATGGTCGGGATGACTGACTTCCCAAGGAGCCGCTTCGGTCTGGGCTTTCCGCTGCGTCAGGAACGCTTGGACAAAGGAGGTGTCGCCTTGATAGACGGCCTTGCACCAGGCGGCACGGCGGTCGGGACCGTCGGTGGACCAGGACGCCACGAGGCGGTCGGCCTCATCGGTACGGCCCAAGGCACGCAGGGACAGGGCGGTCAGCAGGTCGGCAGACTGGAACTGTGGACGACGGTCGGAGGGACGGACGGCAGCGACTTTGGCATAGGCTTCACGCGCCAGTGCCTGCTGTCCCTGTCGGTCCCAGACAGTGGCCTGGAGGTAGTTCTCCACCCGGTCGTCTATCTGGTCATCGTAGGGCTTGCCCACCCCAAGGTTCTCCGGCCATTCGCGCGAGGCGGCAATCCGGTCGAGGGCGGCCTTGTACTGCCGCTTGTCCATCCGCTCGATGGCGTGATAGAGGTTGGCGGCACGATAGACGGCACGGCCGGCGTAAGAGCCTTCGTTGGGCAATACCTGCATCTTCTTCAACAGTGAGATACAGGCAGTGTAGGCACCTGTCTCGCACAATCCCTTGGCGTACCTCAGTCCGATGTAGTAGTTCTGCGGGAAGCGGCCGTAATAGCGCCGGCCGACCTCCACCACTTGCGGCCAGTCGGCCTTGTCGGTGTAGTAGTCGAGCAACGCCCTTCCGACACGCCAGCCGGCCTCCAACCATTCGGCACGCTGCAAGTCCTTCAACCGGGCCTCGCCTTCCTTCAGCAGGGAGCGGCTCAGAAACAAGGGGGCGTAGTCGGAAGCGTCACACTGCTCCAGCAGGCACAAGGCCTGTTCCGGCTGCTGGTTGGTCCAATAGACCAGTGCCTGGTAGTAGCGAGGCTGCCAGGCATCGGATGCCTGCCGTGCCCAGTCGAGTGCCTTCAGGGTCTCGGGGCGGAAGGGGAACACACCGGTGGGAGACTGCTCGTTGGCCTTCGCCAGCAGCTGCCGGGCCACTTCCTCGTTGCCACGCTGGTGCTCGACAAACGCCGCCCGGTACAGGGCGATGGGAGAAGCGGCGGCACAGGCGTACAGGGTGAGGGCCTCCTCCACGGCACCCACCGACTCGTACCAGCCGGCCAGCTCGATGCAGGTCTCGAAGGGGAGCTCGTTGCGCACCTTGGCGAGGAAGGCCTCCTGGACGGCCTCCATCGGCTCGCCTTCCTTCCGGGCACCGAGCAGACGCTCGAAACGGGCAGGAGGGTACAGAGGCAGCTTTGCCAGCACCTCATCGGCCTGGCGGACCGCTTCGCCGGACTGTCCCTGCCGACGCGCAGCCAGCATCAGCACCTGACGGGCGTGGAGGTTCATAGAATTATACGCCAAGCTCTTGCGGGCATAGCGGACGGCTTTCTGCCAGTCGTGCTCCAGGGCATACATCTCCGCCAACTGTTCGTAGGCGGCGGTACGCACATGGGCGGAGAAGGAGGCGATGGAGAAGGCGGCCTTCGCTTCGGTGGCCTGTCCCAAGGCCCGGTGGGCAAGGCCGTAGTAATAGTTCGCCTCGCCATCGTAGGTATTCAGGGACAACGCTTTCCGACCGGCCTCCACGGCTTCCCCGTAACGTCCTTCCCGCACGTAGAGGGCGGACAGACGCACCAAGGCCGGTGCGTACCAGGCA
The DNA here is from genome assembly GCA_029218405.1 of Bacteroidales bacterium. GTDB lineage: Bacteria > Bacteroidota > Bacteroidia > Bacteroidales > Bacteroidaceae > Phocaeicola. Next base: position 5,131 of record JAQXRG010000048.1, read on the forward strand.
TCTTTCTCCAGGGCCTGGAGCAGGTAGTCCTCCGCCTTGTCCAGCATCCGCTGGTTGAGGCATTGCTCGCCCTGCACGTAGCGTCCGTAGGCTGAATCCCAGTCGAACGCCTCGGGAAGTTCCATCGGACGCTCCAGCTCGAAATCGGCAGGATTTTCGGAATAGACCAACTCATCGGCACCGATGACCACCTTCAAGTGGCCTTCGGGAACCTGGCGGACGGGGGTCAGGCAAACCGGTTCTAATGGACGCGTCGCTAACGGCAGAGTTTCCACCAGCTCACCGTCGGCGTACAGCCGCACGTCCGTCGTCATCGCGGCCAGCGGTGAGAAGGCCAGCCGCAACTTTCCTTCGGGACGGGTGACGTGGAGGGCACCGATGCTTCCGGCTTTCGAGATGCCCTGAATGCCTTTCACGGGGTACCAGTACTCGGTCCACTCGTCGGTCTGCTGAGGGGCGAAGGAGGGATGCTTATAGGGGGTGTAGCCGCTCAACGACGCGGGCTGGTTGAACACACGCCCCGACTGCAGCTCGATATACTGGCCGCTGTGGTCGGTCAGCAGGTCCTCCCAGATGCCTCCCTCTCGGGAGAGTCCCCACAGGAAGATTTTCATGCCGAGCTTCTCGTCGAACGCCGCATGGTGCACCGACCCGAAGTCCTCGCCGTGCCAGTACACGCCGTAACAGTCGTTGTAATACCCCAGCACGTGGTACGATTTGGAGTTGCCGAAGTTGTTTGTGGCGTAACGGCCAATCTGGCGCCCTTCCCGGTCGATGGGAAAGCTGTCCAGCTCACCGTTGTGGCCGATGTAATGGTGGCCAGGATAGTAGAATTCCGCGTCCTCCCCTACCCGGTAGCCGGCGTTCATCCAGTGGTAGTAGGGCTGCTCCAGCGACGACTGGTTGTACCAGGTGGTGTGGGTGGTAAAGTAGGCCTTGTCCTTGGGCAGGTTGACCTCGACGGTCCAGGCCGTGCGTGTAATCCACTCGTAGGAGAACACGTAGCAGCTCACACTGCCGTCCGGCTGGCGGCACACCTCGTAGTCCACGGGCGTGCTCGACGAGGGCGCGTGGCCGATGATGCCGAAGTTGAACTCAATGCCGCCCGACACCCAAGGACCGCGCATGGCGATGTCGCGGAACTTGGCCACATCGTTGTCGTAGATGAAGCTACGGCCGGTGGTCTTGTCAATGGCTCCCCACACCTTTCCCCCTACCTCGGGGAAGAGGGTCAGGCGGAGGTAATCGTTCTCTAACTCTACGCTCTTCCAGTCCTTCCGCACCGCCTCGGCGGAGAAGCCATCGAACCGGAAGTAAGGATAATACAGGTTCGTGGGGTCCGCCACCGGAGTTGGGTCGGAAAACAGGTAGCTGTTCAGGGTGGTCTTCCCCTCGCGCAGGACCGCCTCCTGGGCGCCGGCGGGGACGGAAGCCACCAGGTGGGACAGCACGAGGGCTGTCCCTATCCATGGGTTTCTTTTCATGACAGTTGAAGTTTTAGCGGGTTCATTCCACAACAATCAGCCAGCCCTTGCCCTTGGGGACCACAATCGTCTCGTCGGGCCGCCAGGTCTTCTCTTCCTGGAAGTTCTCGATGGCAGGGGCGTGCAAGGTCACTTTCCGGGCATCCAGTCCCAGCGCGTTCCAGTCGATGGAGAGCTGCACGGCTGCGTCCTGTTCCTCCCAGGTGGCCAATGAGATGAGGGTCTTCCGGCCTTTGTGGCGGTAGATGGTGGCCAGGGTCTTGTCCTTGCCGGTCTTGACCGGGTTGTCCGACACCCAGTAACCTATCATCTCACTGTCCTTCATGCCGAAGCGGTCCCAGAAGTTCCAAAGCGGACGGTTGTCCACGCCATAGCCCGGGTTACGGCCCGTCATGCCATAGAGCATACCTCTCCACTTGTTGCCGCCTTCCCACAGCATCTCGCCCATCAGGCCGTAGGGCAGGCCCGACACTTCGACCATCCAGAATTCGGGAGGGAGGTCGTAGTCGAAGTATTCGCCGAACCACAGGCGGTCCAGGTACGGGAAGTGCTCTAAGTACAGGTTGGCACTGTTGGCAAAGCCGTCGCGCTCGTTGTACTGGTTGGCCGAATGGAGGTCAATCATCGCTCCCGGATTGGTGCGGTTCAGGATTTTGCGCACGCGCTTCATCGACATACGGTCGAAGGCAAGGTCGTCGATGTAGAGGCCGTCGATGCCGACGTTCTTGAGCAGCCAGTCCAGGCCCTCCATGTAGTAGTTGTGCCAGCGCGATACCCCGCTGTTCACGATGGCGGCGTCCTTCAGCTCGGGCACGAACCAGGCCCCGATGTAGTTCTGGTCAAGGTGCTCCTGCAGCCAGGAGAAGCCTCCGCCAGGACCTTCGGAGAAAATCTCGTTGCCGAGGCTGCGCAACGCAAACAGCTCGACACAGCTGTTGGACAGCTCACGCACCGTATTGTAAATCTTCACCTTCATGTCCATGGCATGGGCCCCGTCGATATAGGCCTTCATGGCCTCCGTGCGCAGGAAGGGGTAGTTGATGAAGGGATTGATGGCCGTGGCATGGTGGACATTGACCACCGTCGCGCCGAACGCCTTCGTCTGGTCGATGAACTGGTAGCCGTGGAAATAACGGTCGTGCCACTGCTTGTTGGTGTTGATGGTCCGGAACGGGGTGATGAGCACGTTGAAGTAGAAGCAGAGACGGTCGCCCTTCTTCACGGTGCGGCGACCTGAGTAGGCACTGACCGCTGTCGGCCCCGACTGGTTCTCCATGCGGATGCCTCCCTTGCCCTCATTGCTCCAGGAAACGGGGATGTGCAGGGGCTTCTGGTGGTAGAAGTTGGTGTTCAGGGGCCGTTCGTAACGGTCGTCGTAGAAACGCAGCTGGAGGCCGGCATTGACGTCTCCGGTCCAGAGAGCGTCCTGGTTCTTCTTCACGTCCCATTTCCAGTCGATGGGGCGGGCATAGCCGCCTTTCTCGCCCAGTCCCATCATGTACTTCGCGACACCGGGAGCGAGAAGCGCGCGCAAGGCGATGTCGTCCACTGTCCCGTCTTCGCGGGCGATAAGGACCACTTTGTATTCCATGTTGCCGTCCGCCTCTATCTGCGCGTCAAGGTTCATCAGGAAGCGGCTGTTCTGGTTGGTGGCATGCCAGCCGATGGTGGCCGGCTTGCGCTTCGTGACCGCAAAGTCCAGGTTCTCCCAATCACCTCCGTCCGCCGTCAGCGTCATGGGCTGCGCCAGCACCTCCCGTCCCTCGCCACCGATAGCGGTCAGGGTCTCCTGGAAATAGCTGGTGATGCGGGCAGGGAAGCCATCGGGTGACAACTGTACCTTACGGCCCAGCAGCGAGACGGTCTTCTCGTCCAAGGTCAGAGGGATATAGGGAGCCACCACCTCGTCGTCGAAACCAATCTGTGAGTTCAGCCATCGCAGGCGGGAATGGCGCCAGGGCTCGTTGTCACCGTGGTTGGCAATGACCTGCTCGGTCACCCGCAGGGACAGCCGCACGGTCTTCTCCTCCAGCCCGTCGGCGGTGACGCGCACCGTGCCTTCATAGACACCAGCGGGAAGCTGTTCGGGCACCATTGCACCTATCCACAAAGCCTGCACTTTGCCCTGGGGCACCGAACAGTCCTTGGTGAACACGGTGCCGGTGACATCGATGCCATCGGTATTGAAACAAGTAAACGCCGAGGCGGGCAGCGTGGCGCCGGTGGTGGCATTGACCAAGTCGGAATAGGTCAACCGCAGGTGGGAGACCGCCGTACGGGCCGCCCAGACACCTAACTGGAAAGTGTAGTACTCGCCTTTGTCCGCCGTGCCTTCAAACCAGTCGTGGCGGTTGTCCTCCATCCATTTGCACGGGAGGTCGGACGTCATCCGGATGGGGTAACGCCGGTCTTCGGTGAAGAGGATATAACGCTCGTCCGGACGGGCCTGCAGCAACGCGTCCTTCTCCTTCCGGGTGGCAATGACCTCCATGGGGTAGAACGAGTTCAGCGCGTTGATGGCCTGGTACTGCTCCACCTTGGCTTTCGGCAGCGAGGGGAGCCTGCCGCCCGTCAGCCGGTTGGCCTTCAGCCAGTCGGCGGAAGCGGTCTCCTCGAAAGGCGGATAGGTCACCGTAGGATAGTAACGGCGGCCTCCCGACACGTTCTTGAGATAATAGATGTAGTAGTCGCCGGGTACCGTCTGGGGCTGGAAGACCACCTCTCCCCGCTCGCGGTTGACCGTAAAGCGGCACACGTTCGTGATGCGCTGTCCGGTCTTGGCATCCACCACAATGAGGTTCTTCTTCTCGGGGTCCTCGTCCCGACGGCGCCACTCCAAGGAAGCCAGCACGGCATCGCCGGGCTTCTCGACCGATACCACCACTCGATGGTTGCCCAACGAGTCGGCATCCCATGTGCCCGTGCCGTACAAGGCGGCCGATGGCTTTTCCTGTGCCATCAAGGTACCGCCCAACAAACATCCGATAATCGTTGCAAACGTCTTGTTCATAGTGCTTCTTCTATTTATAAGGTTGTTAAACTTCATGTTCCCGTTCAGAGCGGACGCTGGCGGATGCGCTCGATGAGCTCCGCCTGCCGACGGCGCTTCTCCAGGTCTGCCGGGTCCATCTGCTGCTTGAATTGCCGCTTCAGCTCCTCGTTCTGACGGGCGAACGCAGCAATCTGTTCCTCCGTGAAGTTAGAGATGAGCCGCTCCTCCGGCGTGTGGAGGGCATAGCCCAACTGCCGCAGCTCATGACCCGCCACCGACTCGAACAGGGCCAGGTCGTCCGCCGACATTTCTTTCAGGAACTTGCCGCTGTTGTTCCGCATCACCGGCTGGGTGACGTTCTGCCACATCCTGCCTGCATCGGCCGTGTTCCTCGACTCCCGGCTGTTGTAGAATTCCATCATCCGGTCCGTATAAGGCACCCGCAGGAAGGCGCACAAGCGGCGCATGATCTCCTCGGTCCGTGTGGTCAGTTCCTCATAGCTCAGGCTGAAGAACCGGTCCTCGGGACAACGAGCCTTGAGGCGCAGGGCTTCTGCCTGATCGGCCGCCCAGCTCTTCGCCAGCGCGTAGATGTGCTTCTCGCCGACAATGGCTTTCTGGAACGACAGGGCCACATCGCGCCCATCACGGTAGAGATAGAGGTAATAGGGACGGATGCCGGTGGATTCGATGCCATCGGCATAGAACACGTTCTTCATGCTCTTGCACAGCCAATAGGAAGCCCCCCGCTGACGGGCGGCACTCTCGTAGATGACGCGGAACAGCTCGTAGAGGGTGTGCTGGCGGCACAGGGCCAGTACCTCGTCGGTATCCATGCGCACGCCCTCCCAAGGAACGGGATTGATGTTGACCAGCTCGCAGACATCTGCCGCCAACTGGTGGAAGTGACGGTCGTCGGACAAATCGCCGTAATGGGGCAGCAACGGCAGGAAGCGCTGCAGGATGTGGGGCGGATGGGGGGCTGCGATGTCACCGATGGCATCGAGCATCACCCGCAAAAGGTTGGAACCGGAACGCTGTGTTCCGATCATCTGTATGCCTTGAATAGTAGTTTCCATGATTCAATCATTAAAGGGTTAGAAAAGAAACAGTCCGGCCAGTCCTGAACCTACCAGCAAACCGATCGGACTCCATTTGCGGAACGAGAGGACGATGACAGCCACTAACAGCAGGCCGGTGGCCCAGTGGGGCTCCATCGTCTTCCCGATGGTATAGACGGAAGCGAAAATCATGCCGATGACGGCGGCGCGGATGCAGGTCATGGCGGATTTCACCACAGACGATCCTTTCACCGCCTCGACACAACGGGACAGGAAGACCGTAAGCAAGGCGGGTGGAAGAAACATCGCCACCGTGGCCAGCACAGCTCCCAATGTGCCTGCCACCTTATAACCGATGAAGGTGGCTGTAATGAAGATAGGGCCGGGCGTGACCTGACCGATGGCGATACCATCGGAGAACTCGGAAGGTGTCAGCCAGCCGAGGTTCGTGACAAACAGTTCGTGGAGGGTGGGAATGACCACGTAGCCTCCCCCGAACAGCGTGAGGCTGGTGCCAGCGAACGTGGCGACAAGCTGCAAAGGCAGGCTGATTCCGGCGGGCAGCAGGAAGAGAAGCACCGCTACCAGTAGGACCAGTACCACCGCCAGTCCCCCCAAAGGAGACCAACGGGAGGTGGCCTCCGTTGCCGGATTCCCCCCTACTGTCCCTGCATCGGACCGGGAACGGAAGTACATCAGTGCCCCCAACACACCACTGCCCAATATGACGGCAAAGGTGGACCAGACACCGCCGACTCCTGCCAGAAGACACAGGGCGGCTACAGCCACTCCTCCCTGCACAGGAGTCTTCAAGGTCTTCCGCGACATGTTCACGCCTACGGTGAAGATGAGTGCTGTCACCGCCGGGGCGATGCCTTGGAAAAAGCTCCTGACCGCCGGCACATGGCCGTAACGGACATACGCCCATGCGAGGAGCAGCACCAGCAGGAAGGAGGGCAACACAATGCCCACCAACGCCAACAGGGCACCGACCATACCCCGCAGACGATAGCCGATATAGACGATGACATTCACCGCCACGGGGCCGGGCAGGACAGACACCAAGGACACGCCATCCAACACATCCTCCTCCCGCAACCGCTGGTCCCGTTCTACCAACTGCCTCTGCACCAAGGCAATGAGCGCCATATAGCCTCCGAAAGCGGTGGCACCCAGCTTCAGAAAGGTCCAGAAGATATAGGACAGCGAAACACGTTCCTCTTTCATACGTACGGCACGTTAGTCAACTGTGGTAAAATAGTCCTTGAACACCGACAACGGCACATAGACCGCGCGGTAGGGCGCAAAATACATCACACACTCCCACAGCACCTTGCCCTGACGGTCGGTGACCATGACAGAGCCTGTCTTGGAGCTGCACTGCAGCAGGTTGCCGTTGGGCAACAAGGTGGCGTTGCCCATGCGGGAGGTATATTTCTCCTTGGGCAGCAGGGCGGTGAGCACCGTCTCCGCCTCCCGCTTCCCTTCATCGAGGCGGAAGGCACGCGCACCGGAGCGCAGGTCGTACAGACCGTTGTCGAACAGGAGCAGGTCACCGTTGTCAAGCACATAGGGCGAATGCTGGAAGGAGAAACAGGAGGTGGTGTCCATCTTGAAATCACCGTTGCGCCCGAAACGCCATTCGAGCTGCCCGGTGGAACGGTTGATTTTCCAGATTTGATCCTCAATGGGAGCGGACACCAAGTAGTTGCTGTCACGATCGAAACAGAGTCCGTTGAGGTGGAAACGATCGTACCGGTACTCCGCGATGTACGGGTCGTTGTCGATGTCCCACACGTCCCAAGCCGACCACTTGTGGAGGACGTTGCCCAAGGAGTCGATGACCAGGATGCCATCGCCGCCCAGGGTGTCAGTCTCTACCCGTCCGTCCACCCGGATGTCCGCCACCTTTTTGGGACGGTACAGCGTGTGAATGGCTCCCTGCCGGTCCATCAGCAGGTCGTGGTGAATCACGTGCAGGTCCTTCTCCTGCTCCACCTTATCCAGGTCGAGGCGCCACATCAGGTCGCCGGTGAGCGAGACTTCGGCCACTCCGGTACCTCCAGCGAATCCCATCGAGCCCCGACGCATGGGTTTCTTGTGTTCTTCCTGCCGTACCTGCTCCGGGGTCATGGGAGCGTCATCGACAGCGTCTTTCACAAAAGGACGGAGCAGGGCAAGGAACGTTCCCCGCGGAGTAAGCGACGCTGCCCGTACGCCAATGTCGTCCACCTGCCAGTACCAACGCACCTCCCCCTGACTGTCAATGAGCATCATGTAACCGGGCAACCGTCCGAAGCAGAGCAGGATGAAGCCATCGCCCAACGCTGAGCCATCGTGCGGACGCTCCTCGTTGTACCAGTGGTTGACCAACCAAGGCGACTGCTGACGGGTCGTGAAGGACAGTTCTTTGGAAGTCGCTTTCGGGAACTGGTCGATAATGACCCGGTACGTGTATTCCGTGTTCGCCTTCAGCAGCAGGAGGTCCAGGTGGTGGAGGGTGTCGGCCGGCGAAGTGCGGGTACGCCAGGTCTTGCCCGTGGCTTTTTCCGTATATTCCACATAGACCGGCGCCGGCTGGGCCAACGACACTTCCACACGGTTGTACATGGCGGTGTTGCGAGGAGAAGTAAGGATGACAGCTTTCAGCTCGTTGCGGTCGGCAGACCACAGGAACCAGGTGAGGCAACCGGCCGCTGCGGCCAGCAAAAGGAGAAGGATAATCAGACGCTTCATAACATTCATTTCAGGAATTAAGGGGGATAATAGTGAAAAAGAACATAAGGGCAAACTGTTCATCTGCCCTTATGTTCTTTCAAAAATGCATAATTACTGCGGCAAGCGAGAGGGATTCTCGGCGTTCATAAACGAGTTGAGCTTCGTCTCATCCAGCGGATAGGGAAAGTAGCGCAACTTGTCGGTGACCGTCGTCGGCTTGCTGATGCCCAACTTCTTCAAGTGGGCGTTCACGGTTTCCTCGTACTTGCCGAAACGGATGAGGTCGGCACGACGCTGGAACTCGAACACCAGCTCATAACCACGCTCGTTGAGGATGGCCTCGTTCATGGCTTCCTTGGTGGTGGGCACCGGGAAACGGGCACTGCCGTAGATAGGAGCTCCAGCACGCTGACGGATTTCGTTCAGGTAGGGCAGCGCGGCCGAAGGACCCTGCAGGTTGTTCTCAATCTCGGCCATGCAGAGGATGACATCACTCAGACGGAAGATGCAGATGGTGCGTCCGTCGTAGTAGGTGTCGGAAATCATCTCGTACGAGTACTTCATGGTGGCCACGTTGTTCATGAACTTCGTGGTGTCGTTGGGCACCTCGGTCACACCTTCATCGGGCACCATGTAGCGGAAGCCGTAGTCGGACTTGTCGTCACGGTTGGAGCCGCCGGTATAGTCGTAATAGAAGAACTCACGGCGCGGGTCTTCCTTGTCGTAGCTGCGCCAGAAGGGCAGGGACACGCCGTAATACTGCCAGCGTCCCGGTACGTCGGGATGGTCCTGCGGACCGAAGTGGTTGGTGATTTCACCACCGTTGGAAGTGGCTTCGTGCAGCACGCAGAAAATCATTTCCTTGCCGTACTTGTTGTTCTCGGACCACACGTTGCGGAAGTCGCTCTCCAGGGCATACACGCCCTTGTCACGCAGTGCCAGCACCTGGCTGATGTAGGTCTTCGCGTTGTTGTAATCGTGGCGGCGCAAGTAAATCTTGCCCAGCAAGGTGGCTGCCGCTCCCTTGGTGGCACGGGCCAAGTCCTCGCCGGTCCAGGTCTCGGGCAGGTCGTTGATGCACTCCTTCAGGTCCGCGATGAGCAGGTCCTCGATTTCCGCTACCGATGTCAGTTCCATGTCCTTGGCTTGCGTCGGGTCCACCAGTTGGGTCAACAAGGGCACCGGACCGAAGGCATCGGTCAGGTCACGGTAGGCCAAGGCGCGGAGGAACTTGGCCTGGGCGCGTACCAGTGTCTTGTTCGCGTCGGTCATGTTCACGCCCTCCACCGCTTCCAGAATCACGTTGGCGTTGGTGATGATCTGGTACATGTTCTGCCAGTTCAACCGGAAATAACGGTTGTTGGCGTCGTAGGTCATGGTGCTCAGCTTCGTGGGGTCACCGGCGGCAGTGGAGAAGCCCATATCGGTGGCATAGTCGGAAATCATCACGAAATAACCTCCGTAATACAACCATGCGTCGCCCGGATAGGGGGTCAGGTCAGCGTACAGTCCCACGACGGCGGCATTGATGTCCGCTTCCGTGCTGTAAGCGTTCGAAGTCGTCAGGTTGCTATAAATGGTCGGCTCCAGGTCCGTGCAGGAGGAAACACCTGCGGTCAGTCCGGCGGCCGCAACCAATCCCATCAAATATTCTTTAAGTTTCATATCGCTCTATCTCTTTAAATTAGAATGTAATGTTCATACCGAAAGTAAACGTGCGCATGGCAGGGTACGAGTTGAAGTCCAGACCGGCACCGGCATTGGCTGTCTGTGTGGAGCCTCCTCCCTTGCTGGCTTCATTGGCCTTGGTATCCACTTCAGGATCCCAGCCGGAGTAGCCGGTGATGGTGAACAGGTTCTCGGCCGACACATACACGCGGCAGGAGCTGACCACTTTCTTGAACGGAATGGTGTATCCCAGCGTGAGGTTCTTCAGACGGACGAACGAGGCGTCCTCCACGAAATGGTCGTTGATGTAACCTCCGTACTTGGAGTAATAGAAACCGTTGCGCGGAATGTCGGTGTTGGTGTTCGACGGGGTCCAGCGGTTCAGCGCGTCCTTCGTGCGCGACCATTCCAGGTTCATGCGGGTCATGTTGAGCAGGTCATTGCCCACGGAGCCCTGGAAGAACACGGTCAGGTCGAAGCCTTTCCAAGAGAAGTTATTGGTCAGACCGAACAGAAAGTCGGGGCTGGCGTGACCGATGATGGTACGGTCGTTGGAGTCAATCTTTCCGTCGTTGTTCACGTCCTCGAACTTCGGGTCACCGGCCACCGCATTGGGCTGCGGCGCGTAGGTCTCGCCCTGCTGGAGGACACCGATGTACTTGTAACCGAAAAGGGAACCCAGAGCCTCGCCCTCGCGGACAATGGCGAAGTCTTCCTCCGATACAGAACCCATCGGCTTGGAAGAGGTGATGTAGATGTCACCGTTCGAGCCCAGATCGAGCACCTTGTTGCGGTTGAGCGAGAAGTTCACCTTGGTGTCCCAGGTGAAGGCTCCCGTGAGGTTATGGGAAGTGATGTCGATTTCAAAACCCCGGTTTTGGATAGATCCGATGTTCTGCTGGCCCGAGGTAAAGCCGGTATAATACGGCATCTTCACCTTCAGCAACAAATCATTGGTCTTCTTCCAGTAGGCGTCGAACGTCACGCTCAGGCGGTTGTCAAAGAAGCCCATGTCCAAGCCCACGTTGTACTGGGTGGTGGTCTCCCACTTCAGGTCCTTGTTGGCGGCACTCGACTGGTTCAAGTGTGTACCAGCCTGGTTGCCGGAGCCATCCAAGGTGATGTGGTTGTTGGATACCAAGGCATAGGAAGCATAGTCACCGATGCGCTCGTTACCCGTCACACCGAATCCGGCACGCACCTTCAGGTTGCTGAACACGTTGAGGTTCTTGATGAAATCTTCCTCGCTGGCCCGCCATGCCAACGAACCGGAGGGGAAGGTACCCCAACGGTGGTTCTCACCGAAACGGGAAGAACCGTCGCGACGTACAGTCACGGTGGCAAGATACTTGTTGTTATAGGTGTAGTTGACACGTCCGAAGAAAGAGATCAGGATGTTCTCCGTCTTGTACGACCCGATAGAGGTCTTCTGGGCGGCGGCACCGAGGTTGTTCCAGCCGAACAGGTCGGTCGAGAAGCCCTTGGCGTTAATCTTGCGGTATTCAGAGCTGAACTTCTCGTAAGTGTAACCGGCCATGGCGCTCAGGTCGTGCACCTTGTTGAACGTGTGCATGTAGTTGAGCACACCTTCGAACAGCTGGCGGGTGGAGTTGAAATCGTAAGTAGTGGCGACACCCTTGTCAATCGATCCCTGATAGGTGGTCGATGCGGGGAGGTACGTGCCCTTGAACGTGTGGATGAGTTCCACACCGGCGGTTGCCTTGGCGGTAAAGCCCTTGAACGGAGTCACCTCCAGGAAGGCCGTACCGTTGAACTTGTCGTTCGTCTGGTCGTTCTTACGTTCCAGCAGGTTGGCCAAGGGGTTATCACCACGTCCGCCCGGCACACGTCCGTAAGAACCGTCCTCGTTGTAAGGCTTCACAGTGGGGTCGTACTGCAGGATGCTGAGCAATACGTTACTGTTCACGATGTTACCGCTATACTCCTGGTACTTGGATTTCTCGCGATGGGCGTACACCGTCGCACCGGCCTTGATGAAGTCGTTGATGGTCTGGTCAACGTTCACACGTCCTGAGAAACGGTTGAAGTCCGTGTTCTTCAGCACACCTTCCTGAGTGAAGTATCCCAAGCTGGTCAGCACCTTGGTCTTCTCCGAACCGCCACGGAACTGCACGTTGTGATCCTGCACCAGTCCCACCCGTGTACAAGCGTCCAGCCAGTCCGTATCAACATCGCTCTGCAACTGTGAGGGGGTGTACACACCGTTCGGGTTGCCTTCCTGTCCCTCAATTTCCTGATAAAGGGCATTCTGTAGGTTCATGTAGTCCTTGGCAGAGATGAAGTCGAAAGGATTCTGCACCTTCTGTGCGCCGAGATAGCCGCTATAGGAAATCTTGTTCTCACCGCTCTTGCCTCGCTTGGTGGTGATGAGGACCACACCGTTGGCACCACGGGCACCGTAGATGGCCGTAGCGGAAGCGTCCTTCAGCACCTGCATGGACTCAATATCGTTCGGGTTGATGTTCAGACCTTCGGTCGAGGGGAAACCATCCACCACATACAACGGCTCGTTGGTAGAGCTGATGGAGTTGCTACCACGTACACGTACAGAAATGGTACCGCCCGGTGCTTTCGAGCTCTGTGACACCTGCACACCGGCCGTCTTTCCCTGCAAGGCCTGTGCCGCGTTGCTTACCGTACCGCCCAGCACCATGTCATCGGCCGACACGGTGGCAACAGCACCTGTCAGGTCTTTTTTCTTCACATAACCATAACCGATGGCCACCACCTCTTCCAGGCTGATGGCATCTTCCTTCAGCACCACGTTCAGCGGCGACTTCGCCACTTTGATTTCCTGGGTCTTGTAGCCCACGAACGAGAAGGACAACGTGGCTCCTACCGGAACATTGATGGTATATACACCATCTACATTGGTCACTACACCATTGGTCGTACCTTTCACTACGACCGCCGCACCAATAATCGGCTCGCCGGTTGCGTCTTTCACCCAGCCAGTCACCGTAATCTGCTTCTGTGCCACAATCGGTGCGTCCGCTTTCGCTGCAGCATCCACTCCTGCCGCATACACATTGGGAGCGCTAATCACTCCCATCAACAGACAGGAGTAAAGCATTTTTGAACCGAAGATTTTTGTATTACCCATACAATTCAATCATCTTTAATTCAGCAGCACATTTTTTGACTAAAACGTAGTACCAATCCCACACATGACGTGTCCGAATCTTTCTTGTTTCCGACCTTGCACCCGTTGCAGTGCTGCATCGACAAGCAGGTTAAAATCTGAAAAAGAACGGTGCAAATTTAGTAATATTAATGAAATATCACTGATAATTCCCTGAAAAAATCATTTTCAGCACCAACTTTTAACAATTGGATTTTCTGCTTGTCCTCCCTTGAACCTACCTTTTTCAGAACTGGAAATAGATGAATGGCTGGATGTCACTGCTCTTCACCTGGATGACGAGGTAGATGACGCAGACCAGCACCGCTATCTGCACGAGCAGGGGGCAACGGGTCAGGAGGCGGACACCCGTGTCCTGCCAACGGTCAGGACAGGCATGAAGCAGATATCCGACGGCCATCAGCGCGAAGACCGGCCAATAGCCGGCCATCAGCTGGCCGAGCAGTTCGGGATGGAAGGCGGTGGCCATCTGGCGCAACATGAGGAGGGAGGACTCGAAGGTGGAGTTGCGGAAAAAAATCCAGCAAAGGCAGACAAAATGGAAGGTGAGCAGCACGCCTCCCACACGCCGCCAACCAGTGCTGCGATAGTCCTTGGGACGGTGCAACCGGTTCCGCAGGGCCTTGTGCGCCGCCAGTGCCAGGCCGTGCAGGCCGCCCCAGACCACAAAGTTCAACGAGGCCCCGTGCCACAGACCGCCCAAGAGCATGGTGAGGATGAGGTTCAGGTAGGTACGGAACTTGCCTTTCCGGTTGCCGCCCAACGAGATGTACAGGTAGTCGCGCAGCCAGGAGGAGAGGGAGATGTGCCAACGCCGCCAGAACTCCGTCACACTGGCCGACTGGTAGGGGGAACGGAAGTTATCGGGGAACTGGAAGCCGAGGAGTAAGGCGATGCCAATGGCCATGTCGCTGTAGCCGGAGAAGTCGCAATAGATCTGCAGGGCGTAGCCATACACCCCCAACAGGTTCTCCACGCCGGAATAGAGGGCAGGATTGTCGAACACGCGTTCCACGAAGTTCACGCTGATGTAGTCGGAAATGACGGCTTTCTTCAGGAGTCCGCTCATGAGGAAGAAGACACCGCGGCCGAACATATCGGGCGTGACGCACAGGGGACGGCGGATTTGTGGCAGGAAGTCACGGGCACGGACAATGGGGCCGGCCACCAACTGCGGAAAGAACGACACGTAGAAGGCATAGTCGAGCAAGCGGCGCAAGGGAGTGAGCTGACATCGATAGACGTCGAGGGTATAACTCAGCGACTGGAAGGTGAAAAAGGAGATGCCCACCGGGAGGAAGATGTCGAGGGGACGGAACGTGCCGCCCCACAGCGGGCACAGCCACTGGTAGAAGAGGTTGGTGTACTTGAAGTAGCAGAGCAGTCCGAGGTTGATGCAGAGGCTCAGCAGCACCCAGGCCTTCCGCCGCTGTGTCCCCACGGTCCGTTCCAGACGGAGGGCGATGAAGAAGTCGCTGACAGTGACCGCCATCAGCAGGAAGAAGTACCAGCCGCTGCTCTTGTAGTAGAAGTAGTAGGAGAAGGCGGTGACAAAAAGCAGGCGGGCGGTATCCTTCCGCCGCAGCAGACAATAGACACCACTGAACCCGAGGAACAGGAAGAGAAACACACCGGAACTGAAAATCATCGGCTGGCGGGGATCGTACGCCAGGACTTCCCACACTTTACTGATTTCGATCGGCCACATACTGATTATAGGATTTGATGAATGCTTCGTGAAACATAAGGGCCTGCACCCGGTACCCTTCGTGGGTGAAATGGATGCGGTCGCGTTGGAAAAAACCACCGTTCGCCCAATTGCGGCAGGCACTGGTGGCACCGCCCGCAATGCCGTAGAGGTCCCATAGCGCCAAGCCGTGACGGGCGGCGTACCTGCGCTCAGCCTCAACGACCAACGGGGTACGGGGATTGATGACCTTGCCCTTCCGGCCGTTGCGGACATAGGCACCAGGAGGGGTGGTCAGCAAGAAACAGGCGTCGGGGCACTCTTCGCGCACAGCGGCAATCAGACGATCCATCGCCTGACAATGCACGGCGGCCTCGTAGTGCCGGGCATGGGCCTCGTTGGTACCAAACGAAAGTACCAACAGGTCGGGATGCAGGCGGATGACCTGCCGCAGACGGTCCGGAGTGGCGAACGTGTCACAAGTGGCACCGTTCACCCCGAGGATATGATACACCACGCCTGCCCGACCGGTCTCCTCCGCCAATCCGGAGGTCTGGTAGCTCACCGGTAGGGGCTCCACGGCCTCCGCACCAAAATCCTCCTCCAAGCAGCAGCGCATCACATAGGGCAGCACATGGCCGCGGATGTGCGAGTCGCCGATGTGGACGATACGTAACGGACGGTCCGGCTGAGCCAGACGCTCGAAGAAGGGGGTCAGGGAGCCCTGCGGATCGTCTATGCAGTTCTCCTGCGCGTTGCGGAATGTAGCAGGCACTGCAGGGTCCACCGGCACCCACTGCAGCAAGGCACGAATCTCGCGCGACACGAAGACAGGCGCCGAGCGACGGTCTGCCTTCGCACGGACAGGCAGCGCGTCCTGGGCACAGACCGTCAGGCTGACAAGCCAGCCGGCCAGCCCCATCCCGATGCGGTCAATAAGGGTTGTTCTCATACGCTTTCCGTCGCTCATAGTTTTCTTGCCCATACGTCAACGCTTCGAACAGCAAGGCTGCCAGGTGCCGGCCTCCCCGGAAGTTGATATGGGTGTAATCGTGATTGGCCATCGGCGGTTTACTGTCCACCAGCTGTTGCATGCTGCCTTCTCCCCCCATCGCCTCGAAGAGGTTCCAGAACGCCAGGTGGTGGCGGATGGCCAGGGCCTGCTGGTAGCGCAGCAGCGGACGAATGCCAGACTGGGTCTTCAACGCCCCGGTCTCCGGGTCCCGGACATCCCGGTCGCCCACACCGACCACCAGGAAAGAAGCTTGCGGGAAGGCCCGCTTCAGCCGCTCCACCACCCGGTCCAGCCGGTCGGTGTAGTAGGTGTAATTGCTGACACTTGCCGAAGCGACATTCAGCCCGTAGTGCAGGACAATCAAGTCGTAGGCGCGCAACTGGTTATAACCGCTCAATACCGGGAAGGGGATGTGCTCCAACTGGGTGCCGTTGCTGCCTCGGGTACTGAAATTGTCGAGGGTGATGCCCGTGGTATCATCGAGGGTGGCGGCAAAGAACCGGGCGACGGAGTCGCACCGCTCCACCTTCCAGCGTACTTTTCCGATGCGGCCTTCTACGGAAACCGTCTGCAGGACACTGTCACCGGCCAGTGCCCAGTGCCGCACGGGCCGTCCGTTGACCTCGGCAGACAGGTAGAGGGAGTCGGTCGTGATGAAATAGACCGACGATACCCCGCACGTGTCGAGACGGGAGGCGTACTTGCCTTGTCCCGCCAGTGTGACCTCCGCGCCGCGCCGGGGAATGAAATAATGGCCGGAAATATCCTGCAAGGCCCGACGGAAACCGACGGAATCGGTCCGGGAATGGCTCTCCCACCCCTGGAAGGTGTGGCGCACGGTCGGGCGGAATCCTGCGAAACGGTTGGTCATGGGCACATACCCTACCCCACGGCCCCCATACCGCTCCTGCAGCATCGCCCGCAGGTCGGCGGTAAAGATGTCACCCTCGATGAACGAATCGCCGAAATAGGCGATGCGGACCGGACGGTCCAAGGTGTGCCGATGGGCGAGTGCCTCGTAGAACCGCTGTAGTCCGCCTCCGCCCGCTGAATCCAGAAATTCCTCGACACACGTCACCCCCGTCTTGCAGGTGTCCACATAATCCGGACGGGTCGGTGGAGGCAGGACGAGGGTGTCAGTGTCCGCAGGCAACGCCTCACGGACAGGGTCGGGACGGACATCGGCCAACACATCAACCCTCCGTAGGGGCCGGTCGCCGATACGGAGGGAAGGCAGTGCGTGCAGCGCCAACAAGGTGGCCACGACCCCTGCAGTGAGCCAGAAAGTGTGCGACAGTCTGTTCATCAATGGATAATGCCCAATCGGGAGCTCTCCACAAAACGGACAATGTGCTCAATCTCCGGACCGCCGGGTATCTGTTCCCGGATGCGGAGCAAGGCATCGTGCTGCGAGGTGTTGGCCTTGTACAGGATGCGGTACGCTTGCGCGATGTGCTTCACAAGGGTCTCTGAAAAATGCGCCCGCTGCAGGACGATGGTATTGATGCTGTAGAACTCAATGGGGTCGTGCGCCGCCACGATGTAGGGCGGGATGTCCTTCGTGAACCGGCAGCCGCCCTGTACGGCGGAGTACGTGCCGAGGCGGGTACCGCCCTGCATCAGGACGTTCGAGGTCAGGATGGCGCAGTCCTCAATCTGGCAGTTGCCCGACACCTGCGAGCCGTTGCCGATGATGCAATGGTTGCCCACCTTCACGTCGTGCGACAGACGGACACCGGTCATGATGAAGTTGTGGTCGCCGATAACGGTCGCGTCGCCGGTATGGGTGGCACGGATGAGGACAGCGTTCTCACGGATGACATTGTGGTCGCCGACGATGCACAGCGATTCCTCGCCGGTATAGTCGAAGTCCTGGGGCTCAGCGGCTATCACCGCTCCTTGGAACACCCGGTTGTTCTTTCCCAATCGGGCACCGCTCAGGATGCTCGCGTTGGACATGATTTCGCAGCCGTCGCCGATTTCCACATTCTTGTCAATATAGGCGAACGGATGAATCTTGACATTCTGCCCGATTTTCGCGGCAGGGTCTATGTATGCTAATGGACTGATCATGGTTGTTGTCATTTAGAGTTTCCTATTATTGTCGTCCGCCGCCCACGGCACTGTAGAGGTCGATGACGGCCTGCATCCGCTGGAAATTGTCGGCCACTTCGCTCAGCTGCGCGCTCAGGTGGTTCTGCTGGGCCGACAGGACTTCCAAGTAAGTAGCCTGTCCGCTTTGGAACAAGGCCTTCGTAGCGGTCACCGCCTTGCCGAGCTGTTCCACCCGGCCCCGGTCTTCCACCAACTTCCGGTTCTGCGTGTCGTAGAGGAAGAGAGCGTCGCTCACTTCCTTGCCGGCGGACAGGATGGCATGGTGGTATTCCATGCGGGCGATTTCCTCTTCCGCCTTCGATACCTTGAGGTTGGTCACGAGCTTGCCGTGGTTGAAGATGGGCTGGGTGAGCGAGCCCAGGGCCTGCAACAGGGAGATACCCGGATTGGACACTTGCGTGCCCGAGCCGTTGGTCCATCCTGCCGTACCGGTGATGGTCAGGTTCGGATAGAACGCCGACCGTGCCTGGTTGGTGGAATAGTAGGCTCTCGCCAGGGTCATCTCAGCGATTTTCACGTCAGGACGGTTCTCCAACAGCTGCAGGGGAACACCTGCCATCAAGGCGGTGGGCATCACCTGTGCGTCGAGGGTGGTACGCTCGATGGTCTGGGGCGCCTTGGCCAGCAGTACGGACAGGGCGTTCTCGGTCTCGCGCACCTGACGCTGCAGGTCCATCAGCGAGGCGTCCACCTGGTGGCTGGCCGCCCGCATCTGGGCCACGCCGGCCTCGGTGGTCATGCCCGCCAGCTTCATGGCTTCCATGGCCCGCACGTTCTCCTTGAAGATAGCCGAAGTCTCGGCCGTGATTTCCACCTGACGGTCCAGCATCAGCAACGAATAGTAGATGTTGGCGATGTTGCAGATGATGGCCGACCGGGTAGCCTGCTGGGCGTACTGGCTCTGCAGGTACGCCGCCTTCTGGCCCCGTTTCGTGTTCAGGATTTTCCCGAAGAGGTCAATTTCCCAGCTGGCGGCGGCAGGCAGGGTATAAGCCTTCACAGCGGCCGACCCGTCCATGCTGGTCAGCGTCCCCTGCGGTGCCAGGTTCAGCGAGGGCAGATAGGACAGCTTGGCGGAGGTGAGCAGCCACTTGGCTTCCTTGACGCGGAGCGCGGCAGCCTGTACGTCCACATTGTTGGCCAGCCCTTCCTCGATGAGCGCCTGCAACCGGGCATCGCGGAACACTTCTTGCCAAGGCAGGTTGGCCATGTTCGCTGTGTCGGCGGCCAGTGTACCGGTGGCCGAAGTGGGGTCACGGTAAATGTCGGTCACCTCGTCCGCCAACTCTTCCGGACGCTCGTATGACTTGTAGATGTGGCAGCTGCTCAGGAGAGCAGCCACACACATCGTTCCGATAATCTGTTTCTTCATATACATCATTATATTATAGAGGCATTACTTGATAGAATACTGTTCCAGTTCCGACTTCATCTCGCTCTCGTCCATGCTGTCCCATTCGATGGGCTTGAACTTCTCCTGCAGCCACTGGAAGACCACGAAGAGCACGGGCACCAGGAAAATCTGGAAAATCATGCCAATCAACATACCGCCAATGGCCGAGGCACCCAGCGTACGGTTGCCATGCGCGCCGACTCCCATGGCCAGCATCAACGGAATCAGACCGACAATCATGGCAAGCGAAGTCATCAGGATGGGTCGCAGACGGGCAGCGGCACCCAGGACAGCCGCCCAGGAGATACTCATGCCCTGCTTGCGACGGTCGAGCGCGAACTCTACAATCAGGATGGCGTTCTTCGCCAGCAGACCCATCAGCATAATGAGGGCAATCTGCATGTAGATGTCGTTCGACATGGAGCCGAGAATCAGTTTCAGGGCCGAGATGCTGCCCAACGCGGCGAAACCGTTCACGAAGATAAAGCTACCCAGCAGACCGAAGGGAACGGAAAGCAACACCGCCAACGGCAGGATGTAACTTTCGTACTGCGCGCTTAGCAGCAGGTAAACGAAGACGAAGCAGAGCAGGAAGATAAGACCGGTGGTACTGCCGCTGGTCTCGGCCTCCTCACGCGCCATACCGCCCAGCTCATAGCCGAAACCGGCGGGCAGGTTGGTCTTCGCCACTTCCGCGATGGCCTGCAGCGCCTGACCGGAGGTGTAACCGGAAGCGGGTGCCACCATCACCTTCATAGAGGTATATTTGTTGAATCGGCTGATGTTGTCGGGACCATATACCTTCTCCACGGAGATGAACTGCTCGATGGGAGCCATCTCGCCGCTTTTGTTGCGCACCTTGATGCCCTTCAGCGACTCCAGGTTAGCACGTGCCTCCGGATTGGCCTGGATCATCACACGGTACATCTTACCGAAGCGGTTGAAGTTTGAGGCGTACAGACCCCCGTAATAGCCCTGCATGGTCGAGAGGATATCGGTCGGCGTGATGCCCGCACGCTTACAAGCGGCCGCGTCGATATCAATCATGTACTGCGGGAAGTTGGGGTTGAACGACGTCTGTGCCGAGTTGACCTCCGGACGCTCCTTCAGGGCCGTCATGTATTCCTGCACCACGTCATAGAACTTGCCCAGGTCGCCGCCGGTCTTGTCCTGCATGTTCAGCTCGATGTCGCTCGAAGCCGAGTAACCTGGAATCATCGGCGGGGTAAAGAAGAGTACCTGCGCACCCTTGATGACCTTCTGTGCCCGCATGAAGAGCGAGATATAGACCACATCGGAGTTCTGCATCATGGAGCGTTCCTCCCACGGTTTCAGCTTGATGATGAACGAGCCGTACGACGGACCCTTACCACCGATGAAGCTGTATCCCTGAATCATCGTACGAGAGGCCACAGCCGGGTCGGCAGCGATAAGGCTGTCCACACGGGCCAGGGTCTTCGCCGTCTCGGCCTGCGAGGTGCCCGGCGGCAGGGTCACCGCACCCATGATGGATCCGGTGTCCTCGTTGGGCACCATGCCCGTCGGGGTAATCTTCATGAAGAACACCAGCAGCACGATGGAAGCGCCTACCAGACCGAACGACAGCCACTTCTTGTGGATGAAGAACACCACGCGCTTCTTATAGCTTTTCAGGATAGAGTCGTAGGCGGCATTGAACGAAGCGTGGAAACGGTCCACCATCGTCATCTTCTTTTCGTGGCCGTCCGCTGAATGGGGCTTCAGGAACAAGGCGCACAAGGCCGGCGAGAGGGTCAGCGCGTTCAGGGCCGAGAAGGCGATGGACACCGCCATGGTGACACCGAACTGCTGGTAGAACGTACCGGCTGTACCGCTCATGAAGCTCACCGGCACGAACACGGACATCATCACCAAGGTGATGGACACGATGGCACCGCCCAGTTCGCTCATGGCGTCGATGGAGGCCTCACGCGAGGACTTATACCCCTGGTCCAGCTTCGCGTGCACACCCTCGACCACCACAATCGCGTCATCGACCACAATCGCGATGGCCAGCACCATGGCCGACAACGTCAGCAGGTTGACACTGAAACCGATGAGCTTCAGCACGAAGAACGTGGCCACCAGCGCCACCGGAATGGCAATGGCAGGAATCAGCGTGGAGCGCATGTCCTGCAGGAAGACGTAAACCACGATGAACACCAGCACGAACGCCTCGAACAGGGTCTTGATTACCTCGTGGATAGAAGCGTACAGGAAGTCGTTGGCATTCAGCGAGACATTGATGTCAAGGCCGGCAGGCAGCGTGGCCTTGGCCTCCTCCAGCAACTGCTGGATGTTGTTGATGGTCTCGGTGGCGTTCGAGCCCGCCATCTGATAGACCACGCAGGTCACCGCCTCGTGGCCGTTCACCTTGTTGCCCAACGAGTAGTCCAGACGGCCCATCTCAATCTCGGCGATGTCCTTCAGGTGGAGCACCTGTCCGTTGGCCAAGGACTTGATGACAATGTTCTCGAATTCCTCGGGCTGCTGCAGGCGTCCCTTGTAGCGGATGGTGTACTGGAACGTACCGCCCGCCCGTTCGCCGAACTGTCCCGGAGCGGCCTCCACGTTCTGTTCCGCCAGCGCGGACGACACGTCGGAAGGCACCAGCTTGTACTGCGCCATCACGTCGGGCTTCAGCCAGATACGCATGGAGTAGTCCTGGCCGAACACGTTGGCGTCGCCCACACCGCGCACACGCTGAATCTGCGGCACGAGGTTGATTTTCGCATAGTTCTCGATGAACTCAATGTTATACTTGTCCGTCGTGTCATAGATGGAGAACACGATCAGCATGGAGTTCTGACGCTTCTGGGTCGTGACACCCACCTTGGTCACTTCGGCGGGCAGAAGGCCCTGCGCCATCGAGACACGGTTCTGCACGTTCACCGCCGCCATATCGGGGTCAGTGCCCTGCTTGAAGTAAATCTCGATGCTGGCCGAGCCGTTGTTGGAGGAGGTGGAGGTCATGTACATCATGTTCTCCACACCATTGATCTGGTCTTCCAAGGGAGCCACCACCGAGTTCAGTACAGTGGCGGCACTGGCACCCGTATAGGTCGCGCTGACCTGTACGGTAGGAGGAGCGATGTCGGGATACTGCGTCACCGGCATCGTCACCAGTCCGATGGCACCCAGAATGACAATCAGGATGGAAATCACGGTGGAGAGCACCGGACGGTTGATGAATCTATCTAATTTCATACTAATTTCACGCGATTGGATGTTAATGAAAGACGGAATAATTAATTGAACGCCGTCGCCAGGTTGCCCTCACGCTGGTCCTTCATGGCCTGCTGGAACTTGGCCTCACTCTCGGCACGGGTAATCGGGGTGATCTGCTGGCCGTCCTTCAACGCCTGCACGCCTTCCACCACAATCTTGTCGCCTGCCTTCAGGCCTTCGGTCACGATGTAAGTGCGGCCATCGTCCAGGTGCGACACCTTGATTTCCGTATATTTCACCGTGTTGTCCGCCTGGAGCACATACACGAACTTCTTGTCCTGGATGTCCACCGTAGCGTTCTGCGGGATGACGATGACATTGTCCATCGCGTAGGGGAACACCACGTTGCCCGTGCCGCCGCTGCGCAGGATGCTCTGCGGATTCGGGAACACGGCCCGCATGCTCACCGAGCCGGTCATCTGGTCGATG